>NZ_VCKY01000020.1 GCF_005889735.1 Nonomuraea turkmeniaca
GGCGTGGCGCTGCCCGGGGCGCAGGACAGCCGAGCCGCCCTGGACTTGGCGAGGGTGCGGCCGCGGAGGTCGGTGGCGGTCGCGTAGTAGACGCCGGGCTGGCAGGCCACCGCGACTTTGACGCGGCCGTTCCTGGCGGCCCCGCTCTTGACCACGGGGTCGCGGCCGGGGACGGCGCGCTTGATGCGGATGCGCAGCAGGGCAGAGGAGAAACAGCCGCGGCGGGCGGCAAAGGTTTCGATCTTGAGCGCGGAGTTGAGCCGAGGCTTGGCGACGCTCACGCGGCACCTGGCGGCCTCCGATGCCGTCGCGGCCTCGGCCGCGGTGAGTGGCGTGCATATCGCTGCCAGGCTCACGAGGCCGGCGAGTACCCCAAGGGGTCTACGCATAGGGGGTTTCCTCCAGTTGCGGTAGACGCTGGATGGCACCGCATTCTGTCGGGGCCGCAACCCTTTTGTCATCAAATTGGCAATATTTCCGTGATGCCACGGTAAACCAATGTGATCGTTGAGGCGTCTAAGCAGGCCGGTCGGTCGGTCCCGTCGGCCGAACCGAAACCCGTACCGGGCCGTGTGACGTTCCGCACGTGATCGGCGTGTCCTTGAAACGCGAGAGCCGCCCGGCGGGGGGTGTCCCGCCGGGCGGCTCTCTGTGTGTCGGGTCGTTCCCCCGATGCGGGCGCGTGAGGATCGCGCCCCACCCCCGGCTCAACGAGACAGCGAGGGTTTCCCCGCCCTCGCCCGGCTCATGACCGGACGGGGGCGCGGGAAGATCTACTTGGTGAGCAGCGACCGCAGCACGTACTGCATGATGCCGCCATGCCGGTAGTAGTCGGCCTCTCCGGGCGTGTCGATGCGGACCACCGCGTCGAACTCCGTATCGCCGGCCTTGACGTGCACCGTCTGCGGGATGCCGCCCTTGTTGAGCTCCTCGACCCCCGTGATGTCGAACGTCTCCTCGCCCGTCAGCCCCAGGGACGCCGCAGAGCCGCCCTCGGGGAACTGCAGCGGCAGCACGCCCATGCCGATCAGGTTGGAGCGGTGGATGCGCTCGTACGACTCCGCGATGACCGCCCGCACGCCCAGCAGCGCCGTGCCCTTGGCCGCCCAGTCGCGCGAGGAGCCCGAGCCGTATTCCTTGCCTGCCAGCACCACCAGCGGCGTCTCAGCGGCCGCGTAGTTGACCGAGGCGTCGTAGATGAACGACACCGGGCCGTCGGGCTGGGTGAAGTCGCGCGTGTAGCCGCCCTCGGTGCCGGGGGCGATCTGGTTGCGCAGGCGGATGTTGGCGAACGTGCCCCTGATCATCACCTCGTGGTTGCCGCGCCGCGAGCCGTAGGAGTTGAAGTCCTTGACCTCGACCCCATTGGCCTGCAGGTATTGCGCGGCCGGGGTGCCCGCCTTGATGGAGCCCGCCGGCGAGATGTGGTCGGTGGTGACCGAGTCGCCGACCTTGACCAGCACGCGGGCGCCCGTGATGTCCGACACCGGCTCCGGCTTCGAGGGCATCCCCTCGAAGTACGGTGCCTTGCGGACGTACGTCGAGTCCGGGTCCCACTCGAAGGTGTTGCCGGTCGGGATCGGCAGCGAGCGCCAGTGGTCGTCGCCCTTGAACACGTCGGCGTAGTCGCGCTCGAACATGTCGCGGCCGATGGAGGAGTTGACCACGGCGGAGATCTCCTCCGGCGACGGCCAGATGTCCCTCAGATAGACCGGCTCGCCGTCGTTGCCGAGGCCGAGCGGCTCGGTGTCGAGGTCGAGGTCCATGGTCCCGGCCAGCGCGTACGCCACCACGAGCGGCGGCGAGGCCAGATAGTTCATCTTGACGTCGGGGTTGATGCGGCCCTCGAAGTTGCGGTTGCCCGACAACACGGCCGTGACGGCGAGGTCGTTGGCCTGGATGGCCTCGGAGATCTCCGGCGGCAGCGGCCCCGAGTTGCCGATGCAGGTGGTGCAGCCGTAGCCGACCAGGTTGAAGCCGATCTTGTCGAGGTACGGCTGCAGCCCGGACCGCTCGAAGTAGCCGGTGACGACCTGCGAGCCGGGGGCCAGCGACGTCTTGACCCACGGCTTGCGGGTCAGGCCCTTGTCGACGGCGTTGCGGGCCAGCAGCGCCGCGCCGAGCATGACGTACGGGTTGGAGGTGTTGGTGCACGAGGTGATCGCGGCGATGGAGACGATGCCGTGGTCGATCTCGAACGACGTGCCGTCGGCCAGCGTGACGGGGACCGGCTTGTGCGGCCGGCCGCCGTTGGCGCTGGCGTTGGAGGCGGGCGCGTCGGAGGCCGGGAAGGTCTCCTCGCCGGCCTCGTCGACGCCGTCCTCCACGTAGTTCTGCACGTCGTGGCGCCACGTGGCCTTGGCGGCCGACAGCGCGATGCGGTCCTGCGGGCGCTTGGGGCCGGCGATGGACGGGACGATGGTGGCCAGGTCGAGCTCGATGTACTCGGAGAACTCGGGCTCGGGCGCGGACGGGTCGAGCCAGAGGCCCTGGGCCTTGGCGTACGCCTCGACGAGCGCGATCTGCTCCTCGCTGCGCCCGGTCAGCCGCAGGTAGTCGATGGTCTGGCCGTCGATCGGGAAGATCGCGCAGGTGGAGCCGAACTCGGGGCTCATGTTGCCGATCGTGGCCCGGTCGGCCAGCGGCACGGACGAGACGCCCTCGCCGTAGAACTCCACGAACTTGCCGACGACGCCGTGCTTGCGCAGGATCTCGGTGATCGTCAGGACCAGGTCGGTGGCGGTGGCGCCGGCCGGGAGCTGGCCGCTGAGCTTGAAGCCGACCACCCGCGGGATGAGCATGGAGATCGGCTGGCCGAGCATCGCGGCCTCGGCCTCGATGCCGCCGACGCCCCAGCCCAGGACGCCGATGCCGTTTTCCATGGTGGTGTGGGAGTCGGTGCCGACGCAGGTGTCGGGATAGGCCTTCCCGTCGCGGATCATCACCACGCGGGCCAGGTGCTCGATGTTGACCTGGTGGACGATGCCGGTGCCGGGCGGCACGACCTTGAACTCGTCGAAGGCAGTCTGGCCCCACCGCAGGAACTGGTAACGCTCGCGGTTGCGCTCGTACTCGCGCTCGACGTTGCGCTGGAAGGAGTCGGGGTGGCCGAAGAAGTCGACGATGACCGAGTGGTCGATGACCATCTCGGCGGGCGCGAGCGGGTTGATGCGGGCCGGGTCGCCGCCGAGGTCGCGGACGGCCTCCCGCATGGTGGCCAGGTCGACCACGCAGGGCACGCCGGTGAAGTCCTGCATGATGACGCGCGCAGGCGTGAACTGGATCTCCACGCTCGGCGTCGCCTTGGGGTCCCAGGAGCCCAGCGCACGGATGTGGTCGGCGGTGATGTTGGCGCCGTCCTCGGTGCGGAGGAGGTTCTCCAGCAGGATCTTCAGGCTGTACGGGAGGCGTGCGGCGCCCTCGACGGCATCCAGCCGGAAAATCTCGTATGACGCGTCGCCGACGCGTAGCGTGTCACGGCTGCCGAAGCTGTTCGCGGACACGGTGATTCGCCTCCTCCATCAGACAGGTTTACGTGCTCATGAGTCGCTCACCGCTTCTCACTCGCTTCGTGGAGTCCCTCTTTCGTCGGGTCTCCACTCCGCTCGCTGCGTCGGGTTCGCTCCCCCAAATCCTGCCGCACTCCCGGAATGACAGGCACGTTAGGTGAGCCTAACTCGCAGGCCGCGGCAGATCTCTCGACGTCAAGATATCTCTAGAGTATCTCGACATCAAGTTAAACGGGCGCCAGGCGCCAGTACAGCAGCCCGATGATCGCGACCGACAGGATCGGCGCCAGGATCTTCTGCTCGAATTTCTTGCCCGTTTTGATGCCGATCTTCCACGGCAACACGAACTTGGCCCCCAATGGCCACAACACCGGACATCCCCGCTCGGTCATGCAGTCGCCCACCACATGGATGAGGCACCCGATCCCCACGGCCAGCCCCAGCCAGGCGTACCCGACGGACAGGGAGAGGAAGACGGCGTAGAGCCCGGCGGTCAGCCCGACGTTGATCATTGCGGACCCCGCCTTGTTCCCCGGGATCCCGACGCCTATCGCGCGGAGCGCGAGGCCGATGAGCAGCACGACCATGATGTCGCGGCCGATGGGATAGGTGTTGGCCAGCCAGTGTGCCCCCAACCCCATCGCCACCGCGAAGACCAGCGAGTGCGTGGCGCCGCGGTGCCCGCCGCTGATCCACGACACGCCCTTGCTCAGCATCCAGGTGACCGGCCCGAACGTCTGGGCGATGGTCGCGCTCGGATGGTCGAGGTCGGGCAGCATCGCGGCGCCCGCGCAGACGACGGCGCCCGCGACCAGTTCGGCCGGGCCTAACGCGCCCGCCATGATCCCCGTCTCGATGAACCGGGAGGACTCGGTCAGCAACGGCAGTGCGGCGAAGGCGGGCGCAAGCCCCAGCCAGGCGATGGCCCCGGTCATCGCATGCGTGTGCCCCATCATGATCGGGACTGTACGGCAAAGCGCCCCTTTACGCGCTGAGGCATGCCGTGAGGCGCGCGATGGTGGCCATAAGCGGCCGGAAATGCAGACGAGGTCGTCTCCGCGGCGACAGCACCCCCCAGCCCTGCCGACGCGGAACGACCTCGTCTGCTCTAGATAACGACGCTCTCCCCAATCCTGTTCCCCGATTCCGCAACTTTTTCGTGATCTGGATCACTCTCGGGCAAGGCTTGCTCACGACACGCTATCGATATATCGTTGACGCATCGAGAACAGATCGCGATATAGGGGGAAACCTATGAGTTCCGCACAAGCAGCCGGCGGGCACTGGCCCGGCGCACATGAGTACAAGCGGGCCGCCCGCGAGGCCTTCAAGGCCGTGGCCGACGCCTTCGACGAGATGGGCGGCCGACGCCGCCACCACGAGCACGAGCACCGGCAACGCGGCCGGCGGGGCGGTCCTGGACCGTTCCCGTTCGACTTCGGGCGCGGCCCCTGGGGCGGCGGTCCCGGCGGGCCGTGGGGTGGTCACCGCGGCTGGGGCGGCAGGGGCCGCAAGGCCAAGCGGGGCGACGTACGCGCCGCCATCCTGGCCCTCCTCTCCGAGGAGCCGCGCAACGGCTACCAGATCATCCAGGAGATCGCCGAGCGCAGCGAGGGCGGATGGAAGCCCAGTCCGGGCGCCGTCTACCCGGCGCTGCAACAGCTCACCGACGAGGGTCTGGTGATCTCGGAGGAGAACGAGGGGCGCAAGACCTTCCGCCTCACCGACGAGGGCCGCAACTACATCGAGGCGCACGCCGACGAGATCCGCGCGCCGTGGGACGAGATGCGCCCGGACATCGACGACAACACCGCCGATCTCTGGCACATCGCCCGCCAGTCGGCCTTCGCGATGATGCAGATTCTCCAAACCGGAAATGACGCACAAATCCGGGAAGCGCGTAAGACTTTGGTAGAGACCCGACGCAAGCTCTACCAAATCCTGGCCGACGACGAACCGGGCGAGGACTGACCAGATCAGCGGGCCGCCGAACGGAGTGAGGCCATGACCACAGACCGTAACGATCTGCGCATCGGCGACGCCGAGCGCGAGCAGACGATGGCCGCCCTGCGTGAGCACTTCGCGCAGGGCCGCCTGACCCACGAGGAGCTCGACGAGCGGCTCGAGCGGACGCTGTCCGCCAAGACGGGCCGCGACCTCGCGCAGATCACGATCGACCTGCCCGGGCACCAGCCCACCCCGCAGTACGGCATGGACGACTGGCGCGCGTCGATGACGGCGCACCGGTACCAGGTCGAGGCCATGCGGCAGGCCCATAAGGGCATGCGCCAGGCGCACAGGGAGGTGCGGCGGCAGTGGAACCACCACGGGCACCCGTGGCGGCACCATCACCGGGGCCCGCACCCGTTCGTCGGCGTGTTGTTCGGGCTCATGGTGCTGAGCCTGATCTTCGGGCTGGGCATCTTCAAGGTGCTGTTCGTCCTGTTCGTGGGTGGGATGGTCTTCAGCCTGATCCACCGGCGTTTCCACTCCCGCCGCTGAAGCCCTTCCAGTTCGGTTTTTGGGCCTTGACCCTGTCAGGGGCTGAACTGATGATCTGGACGGGCCTCAAAACGCGAAAGGGACGCCGCATGACCGATGGCACTCCGGCCAACCCGTTCGCCGCCGTCGCACATGCCGATGGCCTGGTCCTGGACGTGCTGGAGTATCAGTCCCGATTCGACCGCGACCACGCCACGCGCACCGAGCCGATGTGGAAGCTGGAGCGCGCCCAGGTGTTCTACGAGCCGGACGTGGCGAGCTGGCGGGCCATGATGGACGGCGACTGGGCGGGCTCGCTGGCCCTCGCCGAGCGCATGGCGGGGCCGCTGGAGGACTACTTCCGCAGCCGCGTGCCGGTCCGGCGGGTGCGGGTGGTGGAGTTCCCGGTCACCGCGTACCTGCAGTGGGAGCTGCACGTCCTGGCCGTGCGCGCCCGGGCCGGCTCACCCTGCCGGGTGCTGCCCGCCCACCGGGTCGCCGCCCTCGACCCGTTGCCCGAGCTGGTGATCTTCACGCCGGCCCTCATGTACGAGGTGCTCTACGACCGGCACGGCGGTTGCCGGGGCGGCCACCGCATCACCGATCCCCAGGTCGTGGCCCCGTGCCTGCGCGCGGTGCGCGACTTGTACGCCGAAGGGGAGGACGTGCTCCGCTTCCACGAGCGCGAGATCGCGCCGCTGCCGCCGCCGGTCGTCACCGACGAGATGCGGGCCGCGGTGCCCGCCTACGCGCACCGCACCGAGGAGTTCAGGGTCTGACCTCGTTCACGCAGCGCAGCACGGGAAAGCTCGTCAGCGCCCCGGCGTCCAGAGACTTGGCCGTGGTGACCTGGAAGACCGCGCTCTCGCCCGGCAGCAGGGTGACGAGATGCTCGTCCACGCTCGCGTCCGGATCCAGCCGGTCGGGGAAGATCGCGAGCTCGCGCAGCAGGCTGATCGCGGTCACGATCACCCGGTAGCCGCCGGAGGAACGCTCGGCGTACGCGTCGTAGGCCGCGCCGGGAAGCGCCACTGCGGTGTCCTCGGCGTAGAAACGCACCGTGCGGAGCTGGCCGAGGCGGGCGGTGAGCAGCTCGCGCGCCGGGTCGTCGGGTACGGAGACCGATCGCGGCAGCGCCACCCTGGTCACCGATCGGGGTGCCACGTGGACGGCGACGACCTCCTTCGCCAGGGGCGCGCCGGAAAGGCTCCGCCGGGCCAGGTGCAGCTCGCCGGACCAGGAGTCCGGCAGGTCGTTGACCAGGGCCAGGTCGCCGTCCTGAACGCTGAGCAGCCGATGCGCGTAGGCACGGCGCAGCGCGTACCACAGCGGTTTGCGGCGGCCGTCGCCGTCGACGGCCGACCACGACGTCACCGGCCAGCAGTCGTTGAGCTGCCAGACGATCGTGCCCATGGTCCACGGCATGAGCGAACGGAACCGCTCGACGCCGAACGTCACCGCCCGCGCCTGGTTGACCTGCGTCAGGTAGTGCCAGTCGTCGAACGTCTCAGGCTGCGGCAGGTGCTCGCCCAGCCCTCGCAGCAGCTTGGCCTGCCCGTCGATCGCCTTCTGGTGCACGGAGCCGGGCGTCAGCGGCTCGTCGGAGGAGGCCCGGCGCAGGGTTGCGTACGCGGGCGGCCCCTGGAAACCGAACTCGGCCACGAAACGGGGCCGGTAGGCGGCGTACCGGGTGTAGTCCTCGCGGTTCCAGACGTCCCAGATGTGGATCGTGCCACGCGCGGGGTCGTTCGGCGGCAGCTCGGGCGCGCCCGAGTAAGGACTGCCCGGCCAGTACGGGCGGGTCGGATCGAGCTCGGCGACGATTCCCGGGAGCAGGTCGTAGTAGAAACCCGCTCCCCAGCTGCGCCCTTCGAGCCGGTCCTGCCAGCCCCAGTCGGCGTGGCCCTCCAGGTTCTCGTTGTTGCCGCACCACATCACCAGGCTGGGGTGCGGAGCGAGCCGGGAGACGTTCTCCCTGGCCTCGGCGGCCACCTCGGAGCGGAAGGGCTCCTCCTCCGGGTAGGCGGCGCAGGCGAACGGGAAGTCCTGCCAGACCAGCAGGCCCAGCTCGTCGGCCAGGTCGTAGAAGTCGTCGCTCTCGTACAGCCCGCCGCCCCAGACCCGCAGCAGGTTGACCCCGGCGTCCACGGCCTGCCCGAGCCGCTCGGCCAGGCGCTCCCTGGTGACGCGGGAGGGGAAGCAGTCGTCGGGGATCCAGTTGACGCCCTTGACGAAGACCGGGGTGCCGTTGATCTTGAGCTTGAACGCCTCACGCTCCAGCTCGATCGACCGGAACCCGATCCTGAGGCGCCGTTCGTCGTCCCCGAGGCGGACGTTCAGGTCGTACAAGGGCTGGTCGCCGAGGCCGCGCGGCCACCACAACTCCGGGCCGGGCACCTTCACCGACAGCGCGGCGGCCCGGCCGTCCACGATCCGCTCCGCCGTGACGCCCGCGATCTCGGCGGACAGGGTCAGCGGGCCCTCGGTCGTGCGCTCGACGCGTACGCGCACGTCCACAGCGCCGTCCGGGTACACGAGCGGGCGCACCTCGGCCAGGCGGGCGCCGCTCCAGCTCTCCAGCCCGATCGGGCGCCAGATCCCCGCCGTGACCAGCGTGGGACCCCAGTCCCAGCCGAAGTTGCAGGCCATCTTCCTGATGAAGGGATAGGGCTCGTCGTAGGGGCCGGGCCGCTTGCCCAACGCCGCCCGCCACTCCTCGGCGTAGGCGTAGGCCGAGCCGAAGGTCACGGTCAGCTCGTTGCCGCCGGCACGCAGGAGATGGCGGACGGGAAAGCGGTAGGAGCGGTGCTGGTTGGCCGTGCTGCCCACGCGGACCCCGTTGAGCTCGATCGCGGCGACCGTGTCCAGCCCGTCGCACACCAGGTCCGTGCGCTCGTGCTCGTCCGGCGACCAGGCGAACGTGGTGCGGTAGGTCCACTCCGTCCGGCCGATCCAGGCCAGCCGGTGCTCGTGGTCGTCCAGGTAGGGGTCGTCGATGATGCCGGCCGCGAGCAGATCCGTGTGCACACATCCGGGCACGGTCGCGGCCAGGCCCGCGATGTCCTGCGACGACAGGGTCCAGCCGTCGTGCAGCGGACGGTAGGTCAAGGAGGTCTCCTTAGCACGATTCGAGCTGGGCGCAGGCCACGAAATGCCCAGGTTCGGCCTCCAGCAGGCCCTCTGCGGCCCCGCGCTCGTGGTAGAGACAGGTGTCCACGGCCGCGGCGTCGCCCCACTCCTCGTGCAGGCGCGGCACCGCCGACAGCAGCTCGCGCGTGTACGGGTGCAGCGGATCGCCGAAGACCTTGTCCGTCAGCCCCATCTCCACCACGCCGCCCTTGCGCAGCACCACCGTGCGCTCGGCGAGGTAGTTGCCGAGCGACAGGTCGTGCGTGATGTACAACACGCCGAGCCCCCTGGTCTTCAGCTCGGCCAGCAAATTGAGCACGTCGATGCGGGTGGAGGCGTCCAGCATGCTGGTGATCTCGTCGGCCACCAGCAGCTTGATGTCCAGCAGCAACGCCCGGGCGATGAGCAGGCGCTGCAGCTGGCCGCCGCTGAGCTGGTGCGGGTACTTGCCGAGCACCTGGTCGGGGTTGAGCCGCACGTCCCGCAGCGCCGAGCGCACCCGCTCGGCCCACTCCTGCTCGGGCACCGCCGGATAGTACGACTGCTTGATCATGGCGAACACCCGGTCGGCCTTGAACACCGGGTTGAACGAGCTGAACGGGTCCTGGAAGATGCCCTGGACGTGGCGGTAGTACTCCTTGGCGCCGCGCACCGGCCGGCCGTCGAACGTGATCGCGCCGCTGGTCACCGAGTTCAGGCCGAGGATCATGCGGCCGATCGTGCTCTTGCCGCTGCCGCTCTCCCCGATCAGGGACACGACCTCGCCCGGCACGACGTCGAAGCTGACGCTCCGCACGGCCGCGACGGTCTTGCCGCCGAAGGCGCCGATCCTGAATTCCTTGGTGACGTCGTCGAGTCTCAGCATCATGCCTTCCAGCAGGCGACGTGGTGGGCGGGCGCGATCTCGACCGCCGGTGGCTCCTCGGCGCACTCGTCCCCGGCGAGCGGGCAACGATCGCGGAAACGGCAGCCGGCCGGCGGGTGCAGCAGCGACGGCGGGCTCCCGGCGATGCCCTCCAGCCGCCGCTCGGAGTATCGGACGCCGACCTCCGGCAGGGAGTCCAGGAGCAGCTTCGTGTACGGGTGCCGCGGCGCTTTGACGATCACGTGGGCCGGCGCCTTCTCGGCCAGCTTGCCCGCGTACATGACCATGATCGTGTCGGCGATGTGGTGGGTGAGCGCGAGGTCGTGGGTGACGAAGATCATGCTCTTGACGTAGCCGCTGTCGCGGAAGCCGAGCAGGGCGCGGGCGACGGCCTTCTGGGTGGAGACGTCGAGCGCGGAGGTCACCTCGTCGGCGATCAGCAGCGACGGGTCGAGCAGCGTGGAGATGACCATCACCATGCGCTGCTTCATGCCGCCCGACAACTCGATCGGGTAGCGGTCGAGCACCTCGCGGGGCAGCCCGACCTGGTCCATCCGGCGCTCCAGCTCGGCGGCGTCCAGGGCCGCGCCCCGCGACTTGAGCAACTCGCCGACCATCTTGCGGATCTTGCGGGTGGGGTTGAGCGCGCTCATGGCGTACTGCGGGATGAGGGAGACCTCCTTGAAGCGGAAGTCGTTCATCCTGCGGTCGTCGGCGATCGGCAGCTCCTTGCCGTCGAGCTCCACGCTGCCGCCCACGTGGTGCATGCGGCCGTCCATGCGGATGAGGCTCTTGCCCAGCGTGCTCTTGCCGCAGCCGGACTCGCCGACCAGGCCGATGATCTCGCCGTCGGCCAGGTCGAAGGACATTCCGTCGAGGGCGCGCACCTCCCCCTTCAGCGTCCTGTAGTAGACCCGCAGCTCGCTGACCCGCAGACTCATGTCTCCCTCAGTTTCGGGTTGAAGACCTCGTCGAGGCCGACGTTGGCCACGTACAGGGCGCCCACGATGGCCGTGATGGCCGCGCCCGGCGGCACGAACCACCACCACATGCCTAACTGGAGCGCGCTCCACTGGGTGGAGTTCTGCAGCATCAAGCCCAGCGAGACGCCCTCGGTGGGGCCGAGGCCGATGAAGTCCAGCGAGGAGGCGATGAGCACCGAGCCGCCGAACAGCAGGATGAAGGTCATGAACAGGTAGGAGCTCATGTTCGGCGCGACCTCCCTGGCGATGATCCGCCCGGTGCCCGAGCCGCTCATCCTGGCCAGGTCCACGAACTCCCGTGTACGCAGCGAGAACGTCTGCGCCCTGATCGCCCGCGCCGCCCACGGCCACTGCGTCAGCCCGATGAACAGGCCCTGCACGGCCACGCTGCGGATGCCCAGGTACGCGTTGATGATCAGCAGCACGGCCAGGGTCGGGATGACCAGGATGATGTTGGTCAGCATGTTGAGCACCTCGTCGACGATGCCGCCGAGGTAGCCGGCCACGAAGCCGACGACCATGCCGATGACCGCGGCGATGCCACCGCCGATCACACCGACCGCGAAGGTGCTGCGCAGGCCGTGCACGAACTGGGCGAAGATGTCCTGGCCGAACGTGGTGGTGCCGAGCCAGTACTCGCCGGAGGGCGGGCTCATGGGCTGGGGGCCGTACTGGTTGGGCGCCGCGTCCACCAGCAGCGGGCCGATCATGCCCAGCAGGAGCAGCGCGAGCACGATGCCGAGGCCGGTCATCAGCTTGCCGTTGCGCACCGCGAAGTACAGCGCCTCGCGCCGCACCCCGGCCCGCTCGCGCGGGGCGACTTCCTGGAGCGTCGTCATGCCTGCGCACCCGCCATTCCCGCCCTGGTCCGCGGATCGACCACGACGTAGACGATGTCGATGATGAAGTTGGCGATCAGCACGCCGAGCACGATGAACAGGAACGAGCCCTGGAGGAGGAAGAAGTCCTTGTTCTTGATGGCGTTGAGAATCAGGCTGCCCAGCCCCGGATAGGCGAAGACGATCTCGGTGACCAGGGCCCCGGCCACCAGCACGCCCAGTTGCAGGGCCAGGCCGGTGATCTGCGGCAGGACGGCGTTGCGGAAGGCGTACCTGCGGATGAGCCTGGAGGGGGCGCCGAGCGCCGAGAGGTAGTTGGAGTAGTCGGACTCCAGCTCATAGATGATCATGTTGCGCATGCCGATGGCCCAGCCGCCCAGCGCCACCAGGAACAACGACAGGAACGGCAGCGTCCAGTGGTGCAACAGGTCGAGCACGAACGTCCACGACCAGTGGGGGCGCATCGAGAAGCTGTAACCGCCGGCAACAGGGAAGACGCCGCCGATCACGCCGAGCGACCACGCCAGGAGCAGCGCCAGCCACATGTACGGCATGGCCGTGAGCACGTAGCCGACCGGGAGCACCGTGTTGTCGAGGAGCTTGCGGCGGGCGGCGTACGCGCCGAACTGGTTGCCCACCACCCAGCTGAGCAGGACCGACGGGATGATCAGCGCCAGCGTGTACGGCACCGCGCCGAGGATCACGTCGCTGACCGGGGTCGGGAACAACCAGATGCTCAGCCCGAAGTCGCCCTGGAAGAGGGCGCCCCAGAAGTTCACGTACTGCTGCCACAGCGACTGGTCGAAGCCGAAGAGGTTGTTGTAGTAGGCCCGCATCGCCTCCACGGCCTCCGGCCTGGCGACGTTGGCCCTGGCCACCATGCTGGCGACCGGGTCACCCGGCATGAAGCGCGGGATCATCCAGTTGACCGTGACCGCGACGAAGAAGGTCAATCCGTAGATGAGGAGTTTCCTGCCGAAATAACGACGCACGTGCGGCTCTCCGGGAAGGCCCCCCGCTCGGCGAGCGGGGGGCTAGGGGGTGGCGGGATAGAGGAGTGGATCAGGAGCCGGAGGGCTGCAGCTGAGTGAGGCTCTCGAAACCGCCAAGTTCGAACCAGTTGCGCCACATGACCGCGCCGGTCTTGGGAGCCGCGCCCGCACCGGCCGGCCAGTTCTTCCACACGGACGTGCTGGACTGCGCCCACAGGCCGTTGTACCAGAGCGGGATGATCGGCATGTCGTCCAGGTGGATCTGCTGCAGCTGGGAGGTGATCTTCTTCATGCCCTCGATGTCGTCGGTCTTGACCTGGTCGAGCTGCTGCACCAGGTCCCAGGCCTTCTTGTTGTCGTAGCGGGCGAAGTTGACCGTGTTCTGCTGCTTCTGGATCGGCAGCTGGAACATGTACTCGTAGTAGGTGTACGGCGAGTTCGACAGCTGCCGCTCGTTGTTGATGAGCATGTCGAAGTCGCCCCTGGAGCGCTTCTCGACCAGTGCGTTGAAGTCGGGGAAGTCCGGCGTGATCTGGATGCCGGCGCCCTTGGCGCTGGTCGCGATGGACCGGGCCGACTCCATCCAGTCGGTCCAGCCGGACGGCACGATGAGCGTCAGGTTCATCTTGGAGCCGTCCTTGTTCTCCACGAACCCGTCGCCGTCGGTGTCCTTGTACCCGGCGTCCGACAACATCTTCTTGGCCTTGGCGGCGTCGAACGCGAACCCGGACGAGGAGACCACGTTCTGGTCCACGAACTGCTCCCACTGCGGCAGCAGGCCGGTCGGGCTGGCGGCCTTGACCAGGTTGCCGTAGACGCCCTCGACGATCTGCTTGACGTCGATGGAGTTGGCCAGCGCCTTGCGGAAGGCCGGGTCGTTCATGGGCTTCTTGGTGTTGTTGGGCACCAGCCAGGCCGTGTTGGCCGACAGGTGGTAGGGCGGCTCGGCGTAGTAGGTCGTCAGGCCGAAGTTGCCCTTGACCAGGTTCGCCACGCCGGGCAGGAAGTTGTTGGACAGGTCCAGGCCCTTCTGCATCAGCATGCCCAGCGCGACCTCGTTGCTGGGGGTGGCGATGTCGACGATGTAGCGGGGCTTGGGCTCCATGTTCAGCGCCGTCTTGCCCCACCAGTCGTCGCGGCGCTGCAGCACCACGCGGTCCTGGTCCTTGCTCATGAACTTGTACGCGCCGGTGCCGACCGGGTTCTCGTTGACGCCGTCCAGGACCTCCTTCTCCGAGCGGCCCTTCCAGATGTGCTCGGGCAGGATCGAGCGGGAGTAGACGTTGAAGTCCCACTGCTGGTAGTTGGCCTTGGAGAAGGTGAACTTCACCGTCTGGTCGTCAACGGCCTCGACGCTCTTCAGCCAGGCCCACAGGTTGTGGTACGGGACCGTCTCCATCTTGCCGAGCTCGAAGGAGAACACCACGTCCTTGGCGGTCAGCGGCTGCCCGTCGGACCACTTGATCCCCTGGCGCAGCTTGACCTGGTAGGTGGAGTCGTCGGTCCAGGAGCCACTCTCCGCCAGCCATGGCGTGAGCTTGGACGCGGTGGTGTCGTAGTGGAACAACGTCTCGTACACCAGGCCCTTGGTGCCCACGGCCGAGTCCCATTCCCTGATCGGGTTGAAGTTGGCCGGTGGTCCCCATTGTGTGCCCGTCGTGTAGAGGGTCTCGCTGCGCGGCAGCTGATCGGGATTGGCGGTCGCCGCGCCCTGGCCCTGTGTCTGGTTGGCCGGCGGGGTCGGCGTGGATCCGCCGCCGGTGCAGGCCGTGGCGAGCAGGCCCGCCGCCACGATCGGAATCATGATCCGAGCCCGGTTACGCATCGCTTCTCTCCTTCCCTCCGCGCCATCGGCGCGAAGGTTCGCACGTGTGCTTAGACACCCCCGATGGGCCGGGCTCGGACGGGGCCCCACGCCTGCTGGTTCTGGTCTGGGAGCGCTCCCACACGTGACGCAAGCACGTTCCCGCCGATATGAGACCGGTGAGCGATCACTTTTCAGTAGTCACAGGTCGCGCGGACCTGCTGAACCGGATAAGTACCGCGAACGTAAATTCCGCATGTCCTGCAGTCAAGAGCCGTGACGCTTTCGAGACGTGGGTGTTGGAAACGCTCCCATGGCGGCGGCGCGGTCCTGCCCAGCACGAACACCCGCCTCAAGGGGCGGCGACTAACCGGTTCAACGACGGCGCCGAACGGCGTGGGGGCCCGCACGTCACGCGCGGTGACCACGCCGCGGCATCGCGGGTCAGGAGACCTTCGCGGCAGGCGCCGACCAGGTGTCGCAGGCGGCGGGGGAGAGGGCCCGATACCCGCGCTTGAGCCAGTAGACCCGGGTGGCGCCCTTCCCGTGACTGCGGTACTCGTCGCCGTCGTCCCCGCTGCCCTGGGTGGCGTCCACCAGCGTCTCCCAGTCGCGCGCCGTGCGGTCCAGCGACCCCCACACGCTGCCGAGGAAAACGCCGGCCAGGCAGTCGGCCTGCAGCTCGTACCGCCGCTTCAACTCGTCCTGCCGCTCCCGCTCACTCCGCACCCGCGCTTCGTACGCCCGCCGCACCCCGGCAAGGCTCTGCAGATGATGCCCGTATTCATGAGCCACCACCTTGAACGGGTAGAGATCGGTCCGGTCCTCGATCCAACGGCCGGTGAGCGGGAACACCATCGTGCGCCGCTCGGTGCAGTAGAAGGCCGCCGCATGCTCAGGCCAGGGCACCCCGCACACGCTGCTCCGCGGTTCCTCGAAGTAGAGCACCACCGGTTTGCGGAACGTCCACCGCGTCCGCTTGACGTACGTCCCCCACGACTTATCCAGACATTTCACGACAGCTTGGAGATACTCCCGGGTCCGCGGAATCCCTCCCGAACTGATCGCCGTCTCCGGACACGACGCGATCGCCAGCTTGCCGGCCTTCTTGGGGAAAGCGGCCGGAGCCGCCTGGGCGCTCTGGGCAGGAACGCAGGCGGTCGCCAGGATCACGCCAAGGGCCAGGGCACGCGTGAGCGGGAGGGATTGCACGGTGGGCAGCTTAACGAGCGACGGGATGTGGCACGATGAACGTGCCACCCGGCGAACCTGTTTTTCGTCGGGCGGCAATATTCCTACATCGTGTCCGTGATCCAGTCGGTGATCTCGCGGACCACCTCGTCGGGAGCGATTCCGATCCTCTTCATGAATCGCTGAGGCGACACGCTGCGCACGTGCTCCACCATGGCCCAGCTGGGCTTCTGTAGGCCGGTGCCCTCGCAGCCGATGGGGATGTGGTTGTCCCATCCCCTTTCGGTCGTGGTCAGCGGGACGATGATCTTGACGGGCGTGGCGGTGTTGAATCCGTCGTTGCTGACGACCAGCACGGGGCGGCGGAAGCCTTGCTCGCGACCGACTGGATCGCCCAGCTCAGCGAGCCAGATTTCGCCCTGAATCACCCTCATCTCTCTCCTCGGGGAACGTGATGAGCCCTTCCCATTCGGGTGCGATGCGGGAAGAGCGTGGCGGCGGACCGTGGACCAACTCGCTTTCTGCGAGGTATTCCGCCCAGGCTTGCGGATCCTCTTGTCGTGTCTCCTCCATCTGCTCCGCGACCCGCTGCCAGCGGTGCTTCTTCTCCATCTCCCTGATGGCCTGGTCAATGATCGCGGTCATGGGCTCCCCTGCTTTCTTCGCCAGTGCTGCGATCCTGTCTCTGGTCTTGACGCTGACGCGTATGGTCGTGGCTTTCGGCTTCGTCGCCATACATCACAGGCTACGTCGGCATCTGTAGCTGACACTACACACCTACGGTCACGTTCGAAGTATGAAGGGCAACAGAGAGTAAAGATGATTGACTCTCGTTCATGACTAATGCGGTATTGGTGCTGATCCTCGCCGGTCTGGCGGTCTTTGTTGGCGCGATCGTCCAGGGTGCCGTCGGGTTCGGCCTGGGTCTGGTCGGAGCACCCGTGCTCACCCTGCTCAACCCTGAGCTGATGCCGGGCGCCATCCAGGTCGTCAACCTGACGTTGCCGCTGTTCACGCTGGCCGCCGAATGGCGCAGGGTGGACTGGCGCGGACTGGGCTTCGCGGTGCTCGGCAGGGTCCCCGGGAGCGTCCTCGGCGCCCTGGTTGTTGTCTACGTTTCTGTCTACACGAGAGGCATCTTCGTGGCGGTCATGGTGCTCGTCGCGGTGGCGTTGACGGCGCGGGCGCTGAGCGTGCCGCGCAACGGGGTGACGATCACTTCGGCGGGGTTCGTGTCGGGGATCACGGGCACCGCCACGGGCATCGGCGGGCCGCCTCTCGCGCTCGTCTACCAGAGCGCCAAGGGCCCGCAGATCCGCGCGACGCTGGCGATGTTCTTCTTCCTGAGCGCCGCCCAGTCACTGGGCATCCTGGCCCTCGTGGACGAGCTGCCGTCCCGGGCCCTGACGACGGGGGCGATCCTGATCGTGCCGATGGTGCTGGGGTTCCTGGTGTCGGGGCCGTTGCGGCGCTACCTCGACGGCGGCAAGGTACGCGCGGCCGTCCTGGTCGTGGCCGCGGCCTCGGCGGTGGCGCTGATCGTGCAGAACGTGGTCTCCCAGGTCGTGTCGGCCTGAGGATGTCTCACGCGTCGCTCGGACCGGGTCTCCCAGCCGATGCCCTGGGCCCACGTGTCGGCCCGCCACACGATGTCCCAGACGAACGGCTCCTTGGCCGCGACGTACTTCTCCCGCTCGTCGCGGAACCGCTCCGCGCACCGCCGCTTGGCTGCCCGCCCGATGCACCAGGCCAAGGCGTTCCAGCGGAGCCCGGAACAACTCCAGCGGCTCGAACGAGCGTACCGAGATCTGGACGTCGATCACCGGCTTGGCGGCCAGGCCGGGCACCGACGTGGACCCGATGTGATCGATGCGCACCGCGCCGTCGCCGGTGGGGCCACCGCAGCGCCAGGTCACAGGCCAGAAGGGGCGAGTCCGGCTCAGTCTGAGGGCGCGGGAACACGGGTGGCGGCTCTCAGGACCTGGCCCTCATGGCGGCCGTCTGGTCGTGGAGCATCTGGTTCACACGCGTGGCGAAGTCCAGCACCGTGGCGAGTTCGGCGTCGCTGTAGTGCTCGGTGACGGCGGTGTAGGCGGCGTTGACGCCGGAGAGCAGGGGTTCGAGGTCCCGGTACGGTCCTTCGCGTACCAACTCGACCGGCACCTGCCGCCGGTCCTGGCTGGAGCGCCGGCGGCGGGCGAATCCGGCCTTGTCGAGTCGGTCCACCACGGCGGTGATCGCGCCGCCCTTGGTCAGGCCCACCTGGGCGGCCAATGCGCCCGGGGTGAGCGGGCCTTCCTTGTCGAGGAGGGCCAGGCAGGCGACGTCCGTGATGTTGAGCCCGGTCCTGGCCGCGACCCCGGCGTGGAACAGGACCGACCGCATGGCCGTGAGCCGGCCCTGATCCACGACGGCGGCGACGGTTGCCGTTCGCTCTGTTGACACTTGTGACGCCTCCTTCCTAATCTCTCTAAAATAGAGAGACTCTAAATTCGTGACACTAGTCTAAGGGAAGCAGGCATGACCGGGAACAAACGCTGGCTCGCGCTTGCCGTGGTGCTCACGGCGGCGTTCATGGACAACGTCGACGCGACGATCGTCAGCGTCGCCCTGCCGCGCATCCAGCGCGAGCTCGGCGCGGACGCGACGGCGGCGCAGTGGATTCTGGCCGGATATGCGCTGACGTTCGCCCTGCTGCTCATCACCGGCGGCAGGCTGGGCGACATCGCTGGCCGCAAACGCGTGTTCTTAGCCGGCGTGGCAGGGTTCACCCTCGCCTCCATCGTGGCGGGCACAGCCCAGACGCCGGGTGTGCTCGTGGCCGCCTGCCTGGGCCAGGGCGCGATGGCGGCCCTGATGGTGCCACAGGTGATGTCGGTGATCGTGGCGCTGTTCCGGCCGGAGGAACGAGCGCTGCCATTCTCGCTGATGGGCGCGGTGCTGAGCGCGGGCAGCGTCTGCGGGCCGTTGCTGGGCGGGCTCCTGACCGAGTACGACCTGGCGGGGCTGAGCTGGCGGGCCGTCTTCCTGCTGAACGTGCCGATCGGGCTGGCGACGTTCGCCGCGGCCGCCAGGTTCATGCCCGAGACCCGCTCGGCCGCCCCGCTCAGGCTCGACCTCGCGGGCGTGGCCCTGGCGGCGCTCGCGGCACTGGGCATCATGTATCCGCTCCTCCAGCGCGCCGGGTACGCGTGGATGGTTCTCGGCGTGGTGATGGCGTTCGCGTTCGCCGCCCAGCAGCGGCGCAGGGGGCAAGGGCGGGCGCTGGTGCCGCCGGAGCTGTTCGGCCGGCGGTCGTTCACCATGGGCGTGGTGGTGGTGCTGCTGGTCTTCTCCGGCGTCACCTCGTTCTTCTTCGTGCTCTCCTACCACCTGCAATTGGATCTCGGCTGGTCGCCGCTGGACATCGCGCTGGTGATGCTGGCTTGGCCTGCGGGAATCACCGCGACCAGCCACCTCGCGCTGCGGCGCGGCGTGGCATGGGGGCGCTCGCTCATCGGGACGGGCGCGGCCGCCATGGGCGTCGGCATGCTGCTGATGCTCCTTTTCGCCCAGGCACAGGAGCTGACCTGGGCTCATGTGGTGGCGGCCGAGCTGGTCATGGGGCTGGGCATGGGCATGTGCGTGCCGGTCCTCACCACCGTGGCGCTGGGCGACGTGCCCGCCGACGACGCGGGTGCGGGAGCCGGCGTGGTGAACACCGGCATCCAGCTCGGCACCGCGCTGGGCGTCGCGATCGTTGGAGGGCTCTACTTCACCGCCGGGACCGCGGCACTGTGGTACAACGTCGCAGTCTTCGCGCTGGCCGCGCTGCTGAGCCCGCTGCTCAGCAGCGCCCCGCGAGCCGCAAAGGCCGTGGAGAGCGCGGCGCGCCCCTGACACTCGCCGGTGTCAGGTGACATCCGGTCGGGCCATTGATCATGGCGTGGCCTCGTTACCTGGAACTCGCTGCTCACATTCCGTGACTCACAACCTCAACGGCAGGAGTCGGAGAGATTGAGGTGGCGTTTCTGGATTGTTACCGGATACAACAAACTCCCGGCCTCAACCCTCTTCCAAAGCGGTCGATCCCGGAATACGTTGCCGCAAACAACATTCATCCGGGCCCCTCCGGAAGAAAGGACCCTGCACCCATGCGCAAGGGGATCCTCAGCCTGACCGCCGCGGCAGCCGCGCTCGCCCTCGGTCTCACCGCCTGCGGGGGCGAAAGCGGTCAGACCACGTCAACGTCGACCGCATCGGCCCCCGCGGCCAAAGCGGGGAAGATCGGCGTCATCCTGCCGGACAGCAAGTCGTCCGCCCGGTGGGAGACGGCGGACCGCAAGTACCTGCAAGAGGCGTTCACGGCCGCCGGCGTCCAGTACGACATTCAGAACGCCCAGAACGACAAGACGGCGTTCCAGACCATCGCCGACCAGATGATCACGAACGGCGCCACCGTTCTGATGATCGTCAATCTGGACAGCGGCACCGGCAAGACGGTCATCGAGAAGGCCAAGTCCCAGGGTGTGCCGACGATCGACTACGACCGGCTGACGCTCGGCGGCGGCGCCGCCTACTACGTCAGCTTCGACAACACCAAGGTCGGCACGCTCCAGGGCGAAGGCCTGGTCAAGTGCCTGACCGACAAGAAGGCCGAGAAGCCGATCGTGGCGTACCTGAACGGTTCGCCGACGGACAACAACGCCACCCTGTTCAAGAGCGGCTACGACGGGGTGCTCAAGCCGAAGTTCGACTCCGGCGACTACGTCAAGGGCCCCGAGCAGTCGGTGCCTGACTGGGACAACACGCAGGCCGGCACGCTGTTCGAGCAGATGCTGACCGAGCAGCCGAAGATCGCCGGCGTGCTGGCCGCCAACGACGGCCTGGGCAACGCCGCCATCACCGTGCTGAAGAAGAACAACCTCAACGGCAAGGTGCCGGTCACCGGCCAGGACGCCACCGTCCAGGGCCTGCAGAACATTCTCGCGGGTGACCAGTGCATGACTGTCTACAAGGCGGTCAAGAAGGAGGCCGACGCAGCGGCCAAGCTCGCGGTCGCGCTGGCCAAGGGGGAGAAGCCCACGGCCGCCTCGAGCGTCAAGGACCCGGAGACCGGTCAGGACGTGCCTTCCGAGCTCATGGACCCGCAGGCCATCTACTTCGACAACGTCAAGGACGTGGTGGCCGACGGTTACGTGACCAAGGAGGAACTGTGCACCGGTGACTTCGCCGCGAAGTGCACCGAGGCCGGAATCCAATAGTCCATGGGGGGCACGGCCGCCGTCGTGCCCCCTTTGAGGGAGCCCCATGACCCCCCTGCTTGAAGTGCGCGGGATCGACAAGAGCTTCGGTCCGGTGAAAGTCCTGCACAACGTCGAGCTCTCGGCGTACGCCGGCGAGGTCACAGCGCTCGTCGGCGACAATGGCGCGGGCAAGTCGACGCTGGTCAAGTGCATCGGCGGCATCTACCCGATCGACGCGGGCACGATCTTCTTCGACGGCGGCCCGGTCGCGATCCACACTCCCCGTGACGCGGGCGAGCTCGGGATCGAGATCGTCTATCAGGACCTGGCGCTGTGCGACAACCTCGACATCGTCCAGAACATGTTCCTCGGCAGGGAGCACAAGAGGGGGCTCCTGCTGGACGAGGACACTATGGAGGAGCTGGCCGAGAAGACGCTCAGCGGCCTGTCCGTGCGTACGGTGAAGTCCATCCGGCAGCAGGTCTCCAGCCTGTCCGGCGGGCAGCGGCAGACCGTCGCCATCGCCAAGGCCGTGCTGTGGAACAGCAAGGTCGTCATCCTGGACGAGCCGACCGCGGCGCTGGGCGTCGCCCAGACCGCGCAGGTGCTCGAGTTGGTCCGCAGACTGGCCGACACCGGCCTGGCCGTCGTGCTCATCTCCCACAACATGAACGACGTGTTCGCCGTCTCCGACCGGATCGCGGCGCTCTACCTCGGCAGGATGGCCGCCCAGGTCAAGACCGCCGACGTGACGCACGCGCAGGTCGTCGAACTGATCACCGCGGGCCGCAGCGGCGATCTCGGCCTCAAGAACGGGGTCACGCCATGATCAAGGTCAAGGAACTCCCCGGCGAGGCCATCGTCACCGCGACGCAGGCCCCGTCGATCAAGAACAGCTTCCGCGCGTACGTCCAGCGGGTGCGCGGCGGCGACATGGGGGCGCTGCCCGCCGTGCTCGGCCTGGTCGTGCTCTGCGTGGTCTTCGCCGTCGCCCGCCCGTCCTTCGTGACCGCGGGCAACTTCGCCAACCTGTTCACCCAGGGTGCGGCCGTCACGCTCATCGCCATGGGCCTGGTGTTCGTGTTGCTGCTCGGCGAGATCGACCTGTCCGCCGGCTTCGCCAGCGGCGTGTGCGCGGCGGTGCTCGCCGTCACGCTCACCAGCATGGGCCTGCCGTGGTACGTGTGCGCGCTGGCCGCCATCGTCACCGGCGTGATCATCGGGACCGTGCTCGGCACGCTGGTGGCCAAGGTGGGCATACCGTCGTTCGTCGTGACGCTGGCCGCGTTCCTCGCCTTCCAGGGCCTGGTCCTGGTGCTGGTCGACGAGGGCACGAACATCTCCATCCGGGACAGCGTGATCGTCGCGATCGCGAACAGGAACCTGCCGCCGTGGCTCGGCTGGGCGCTGTACGCGGTGTGCGTGGCGGTGTTCGCGGTCGTGCAGCTGGTGCGGGCCAGGAAGCGGGCCAAGCGCGGGCTGGTGGCGGACCCGCTGTCGCTGATCGCCTTCCGCGTCGGCACGCTGGCGGTCCTGGCCGGGGCCGCGGTGTTCGTGCTCAACCTGGAGCGCAGCCGTAACCCTCTGCTGGTCTCGCTGACCGGCGTGCCGATCGTGGTCCCGCTCATCCTGGCGCTGCTGGTCGTCTGGACCGTGATCCTGCGGCGCACCGCGTTCGGCCGCCATCTCTATGCGGTCGGCGGGAACACCGAGGCCGCCCGCCGGGCGGGCATCCCGGTCGACCGGCTCAGGATCAGCGCGTTCGTGATCTGCTCCTCGATGGCCGCCATCGGCGGCATCGTGGCCGCGTCCCGTGCCAGCTCCGTCGACCCGAACACGGGCGGCAGCTCCGTCCTGCTGTACGCGGTGGGCGCGGCGGTCATCGGCGGGACCAGCCTGTTCGGCGGGAAGGGCCGGGTGCTCGACGCCGTGCTCGGTGGCGCCGTGGTGGCCGTGATCGAGAACGGCATGGGTCTGATGGGGTACGGAGCAAGCGTGAAGTACCTGGTCACAGGGTCCGTCCTGCTCCTGGCCGCAGGCGTGGACGCCCTGGCTCGCAAGCGGGCGGCTGCCGCCGGGCTAAGGTGATCGGCGACCAGCAGCCCTTGAAGGACCCCCAGACGATGCGTGCCGGCCCGTCGCAAGAGGACATCAGGCGCCACAACCTCGGCGCGCTGCTTCGTCACGTCCACCTCGGCGGGCCGACCTCGCGCGCGGAGCTGACCTCCAAGATGGGGCTCAACCGCAGCACGATCATGGCGCTGACCTCCGATCTCACCGCCGCCGGGCTGGTGCGCGAGGAGTTGCCCCGCGAGACGGGCCGCGCCGGCCGGCCCTCGCTCGTGGTGCGGCCGGAGTCGGCGCGCGTGTACGTGTTCGCCTTCGATGTGAGCCCCGACCGGATCGCCGTCGCCCGGGTCGGTCTCGGCGGGGTCATATTGGACCGCCGGGAGACCGTGCGCCGGCGGGGCGTGTTCGTGCTGGAGGAGCTGACCGGCGCGCTGGCCGGGTTCGCGCGCCAGATGCGCCGCAAGACCAGGGACGACACGGTCTGCGTCGGCGCGGCGGCGGCCGTGTCGGGCGGCGTGCGCAAGGCCGACGGCGTGGTCACGTTCGGGCCCAATCTGAAGGCCGAGGAGGCGCCGTTCGGCGAGGAGCTGGGCCGCAAGCTGGGACTGGGGCTGCCGGTCAGCGTGGGCAACGACGCCAACCTGGCCGCTCTGGCCGAGCACAGCCGCGGCGTCGGCGTCGCCGTCCGCGACCTCATCTACCTCCACGGCGACGTGGGGATCGGCGGCGGGATCATCGCGGGCGGGCACCTGCTCGGCGGCCACGACGGCTACGGCGGCGAGGTCGGCCACATGGTCGTCAACCCTGACGGCCGGGCCTGCGGGTGCGGCTCGCACGGCTGCCTGGAGGCCGAGGTGGGGGAGCGGGCCCTGCTGGAGGCGGCCGGCCGGTTCGGAGCCGGGCCGCAGGGGCGCGACGCGGTGCGGGCCGTGGTCGAGGCCGCCGACCGGGGGGACATCGTCGCGCAGGAGGCCCTCAGCCGGGTCGGCGACCGGCTGGGGCTGGGCGTGGCGAATCTGGTGAACATCTTCAACCCGGAGATGGTGATCTTCGGGGGGATGTTGCGTGAGGTCTATCTCGGGTCGGCGGCGCAGGTGCGCACGCAGCTGGCCCTGCACGCCATGGGGCCGCAGCGGGAGCGGCTGCGGTTGCGCACGTCGGCGCTGGGGGACGCGGCGACGCTGGTCGGCGCGGCCGAGCTGGCCTTCGCCCACGTCCTCGCCGACCCCCTGGAAGTCCTGGCCCGCGCCAACACCTGACCCCGCCCGTCCCGCTCAGGACCCAACGCCGGCCGTCCCGTTTCCAGGACCGTTAGGTGACCTTGGTCTTGGTAGCCGTCCACGTGTTGCAGAACCCCGTGGCCCCGCCCCGGTAACCACGGTCCTGCCAGAACGCCAGATTCTTCGGCTTGCCGTGGATCTCGCTCTCCTCCGCCCGCCGCACGGCGTCGATCCAATCCTCCCACTCGATCCCGGGCTTGATCGACTCGAGCGCCGCGTTGTAGAAGACCCCGGCGAAGCACTCCGCCTGCATCTCCAGCCGATGGCTGAGGAGAGTGCGCGCGCTGCTCGACGCCGGCCAGTACAACGCGCTCTGCGCGTCCAGCACGCCGGTGAGCTGCTGCACGTGGTGCCCCCATTCGTGGGCGACGGAGTGCGCCATGTTCATCCTGAAGGGATCCCGCAGGTCCTGCTTCATGATGCGGATGACGATCGTGCGCTGCTCCGGGCAGTAGTGCGCGCCGCTGCTGGTGATCTTCCCGCAGACGGAGTCGGACCCTGTCGTGATCGTCACCTGGGGCGGGCTGTACGCCAGCCCGGCGGCCGCGAACCGGCCGGCCCAGAACCGGTCGGCGCACCGGGCCATCGCCCGGTGGAAGGACCTCAGCGAGGCGACGACGCCCTCCCGGATCGCGGGGACCACGCACGTCAGGAGGGGCTGGTCACCGCCCATCACGTCGGACAACCCCGTCTGGGGGGTGCTCGGCGCCGCCCGGGCGGGACCCGATAACAGGAGACCCGCGGCCGCGCACGTAGCTGCCGCTACGAGAAGAGTGCGCACGACCGCGGATCATAGATCAATATGTCGGGATTTGTCCTAGAGTACCTGCGACTTCGGCGCCTTCCAGGTGTTGCAGCCGCCCGGGGACTCGGTGTCGAAGCCGCGCTTCAGCCAGCGCCCCACAGTGGCGGGCTTGCCGTGCGTCTTGGAGCCCCAGTCCTCCACCTATATCCCGAGGGCACCCAGGCCGCCGCCGCTGCCGCCGCCCTTGACGATGTAGTCGAACTCGGTCTGCCGGCGGCCGAGGGAGTGCCACACGTCGCCGATGAACGCCCCACTCAGGCACTCGGCCTGCAGCTCCAGGCGGCGCATCTCGTCGAGTACCTTGGCCTCGTTCTTGCCGTTGTAGCGCGTCTGGGCCTTGAGCATGCCCGTGAGCTGCTGGATGTGGTGGCCGTACTCGTGGGCGACGGTCACCAGCAGGAGCATGTCCGCCTGCTCCTCGACAAGGGCCGGCTGGACCAGGAGGCTGATCTTCTTGTTGATCGAGCAGTACACCGCCAGCGCGCCCCAGGGGTACTTGCCACAGCCTGTCGCCGCGCCGACCTTGGTGACCACCTGGAAGGAGGGCTTGCTGAAGGCGAAGCCGGCCTTCTTGATCTTCGGTTCCCAAGCGGTGTTGAGGCAGTCGAGCACGACGTCCATATAGCCCTTGACCTCTTCCGCGCTCCCGGTCAGGACCTTCGGCTCTTCACAGGTCTCGAGCCCCAGCTCGCCGGTCTTGTAGATCGGGTTCTTGGCCAGGACCGGCTTGTACGCCGGAGCGGAGACGGCAGCCGCAGGGGCCGTGCCGGCGAACAGGACGCTCGCCAGGGCGCCCGCCATGAGCGCCAATCGGGGGATACGCATGGGAACGCACCCTAGTAAAGAGGGGGTTCCAGGTAAAGGAAGATTAAAGCGTGGCGTCAGGTGACATTTCGGGAAGATGCGGCCCAGGTGTTGCACGAGCCCGGAGTGCCGCGGTTGAAGCCCCGCGTCATCCACGCGGCCTGTGTCGGACCCTTGCCGTGGTCGTTCTGCGGCCACCCCTTGGCGCCGTTCTTCCTGAACCAGTCCACCGTGTACGCCCAGTCCCCGTCGGCGACCAGCGGCGTGCCCTGCATCGTGCTCATGAAGACCGACGAGAAGCACTCGGCCTGCAGCTCGGACTTGCGGGAGAGCATGAGCCGCTGGGCCTTGGTCGCGCCCATCCTGGCCGTCCAGTAGTAGTTCCAGATGCCGGAGATCTGCTGGACGTGGTGGCCGTACTCGTGCGCGATCAGCCGCGTGATGCCCAGCGGGAACGGATTGCGCAGCTGGTCCCGGCTGATCATCAGGTACATGGTGCGGTCGGTGGAGCAGTAGACGCCGTCCGCGCCGGTGTTCCACGACCCGCAGGGCGTCTTGACCTTGGTGGTGATGATGCGCAGCCGCGGCTTGGCGAAGGGCAGCCCCGCCTTGCGGAACTGCGCGCCCCACGCCCGGTTCAGGCAGCCGGTCACGCGCGTGAGAAAGCGGCGGTACGCCGTCATGCTGCCGGCCGGCAGGTTGCCGGGCGAGCAGTTCACGTCCGCCAGCCGCCCGGTCTTGTAGAGGGGGTTCGCGGTGGCCAGCGCCTTACCCGGCGCCCCCGACCGCTTCGTGTCGGCGGCCTTGACCGGAGGGGAGACCACCTGCTGGGCCTCGTTGCCCGCCCCCGTCGAAGGCGTGGCCACCTCGGCGAGCACGAGCACCAGACCGGCCGCCGCCAGGGCGAGTGCGAGTAGCGCGGCCACAAGTGCCAAGAGTTTGCTTATGGGGACGGAGTTCATAGGTACCGAAAGACTAGGTCAAGATCGGACATATGTGGGTGGGTTTGACTCGATGGAGTCAGTGAGGCGTCCGCGAACTAGACTCGGGTGGTCGGCGAACGAGAGCAGAGGGGAGTCGAATCCGTGAGCGGGTTGCTGGGCTCGATCAAGGGACCGGACGACGTCAAACGGCTGGCCGCGGACGAGCTGCCACAGCTCGCGGTGGAGATCCGTGATCTGCTCGTCGACTCGTGCGCGAGATTCGGCGGCCATCTGGGTCCCAACCTCGGCGTGGTGGAGCTCACCATCGCCGTGCATCGCGTGTTCGACTCGCCTAGCGACCCGATCGTCTGGGACACCGGCCACCAGGCCTATGTGCACAAGCTGCTCACCGGCCGGGCGGCCGGCTTCGCGGCGCTCAAGCAGGAGGGCGGCCTGTCGGGCTACCCGAGCCAGGCCGAGTCCGAGCACGACTTCGTGGAAAACTCCCACGCCTCGACCGCGCTGTCCTATGCCGACGGCCTGGGCAAGGCGTTCAAGCTGCGGGGCGACCGCGACCGCACGGTCGTCGCGGTGATCGGCGACGGCGCCCTGACCGGCGGCATGGCCTGGGAGGCGCTCAACAACATCGCCGCCGTCAAGGACCTGCCGGTCGTGATCGTGGTCAACGACAACGGCCGCTCCTACTCGCCCACGATCGGCGGGCTCGCCTCCCACCTGTCCACGCTGCGGGTCAACCGCCGCTACGAGGACTTCCTCGACTACGTCAAGGACAAGATCGGGAACGTTCCGCTGCTCTACGACGCGCTGCACGGCGTGAAGAAGGGCGTGAAGGACGTGCTGGCGCCGCAGGTCATGTTCGAGGACCTCGGGCTGAAATACGTCGGCCCCATCGACGGCCACGACGAGCAGGCCATGGAGGCGGCCCTGCGCCAGGCCCGCGACTTCCGCGGCCCGGTCATCGTGCACGCGCTCACCCAGAAGGGCCGCGGCTACACGCCGGCGGAAAACCACGACGAGGACCAGTTCCACTCGCCGGGCGCCTTCGACCGGGCCACGGGCGCGGAGAAGCCCAAGGGCCGCATCTGGACCAACGTGTTCAGCGAGGAGCTCGTCAGGCTCGGCAAGGAGCGCGAGGACCTGGTCGCGATCACCGCGGCCATGCTGCACCCGACGGGGCTCAACGCGTTCGCCGACGCCTACCCCGACCGGATCTACGACGTCGGCATCGCCGAGCAGCACGCGCTGACCAGCGCCGCGGGCCTGGCGCTCGGCGGCATGCACCCGGTCGTGGCGGTCTACGCCACGTTCCTCAACCGGGCCTTCGACCAGCTCCTCATGGACGTCGCCCTGCACCGGCTGCCGGTGACCGTCGTGCTCGACCGGGCGGGCGTCACGGGCGACGACGGCGCCAGCCACAACGGCATGTGGGACCTGTCGATCCTCCAGGTGGTGCCCGGGCTCAGGATCGCGGTGCCGCGCGACGGGGACCGGCTCACCGAGCTGCTGCGCGAGGCCGTGGACGTCACCGACGGCCCGACCGTGCTGCGCTTCCCCAAGGGCCCGGTGGCCGAGTCGGTCGAGCCGGTCGGCAAGCTGGGCGAGATGGACCTGCTGCGCGCTGCTGAGGGCGAGCCTGACGTGCTGCTGGTCGGCGTGGGGCCGATGACCCAGGTCTGCCTCGACGCGGCCGTCCTGCTCGACGCCCAGGGCATCGCGGCCACCGTTGTCGACCCGCGCTGGGTCAAGCCGCTGGACGAGGCGCTCGGGCTGGCCGCGAGCGCGCACAAGCTGGTGGCGGTCGTGGAGGACAACGGCCGCGTGGGCGGCGTGGGCGACGCCGTGGCGCGCCTGCTGCGCGACGCCGACGTCGACGTGCCCGTCCGCACGTACGGCATCCCGCAGGAGTTCCTCGACCACGCCAAGCGGGCCGCGATCCTCGGCAAGATCGGCCTTACCGGCCAGGACCTCGCCCGCCAGATCACTGAGGCGGTCGCGAAGCGGACCTCCCACGTGGAGCCGGCCCGCCACTGACCGCCCTGCGGACCGCGGCGGAGATCCCCAGCACGACGATCACCGCCGCGGCCGCGATCGGCAGCAACCATTGCGCGTGCTGGCGCGCCACGCCGCCCGCCACCGCGCCGAGCGTGACGTACGCGCTCACCCACGCCGTGCTCCCGGCCATCGCCCACGGCATGAACCTGCGGTACGACATGCCGACCGTGCCGGCGACGGCCGGCGTCAGCGCGTGCAGCACCGGCAGGAAGTACGCCAGCGCCAGCGCCCACCCCCTGCGCTCGAACAACCGCTCCGCCCGCTTCCAGCGTTCTTCGCCGACGCGCCGCCCCAGCCGCCCGTGCCGCAGCCGGGTCCCGTACCGGCGGCCCAGGAAATGGCCGCCCGAGGCGCCCGCGAAGCACGCCAGCATGCCGGCGCCGATCAGCGCCAGCGCCTCCGGCAGGCTGTCCACGGTGGCGCCCGCGACGAGCAGCAAGGTGTCGCCCGGCGTGATCAGGCCGACTCCGACCGAGGCGTCCAGCGTCAGGAAGACCAGCAGGAGCAGCAGCACCACGCCGAGGTCCTGCCTGGCCAGAGTGTCGAGCAGACCATGAGACATAGTCCTGGCCTGCTACCCCGATCCGGGCAGACCATCGGCAACGTCGTCGAACCATCAAGGAATGATCGCCCAACGTATGGGAAGTATCACTGGCCGTGGAGATCTTTCGCACGAAGACCGTCGAACAGTCGATCCGCGACACGGAGGACCCCGAGCACCAGTTGCGTAAACGCCTGACCGCCACGGACCTCACGGTCTTCGGCATCGGCGTGATCGTGGGCACCGGCATCTTCGTGCTCACGGGACAGGTCGCCAAGGAGACGGCCGGTCCGGCGGTGGCGCTCTCGTTCGTCGTCGCGGGGATCGTCTGCGGGCTGGCGGCGCTGTGCTACGCCGAGTTCGCCTCCACGATCCCGGTGGCCGGGTCGGCGTACACCTTCGCCTTCGCCACCCTCGGCGAGTTCCCCGCCTGGGTGATCGGCTGGGACCTGATCCTGGAGCTGGCGCTGGCCGCGGCGGTGGTGTCGGTCGGCTGGGCGGGCTACTTCGCCTCGATGCTGAGCTCCTTCGGCATCAACCTGCCGGCCTCCATCGCCGGCGAGGACCCCGTGGTCAACGTCCCGGCCGTCCTCATCGTCGCCATCCTCACGGCCATCCTGGTCGCCGGCATCAAGTTGTCGTCCCGGGTCAACCTCATCCTGGTCATCACCAAGATCGCGGTGGTGCTGCTGGTCATCGTGGCCGGGTTGTTCTTCATCCAGGCCGCCAACTACACGCCGTTCATTCCCGAGCCGAAGGCGACGGAAGAGGTGGGCGGGCTGAACGCGCCGCTGATCCAGGTGCTGTTCGGGGTCACGCCCGTCGCGTTCGGCGTGATCGGCGTCTTCTCCGCCGCGGCGATCGTCTTCTTCGCCTTCATCGGCTTCGACATCGTGGCCACCGCCGCCGAGGAGACCATCCACCCGCAGCGGGACGTGCCCCGCGGCATCCTCGGCTCGCTGGCCATCTGCACGTTCCTGTACGTGGCCGTCTCCCTGGTCGTCGTCGGCATGCAGCGCTACGACCAGCTGAGCACGTCGGCTCCGCTGTCGGACGCGTTCCGATCCGTCGGCCACGCGTGGCTGGGTGCGATCATCAGCGTCGGCGCGATCGCCGGCCTGACCACCGTGGTGCTGGTGCTGCTGCTCGGCCAGACCCGGGTGTTGTTCGCGATGTCCCGCGACGGGCTGATGCCGCGGTCGCTGGCGAAGGTTCATCCGCGGTTCGGCACGCCGGCCAGGCTCACCGTCGTGATCGGCGTGGTGACGATGGCGCTGGCCGGATTCGTGTCGTTCGGCGAGCTGGCCGAGCTGGTGAACATCGGCACGCTGTTCGCGTTCGTGGTGGTCTCGATCGGCGTGATAGTGCTCAGGCGAACCCGGCCGGACCTGCCGCGGGCGTTCCGCGCGCCGTTCGTGCCGGTGCTGCCGATCCTGTCCGTGCTGGCCTGCCTCTACCTGATGCTGAACCTGCCGGTGGAGACCTGGCTGCGGTTCCTGATCTGGATGGCCATCGGCGTGCTCATCTACTTCGGCTACGGCTACCGGCACAGCAGGACCGCCCAGCCCGTGAAGGGCGGGCTATAGCCCACCCCCACCGGTCAGGAGAGCAGCTTGCCGGCCGCGGCCTGCATCGCGCAGAAATTCCGGTAGCCCTTGCTCCACTGCACCTTCTTGCCGCGCCAGGTGCCGGTGATCATCACCGCGTACGGCTTGACCTCCAAACCGCAGCCTGAGTCCGCCGGAACGTGAATCCTGGTGAGGTCACCCCCGACCTTGCGGACCACGTCGCAGGCCGCGCGCGGGTGCGGGTGGGTGCCGCTGTCGGGGCTGCAATGGAGCGTGGCGCCCCTCGTCGGCCCGTTCTTCACGGCGATCACGATCTTGAACTTGCCCTTGGGTGGGCGGGCCGCCTGCGCGGCGGAGGACGAGCACGCCAGGAAGGCAGCGCAGAGCGCGATCGTACCGATGGTTCGCATCATGATTACTCTCCGTTCGTCGTGCGGCACCAAACGCTACGACGGTGGAGGTCATGAAAAGCGGGGGCCCTGGTCGGGCCCCCGCAAAGAATCAGGCGGGGAGCGAGGCCACACCCGGAGGAAGGAACCGCGGCTGGGCGATGCCGGTCCTGTCCAGATAAGGCGTGATGCCGCCCAGGTGGAACGGCCAGCCGGCGCCGAGGATCATGCACAGGTCGATGTCCTGCGGCGCCGCGACCACACCCTCGTCGAGCATGATGCGGATCTCCGTGGCCAGCGCCGTCAGGACGCGCTCGCGTACCTGCTCGGCGGTGGACGGTGAGGCGCCGCCGGCGAAGAGCGCCACCGCCTCCGGGTCGAGCGTGAAGTCCGGGCGGTAGACGCCCGGCTTGCCCGCGGCGACCAGCTTGGCCATGTTCTCCGAGACGCCGAAGCGGTCGGGGAAGGCCTCGTGCAGGGTCTCGGCCACGTGCAGGCCGACCGCCGGGCCGACGAGCTGCAGGAGCGCGAACGGCGTCATCGGCAGCCCGAGCCCGTCGAGCGCGTGCTCGGCGACCTCCAGCGGCGTGCCCTCGTCCACGGCCGTGACGACCTCGCCCATGAAGCAGGTCAGCAGCCGGTTGACCACGAACGCCGGAGCATCCTTGACCAGCACCGACGACTTCTTCAGCGACTTGCCGACCGCGAACGCCGTGGCCAGCGTGGCGTCGTCGGTCGCGGCGCCCTTGATGATCTCCAGCAGCGGCATGACCGCGACCGGGTTGAAGAAATGGAACCCGACCAGCCGCTCGGGGTGCTTCAGCTCGGCGCCCATCTCGGTCAGCGACAGCGAGGAGGTGTTCGTGGCGAGCACGCACGCCGGCCCCACCACGGCTTCGACCTCGCTGAACACCTGCTTCTTGACCGCCATGTCCTCGAACACGGCCTCGATCACGAAGTCGGCGTCGGCGAAGGCGTCCTTGGTCAGCGACCCGGTCACCAGGGCCTTGAGCCGGTTGGCCTGGTCCGCGCTGATCCGGCCCTTGGCGAGGAGCTTGCCGACCTCGGCGTGGACGTACCCCACACCCTTGTCGAGCCGGGCCTGGTCGAGGTCGGTCATGACGACGGGCACCTCGAGGCGGCGCGCGAACAGCAGCGCCATCTGCGAGGCCATCAACCCCGCGCCCACGACACCGACCTTGGTGACCTTGCGGGCCAGCGACCTGTCCGGCGCGCCCGCGGGCCGCTTGGCCCGGCGCTGCACCAGGTCGAAGGAGTAGAGCCCGGCCCGCAGCTCGTCGCCCATCAGCAGGTCGGCCAGCGCCTCGTCCTCTGCGGCGAAGCCCTCGTCACGCGTGGCGGTCTCGGCCTGAGCGATCAGGTCGAGCGCCCGGTAGGGGGCGGGGGAGGCGCCGCGCAGCTTCATGTCCACCAGGAAGCGGGCGTCGGCGACGGCCTTCTCCCAGCCGTCGTGTGCCGGCCGCTCGATCGCCACCTCCCCCTGGAGTACGCGGGCGGCCCAGCGCAGCGACTCCTCCAGGAAATCGGCGGGCTCGAACAGGGCGTCCGCGACGCCCAGCTCGAACGCGTCCCTGCCCTTGATCATGCGGTTCTGCGCCAGAGGGTTCTCGATGATCAGCTTGATCGCCTTGGCCGGGCCGATCAGCCGCGGCAGCAGCTGCGTGCCGCCCCAGCCCGGCACCAGGCCGAGGAAACACTCGGGCAGCGCCACCGCGGGCACTCCGGAGGAGATCGTCCGGTACGTGCAGTGCAGCGCGACCTCCAGGCCGCCGCCCATGGCCGCGCCGTTGACGAACGCGAACGACGGGATCGGCAGCTCGCCCAGCCTGCGGAAGACATGGTGGCCGAGCGCGCCGATGGCCAGTGCCTCGTCGCGGGAGGCGACCTCGGCCGCGCCCTTGAGGTCCGCGCCGACGGCGAAGATGAAGGGCTTGCCCGTCACGCCGACGGCGGCCAGATCCGTGCGTTCGGCGATCTCCGACAGCGCGCCGTTCAGCGCGAACAGGCCATGCGGGCCGAACGTGTTGGGCTTGGTGTGGTCGAAACCGTTGTCCAGGGTGATGAGCGCCATCGTGCCCGCGCCGTTCGGCAGCTGCACGTCGCGCACCAGCGCCTTGGTGACGACTTCGTCGGAGTCGCGCTTGCTCAGCAGCGCCCGCCAGTTCTCTATGCTGCTCACAGGCCCTCCTTCGTCGGTCCCGCGAGCATGCTGCTGTGTCTGATTGTTCTCTCGCTTCGCTCGCTCACGTCAGGTTCTCCCAGATCACAGTGCCGCCCATGCCCATGCCGACGCACATCGTGGTGATGCCGTAGCGCACCTCGGGACGCTCGCCGAACTGGCGCGCGAGCTGCGTCATCAGCCGCACGCCCGAGGAGGCGAGCGGGTGGCCGTAAGCGATCGCGCCGCCGTAGGGGTTCACGCGGGGGTCGTCGTCGGTGATGCCGAAGTGGTCGAGGAACGCCAGGACCTGTACGGCGAACGCCTCGTTGATCTCGAACAGCCCGATATCCGAAATATCGAGATTCGCCAGCCGGAGTGCCCGCTCCGTGGACGGGATCGGGCCCGCGCCCATGACCTCGGGATCGACACCCGCGAACGCGTACGACACCAGCCGCATCTTCGCCGTCAGCCCGAGCTCCTCGGCGACCTCCCGGGCGGCCACGATGCACCCGGTGGCGCCGTCGTTGATGCCCGAGGAGTTGCCGGCCGTGACGTTGCCGTGCGGACGGAACGGCGTCTTGAGCCCGCTCAGCCCCTCCATCGTGGTGCCGGGACGAGGCGCCTCGTCCTCGACGGCCAGCCCCCAGCCCTTCTCCGCCGTCCTGATCGCGGTCGGCACCAGATCGGGCTGGATCTTGCCGTCGGCGTACGCCTTGGCCGCCTTCTCCTGCGAGAGCACCGCGTACGCGTCCGCGCGCTCCTTGGAGATCGTCGGGTAGCGGTCGTGCAGGTTCTCGGCCGTCATGCCCATGACCAGCGCGCTCGGGTCGACCAGCTTCTCCGACAGGAAGCGCGGGTTGGGGTCGACGCCCTCGCCCATCGGGTGGCGGCCCATGTGCTCGACGCCGCCCGCGATCGCCACGTCGTACGCACCGAACGCGATGCCGCCCGCGACCGTGGTGACCGCGGTCATCGCGCCGGCGCACATGCGGTCGATCGCGTAGCCGGGCACGCTCTTGGGCAGCCCGGCGAGCACCGCGGCCGCGCGGCCGATGGTCAGGCCCTGGTCGCCGATCTGCGTGGTCGCGGCGATGGCGACCTCGTCCACGCGCTCGGGGGGCAGGTCGGGATTTCGCCTGATGAGCTCGCGGATGACACGGACGACCAGGTCGTCGGCGCGGGTCTCCGCGTACAGTCCCTTCGGCCCTGACCTGCCGAAAGGCGTGCGCACGCCGTCGACGAACACGACGTCACGAGAGGAAGGCACAGATTCGCTCCTCGCTGCTGGAAGGGGTTCCACGCTTATGCTACTCGTGAGTAACTAGTCCGCGCCCCATGCCCTCCCCGGGGTCGGGTGATGGAGGAGTGGCGGAAAGGTCATAGTCTGCCGGGCCGCGGCGAGGCGAACTGAGCGTGGGGGCGGTGGAGTGGTGGTGATATGCCGTCGGGGACCCCTGTTGGTGACTATGCTTCGCGATCATGACGCAGGGGGTGGACCGCGTGAGAGCGCGACCTGGGGATGCGGTTCGGGGCCCGCGCGTCGCCCCCGTGCCGCGCCGCTCCGGGACGCTCGAACCCCGGCCGCGCAGGAACCCGCTGACGCCCCTGGGCTGGGTGAGCGTGGCGCTGACGTTCGTGCTGGTGGCCACCACGCTGGCCGCGTACGCGTACTACCGCAGCATCGAGGGCAGCCTCCGCCGCTTACCCTTCGAGGTCGGCCCGAGCCGGCCGCCGGAGACCGGGGCGCTCAACGTGTTACTCGTCGGCTCCGACTCCCGTGAGGGCGACAACAAGCAGTACGGACCCAAGTCGCAGGGACTGGGGGAGCGCACGGACACGATCATGTTGCTGCACATCTCCCCGAACAGGGATAAAGCCACCATGATCAGCTTCCCTCGCGACTCCATGGTGGCGATCCCCGAGTGCGAGGGCAGGAACGGCGCCACGCTCCCCGGCGGGATCCGGCAGATCAACTCCGCCTTCAACGACGGTGGCATCAACTGCACGATCAGGACGCTCGAATCGCTCACCAACATCAAGATCAACCACTTCGTGAAGGTCGACTTCACCGGCTTCAAGGGCATCGTCGACGCCATCGGCGGCATCGAGATCTGCCTGCCCAAACCCGTCAACGACCCCAAGGCGAAGCTGGTGCTCCCCGCCGGCAAGCATGTGGTCAACGGCGAGCAGGCGCTCGGGTACGTACGCACCCGCTACGCGCTCGGCGACGGCAGCGACCTGAGCAGGATCCAGCGCCAGCAGGTGTTCCTCACCCAGGTGCTGGCGAAGGTCACCGACGGCGGCCTGCTCACCGACCCCGTCAGCCTCAACGGCTTCCTGCGCTCGGCCGCCGCGGCGGTCACCGTGGACAGCGAGCTGACGCTCGACCGCATGCTGGAGATCGCCAACAGCGTCAAGGGCCTGACGGCCAAGGAGCTCAAGGGCATCACGGTGCCTGTGGAGCCGTACCCGCCGGACAAGAACCGGGTGCAGTTCAGCCAGCCGGCCGCGAAGAACTTCTTCGAGTCGGTACGCAACGACGTCGAGGTCACCGCCACCCCGGCCCCCGGCAAGTCCGCCGCGCCGAAGATCGAGCACGAGCAGGTGCGCGTCCAGGTGCTCAACGGCACCGGCGAGCAGGGCAAGGCCGTCCAGGTGGCCGACGAGCTGGCCGCCCAGGGATTCGCCGTCATCGAGGTCGGCAACGCGCCCACGACCGGGACCACCGCGATCCGCTACGCGAAGAAGGACGCCCAGGACGGACCGGCCTACGCCGACGCGGTGGCCACCCGGCTGTCCAAGGACAAGCGGACCCCGGTGGCGGGCAAGGTCAAGCCGGTCAATGCCCAGCCGTACGCGTCCAAGGTCGCCAAGCTGCCCGATGGCCCGATCATCCAGCTCGTGATCGGCACCGACTGGCCGGGCGTCCGGGTGCAGTCGGCGATCCCGGACTCGCTCAAGGACAAGGTGGTCGACGCCAACACCAACCCCTGCCTGTGACTCTCAGGCCGTGACACCCGCGTCGACGGGGATCGAGGCGCCCGTGATGTGCCGGCCGCCCTCCCCGGCCAGATGGGCGACGGTGGCGGCGATGTCGTCGGGGGAGCAGTACGTGCCGAGCGCCGTGTAGCGCCGCTCCTCGTCCGCCTCCGGGGAGTCGGCCGGGTTCATGTCGGTGTCCGTGGAGCCGGGGCTGACCAGGTTCGCGGTGATGCCGCGCGGTCCGAGGTCCCTGGCCAGGCCCTTGACGAGGCCGGTCAGCGCCGACTTGCTCATCGCGTACGCCGTCCAGCCCGGGTACGGCACCCGCTCGGCCAGGCTGCTGCCGATGAGCACGATCCTGCCGCCCCGCCCCATGTGCCGGGCGGCCGCCTGCGCCAGCACGAACGCCGCCCTGGCGTGCACGGCCAGCAGCCGGTCGACGTCGTCGAGCGTCACTTCCTCCAGCGCCCCGTACGGCGCGATCCCCGCGTTGCTCACCAGCACGTCGAGCCGTCCCAGCTCGCGTACCGTCCGCTCCACCGCCTCGACCAGCGCACCGGCGTCGGCGGCCTCCGCCCGCACGCCGAGAGCTCGCCCGCCGGCCGCCTCGACCTCCTTGGCCACGGCGGCGGCCCGGTCGCCGGCGCTCCGGTACGTGATCGCCACGTCGAACCCGTCGCCTGCCAGCCGCCGCGCGACGGCTGCGCCGATTCCCCTGCTCCCGCCCGTGACCAGGGCGACCCTGCGTGCCATGCGTCCTCCCGATGAAGCGGAATGTGTTCCGGTTAAACATTAAGCGGAATGCCTTCCGGATGCAACCGATGCCAAGATGGAGATCGTGGGAGGGTGCGAAGGTGGTCGTGAAGCGCGGAGATCATGACACGAAGGTGGACACCGCGAACCGCGGAGAAACTGACGCGGGGGTGGAGGTCGTGAACCGCGGAGTCGGTGACGCGGAGGTGGAGGTCGTGAAGCGCGAGCGCACCGACGCGGCCCGCAACCGCGCGAAGATCCTCGCCGCGGCCGAGGCCATCGTCGCCGACCGTGGGGTGGGTGGTCTGTCGATGGCGGACGTGGCCGCGGCGGCCGGGGTCGGCGTCGGCACGCTCTACCGGCGCTTCGGAGATCGCTCCGGGTTGGCGTACGCGCTGATCGACCGGCGGGAGCGCGAGTTCCAGTCCGCCTTCATCGAGGGGCCGCCGCCGCTCGGGCCGGGCGCGGAGCCCGCCGCGCGGGCGCGCGCCTTCCTCGACGCGCTCGCGGACCGGATGGTCGAGCAGCTCGATCTGCTGGTCATGGCGGAGACGGCGGGGCCGTTCGCCCGGTTCGGCGGCGCGTACGACGCCTACCACGGACACCTGGCGATGCTCGTCGCGCAGTTGCGGCCGGAAGCCGACTCCGCCTGTCTGGCCGACGCGTTGCTGGCGCCCTTGGCCGCGCCGCTGCTGGCGCACCGGATCCGGGAGTGCGGGGTGGGGGTCGAGCGGGTGAAGGCCGCCCTCGGCGATCTTCTCGGCGGCCTGACCCGCTGATCGCCGTCTGGAATACCCCCTGAGGTGGCGTGAGAGCGGGGAGTGACGAATGTTACTCTACGTGATTTTAGGGAAACATGTGAAATTTCCGGACAACTGGTGGTGGATTCTGCTAGGAAAGGGCGCGGTCCGCATTCGTATGAGAGAGGTTCCACCGTGGCGCGCGACGAGAACGACAGGCCATATGAGGATGGGCAGGGTAGGTCGTTAAACCCGGAGTTGACGGGTGACGTGCTGTCGCCGCGGTGGAGCACTGACGACACCGACGAGCAGCCCGCCATCCAGGTCGTCGGCAACGAGACCTACATCATGCCGTCCGATTCGCTGACCGGTGAGCCGGTGCTGCTGGGAGACGGCCGGCGTGACCTGCTCGACGACGCCCCGGCGGCTTCGCAGGACCTGATGGGTGGCGGGCCCCGTGACCTGGGCGGCCTCAGCGGCCCGCACGACGTGCTCGGGGACCCGCTCGGCCCGCGTGACGTCCTGGGCGAGCCCGCCGGCTCCCGCGACGTGCTGGGCGACCATGCCGGTCCGCACGACATGCTCGGCGGCCACAGCGGTCCCCATGACGTCCTCGGCGACCGTGACCCTGGCGACCCGCATGACCCGTATGAGTCGGAGCACAGCGGGCCGCACCGCGTGGAGGACTCGGTCCCGTACCTGCCGCTCGACCGGAGCTATGAGGCCGGCTACGACGACGGCGAGGAGGAGCGGCCCAAGCGCGGCTTTCTCGGATCGGGGTGGACCGACGACTCCTCCGACGGGCGTTCCGGCGGCGACCGTGAGGTTCGGCGGCGTACCAGGAAGCTGCTGGTGGCGGCGGCCGCGGTGGTGCTGGTCGGCGTGGGGGCCGGATTCATGCTCACCGGCACCTCGTCGGACGACCCGTGCCAGGGCGGCCGGTGCGCCAGCGCGGGCGAGGTGACCGCGCCCTCCGACGCCGCCGTTCCCGAGGACACGCCGACCGAGGAGGACACCCCGGAGCCCGACGATTCGGCCACTGCCGAGCCGACCGATACCGAGTCCGTAAACCCCCCGCGGTCGACCCAGCGGCCGCGGCCGACCCGCGAGCCGGCCGTGCGTCCCACCTCCACCCGCGTCGGCGAGCCGACCACGAAGTCGAGCGACAACGCCACCCGGCCGCCGGTGAATCCGATGCAGGACACGAACCCGAACACGGACACAGGCACGGGCACGGGCGGCACAGGCTCGAACGGTCAGTCGTCGTCGGACAGCAAGCAGCAGCCCACGCAGCCGCCCAGCAGCCAGCCCGCCCAGCAGCCCACCACCCAGGCGCCCGCGCCGACGCCGACCAAGGAGGAGCGTAAGGGGCTGCTCGACATCCTCTTCCCCTGGTAACCCACCGGCCCATGGTGGCGCGGGTCCGTCCTTGGACCCGCCCTCGCCTGGCCGCCTCGGACCCGTCTGGCGCGCCAGGCGCGGGGTCACCTCTCGTATGCCTGGGCCACGGCCGTTGGAGGCCGGTCACCCGTTCCCAGGGGCAGGCGTCGGTCTGGCCGCCGTGGCGCGGGGTCGTTCTGTTGTCCGAGGGCTCGGGCGTGGAAGGATGCGGAGCCAGGTGTTGTTCTGGCACACTTGGAAACCGCTTTCCCGGGAGGTCTCGTGGTCACGCTTGAGGACGTCGCCAAGCAGGCGGGCGTCTCGCTCGCGACCGCCTCGCGGGTGCTCAACGGCAGCACCCGCCAGGTCGGCGCGGCCTTGCGGGCCCGTGTCGAGCAGGCCGCCGACGAGCTGGGCTACCGGGCCAACATCGCGGCCCAGACGCTGGCCCGCGGCGCCGGCAACGTCATCGGCATCGTCGTACACGACTTGACGGACCCCTACTTCGCGGCCCTGGCCGACGGGGCGATGCGGGCGGCGGCCACCGAGGGCCTGCTCGTCATGGTGGGCACCACGCATCGCGACCCCGAGCAGGAGATCGCTTACGTGGCCACGCTCAACGCCCAGCGGGTGCGGGCCGTGCTGCTGGTCGGCTCCCGGGTGGCCGATCCGGCCGTCACCGGGCGGCTCCGCGACGAGCTGGCCAGATACCGGTCGGGCGGTGGCCGTGCGGCCTGCGTCGGACAGGATCTGCTGGGCGTGGACACCGTCGCGCCCGCCAACCGGGAGGGGGCGGCTGAGCTGGCACGCGCGCTGGCCGGACTCGGGCACACCCGGTTCGCGGTGCTCGCCGGGCCGCCGCACCTGGTGACCGCCGCCGACCGTTGCGCCGGGTTCGCCGGAGCGCTGGAGGATTTGGGGTTGCCCGCACCGCACGTGATCCACGGCCCGTTCGACCGCGACGGCGGGTACGCGGCCGCCCAGCAGGTGGGCGAGGACACGACGTGCGTGTTCGCGGTCAACGACGTGATGGCGGTCGGGGCGCTGGCGGCCTGCAGGGAACGCGGGATCCGGGTGCCGGAGGACGTGTCGGTGGCCGGTTTCGACGACATCGTCACCCTGCGGGATCACGTGCCGGCACTGACCACCGTGCGGCTGCCGCTGAAGAACATGGGAGCGCGGGCGCTGGAGCTGGCGCTGGGCGAGGAAGAAGCAGTCGTCGTCGAGCAGGTCGCCGGCGAGGTCGTGTTGCGGGAGAGCGTACGGAGGTTGGTGTGAGGCTGGCGGTCAGCACGCTGGGGATGCCCGGCGAGGATCTGGACCGGGCGATCGAGATCGCGACCGGGCACGGCTGCCAAGGGCTGGAGCTGCGCCTGCACCCGGACACCGGGGTGCACGCCGGGCTGGACTCGGCGGAGCGGCGTTCGGTGCGGGAGCGGGTGGAAGGCGCAGGACTGGAAATTTCGGCCCTCGCCGGATATGTCGGGGTCTGTGAGCCGGGGCCGGACCAGCCCGTCATCGAAAAGCTCCTCGCCGACCTGCGGCTCGCCGCCGACCTGGGCGCGCCCGGGGTACGAGTGTTCCCGCGCGGCGACGATCCGTCCGTCGGCGCCCGCAGGCTCAAAGCGGTCTCCGGTACGGCCGCCGCACTCGGACGCCGCGTGCTCGTCGAGACGCACGACAACATGGCCACCTGCGCGGCCGTGGCCGGGTTGCTCGCCGAGGCGGCCTCGCCGGAGACCACGGGGGCGATCTGGGACCTGCTGCACCCGTGGCGGCACGGCGAGTCCCCGGCCGACTCGCTGGCCGCGCTCGGCCCGTACCTGGCCTACGTCCAGGTCAAGGACGCGGTCTCGGCCCAGGACACCACGCCGGTGCCGATGGGCACCGGGTCCGTGCCGCTGCAGGAGGCGGGAGAGCTGCTGCGCGGGGCCGGGTACGACGGATGGGTATCGCTGGAGTGGGAGCGTACGTGGTATCCGCAGGTCGCGCCGGTCGAGGAGATCCTGCCGGGAGCCGCTGACTGGGTGCGGAGGTTCGCCGCTTAGATAGGGGGATGCCCCTACCTAAGGACAAAGTCTTGGTCGTCGGGATGGACGGCCTGCGGTTCGACCTGCTCGCCGTGTCGGGCGCTCCCGTGCTGACCGCGTTGATGGCCGCCGGCGCGTACGGCACCAGCATGCTCCCGTACGGCGAGGCCGGCGCGCCCCGCACGGAGTCGCCCGGCGAGGTCGTGCCCAAGGCCCCGGAGCCGGGGAACGGTGGCCGGGTCATCAAGTCCCGCACCGACTCGGGGCCGGGCTGGTCGTCCATCGCGACCGGCGTCTGGCCCGACAAACACGGCATCGTGGACAACGGTTTCGCCGCCCCCCAGTTCCTGAAATTTCCGGACTTCTTGAGTCGTGCGAAGAATGCCCGGCCTGACCTCGTGACCTCGGCGTTCTTCTCCTGGGCGGCACTCGCCGAGCACGGCGCCTTCGGCCCCGCCATTGACCACCGGTTCGTGCTGGACGGCTACACAGTGGGCTGGGCCGAGGCCGACGAGCAGGTCACGGAGGCCGCCGAGCGCCATCTGGCACAGGACGACCCTGACGCCGTGTTCGTGTACCTGGGTGACACCGACGAGGTGGCCCACGACCTCGGCCCGCACTGCCCCGAGTACGCCGCCGCCCTCCAAACCCAGGACGCGCACCTGGGCCGGATGATCGAGACGATCCGGGCGCGGCCCGCGTACCCGAATGAGCGCTGGACCGTGCTGGTCACCACCGACCACGGGCACGTGGACGAGGGCGGCCACGGCGGAACGTCGGACGAGGAACGAACGGTCTTCGTGATCGCCGCCCGCCTCGGCGAGGACCTCCGCGGCCGCTCGCTGGGCGCGCCGCGCCTGGTCGACGTGGCCCCGACGGCGCTGACGGCGCTGGGCGTGCCGATCGAGCCGGACTGGGACCTCGACGGCACACCTCTGGAGCCGTGATACAGAGTTCATCACGTGTTGAATTCCTGCCGCGAAGGCGTCAGACTGTGTAACAGACGCTGAACGGCAGGAGTGCGCTCGATGAACACGGCACTGGACTTCTCCGAGATAGACGCCGGGATGCTGGCCGAGGTGGGCGGTAAGGCCGCCAACCTCGGCGAGTTGACCAGGGCCGGGCTACCCGTGCCGCACGGCTGGGTGCTCACCACCGAGGCCTACCGTCAGGTCGCCGCCGGGCTGGAGACCAGCGGCGAAGACCTGGCCGAGCGCGCCAGGCGCCACCTGCTCCAGGCCCCGGTGCCGGCCGCCGTCCACGAGGCGATCGTGAAGCACTACGCCGCGCTCGGCCCCGACGTCCCGGTGGCGGTGCGCTCCTCGGCCACGGCGGAGGACCTGCCGTTCGCCAGCTTCGCCGGGCAGCAGGACACGTACCTGAACGTCGTGGGCGCCGAGGCGGTGGTCGACGCCGTACGCCGCTGCTGGGCCTCGCTCTGGACGGACCGCGCCGTGGCCTACCGCGAGTCCAACGGCATCGACCACGCCGCCGTGCGCCTCGCGGTGGTCGTCCAGGTCATGGTGGACTCCCAGGTCGCCGGGGTGATGTTCACCGCGAACCCGGTCACGGGCCGGCGCCGTGAGGCCGTCATCGACGCCAGCCCCGGGCTGGGGGAGGCCGTCGTCTCCGGCGCCGTCAACCCCGACCGCTTCGTCGTGTACGGGGGTGACATCCTCGAACGCCACGCCGGCGACAAGCGGCTGGCCATCCGCTCCCTGCCCGGCGGCGGGACCGAGCGCGTGGAGACCGCCCACGACGGTCTCTGCCTGACCGACGCCCAGGTCCTCGCGCTGGCCGCGCTGGGTGCCCGGGTCGAGGACCACTACGGCGCGCCGCAGGACACCGAGTGGGCCATCGACGCGGACGGCACGCTCTGGCTCACCCAGGCCAGGCCGATCACCACGCTCTACCCGCTGCCCGAGACCACCAGGCCGGGCCTGCGGGTCTTCTTCTCGGTCAACGTCGCCCAAGGCGTCATGGGGCCGCTCACGCCGCTGGGCCTGTCGGCGTTCAAGCTGATCGGCGCAGGCGCGGCGAGCCTGCCTGGTTACGGCCCCGCCGACCCGCTCGACGGCCCGCCCTTCATGGCCGTCTCCGGGCAGCGCGTGTGGCTCGACATCACCACCGCCGTACGCAGCCGCCCCGGCCGCGCCATCCTCCCGCGTGCGCTGACGCTCGGCGAGGCCCGCACCGCGACCGTCATGGAGCGGCTCGTGGAGGACCCGCGGCTGTCGCTCGTGCACACCTCGCGCCGCCCCTTCGTGAGGGCCTTCGCCCGCTTCGCCCGGCGCGTCCACATCCCGTCGCGGGTGCTGATGGCGCTGACCAGGCCGGACCAAGCCCTCGCGTACGCCGCCCGGCTCGGCGACGAGCTCGACAGGCGACTCCAGGTCCCCGACACCGCCACCCCCGCGCAACGGCTGGACCACGCGGAGCGGATGCTCGCCGGCACATTCCCCACGATCATCTCGATCATGCCCATCGTGATCACCGGATACGGCCTGTTCGCTTTGGCGTCCAAGCTCTCCGGCGTGCCGATGGCCGAGATGCAGGACGTGCTCCGCAGCGTTCCGCACAACCCGACCACGGAGATGGACCTGGAGTTGTGGGATCTCGCCACTCGCATCGAGCCGGAGCCGTTCAAGGAGCTGCCGGTCGCCGAGCTGGTCCGCCGCTACCAGGAGGGCGGCCTGCCGCCTGTCGCGCAGCGCGAGATCGCCGCGTTCCTGGACAAGTACGGCCACCGCGGCGTCGCGGAGATCGACCTGGGCGTGCCCCGCTGGTCGGAAGAGCCCGCGCACATCCTCGGTGTCCTGGCCAACTACCTGCGCATGGACGGCGGCGCCGACCTCGCGCCCGCCGCCTTGTTCGCCAAGGGCGCCGTGCAGGCGCAGGCCGCGATCGTGCACGTGGCCGAGCAGGCCGGGCGCAGGGCCCGCTGGCGGGGCGCCGTGGCGCGGTTCGGGCTGCGGCGCACCAGGAAGTTCGCGGGCCTGCGCGAGCTGCCCAAGTTCTACCTGGTCAAGACGCTCGCCGCGGTCCGGCGCAGCCTGCTGGCGGTCGGTGAGCAGCTCGTTGGCCTGGGGGTGATCGACTCGGCCAAGGACGTGTTCTTCCTGGAGTGGCGTGAGGTCAGGGCCGCGCTGGGCGGAGGCGACCTGCGGGAGCTGGTGGCCGAGCGGCGGGCGGCGTACGAGCAGGAGTCGCGCCGCAGGCACGTCCCCCGGGTGCTGCTGACCGACGGCACCGAGCCTGAGGCGCTCGGGGCCGCCGCGGCCGTCACCGACGGCGCGCTGACCGGCACGGCCGCGTCGGCGGGCACCGTCACCGGCGTGGCCCGGGTGGTGCTCGACCCGATCGGCGCGCACCTGGAGCCGGGCGAGATCCTGGTCTGCCCGTCCACGGACCCCGGCTGGACGCCGCTGTTCCTGACGGCCGGCGGCCTCGTCATGGAGATGGGCGGCGCGATGTCACACGGCGCGGTGGTGGCCCGCGAGTACGGCATCCCGGCCGTCGTCGGCGTCCCCGACGCCACCCACCGCGTCACCACCGGCCAGGAGATCGAAGTGAACGGCGCGGCGGGCACCGTGACGCTATTGTGATCAAATGCCCGAGGCGTACTGGAATCACAACGTTCACTACCAGCAGCTCGTGCTGAAGCTCCTGCCCGAAGGGTGCGAGCACGCGCTCGACGTCGGGTGCGGCGACGGGCTGCTGGTGAGCAGGCTGGCCGCCCGTGTGCCCGCCGTGACCGGCGCGGACCGCTCCGCCGAGGCGATGGTGCTGGCCCGCAGGCGCTACGGCGACCTGGACAACGTCACGTTCGTGGAGACCGACTACCTCGACGACCCGAAAGGCCTGCTCGCCGAGGGCAAGTACGACTTCGTCAGCGCCGTCGCGGTCATCCACCACGCGGACTTCCACGACGCGGTGAACGGGCTGGTCCGGCTGCTGGCGCCGGGCGGGCGGCTGGTGGTCGTCGGACTCGGGAAGGACCGCACGCCCCTGGACTGGATCGTCCGGCTGACCGGACAGGCGGCCTCTCACGTGCTCAAGGTGTTCCACGGCGGCAAGCGCGGGCCCGGCGTGCCGGGCATGTCGCCCACGACCTCCTGGGGAGAGATCGCCCGCGAGGCGCGGCGGATGTTGCCCGGCTGCCGCTTCCGCCGCCTGCTACTCCGCCGCTACCTGCTGACCTGGGACAAACCTGGGCGCTGACCGGGTGGCGGCCCTTTCGAGCCGCCACCCCGAGCCTCACGGGTGGGGCAGCACCACGTCCTCGTAGCGGGCCTTCATCGTGGCCACGACCTCGTCTGGGTCGGCGGCCCAGATGTCAGCGTTGAAGATCTCCACCTCGACGTCGCCGGCGTACCCGGCGTCCAGGACCGCCTGCGTGATCGGCCTGAAGTCGATCACGCCGTCGCCCATCATGCCCCGGCCGAGCAGCACGTCCTCCGGCAGCGGGTGCAGGTAATCGCACACCTGGTAGGACGCGATCCGGCTCCCGGCTCGCGCGATGTCCTCGAACAACCTCGGGTCCCACCACACGTGGAACGTGTCGACGACCACGCCGACCTGCTCCTCCGGGTACGCCAAGGCCAGGTCGAGCGCCTGGCCCAGCGTGCACAGGACCGCCCGGTCCGGGCAGTAGATCGGGTGCAGCGGCTCCAAGGCCAGCTTGACGCCCCGCTCGCCGGCGTACGGCGCCAGCTCGGCCAGCGCCTCGGCCACCCGCTCCCGCGCCCCGGCCACATCCCGCGAGAAGCCCTTGCCCAGCGGCTCGCCGGGCTTGACCCCCGGCAGGCCGCCGACCACCAGCACCAGGCAGGCCGCGCCCAGCTCGGCCGCCTCGTCGATGGCCCGCCGGTTCTCCTCCAGGGCGTCGGCGAAGGCCTGACGCCCCTCCTCGCCGGGCAGCCCGCCCGCGGTGAGGAAGCCGCCGCGGCACAGCGACGACACCCGCAGGCCGGCGTCGCGCACCAGCTTGGCGCTCTGCGCGAGCCCCTGCTCGGCCACCTTCTCCCGCCACAGCCCGATCGCCTCCAGGCCGTGCCGTACGGAGCCGTCCACGGCCTCCGGCAGCGACCAGTGCCGGGTCGTCCACTGGTTCAGCGAGAGGGTCATAGCCCGTTCACCGCCAGCAGCGCCTTCATGCGGTGCACGGCCAGCTCCTGGTCGGCCAGCAGCCCCGCCTGGTCGGCCAGGCGGAACACCTCCGACAGGTGCAGCAGCGAGCGGGCCGACTGGGCGGCGTTCACCATGGCGAACGCGTCCTGGTGACCGTTCAGCCAGGCCAGGAAGACGATGCCGGTCTTGTAGTGGTACGTGGGCGTCTCGAAGATCTTCCGTGACAGCGGGACCGTCGGGTCCAGGATCTCGTCGTACGCGGCCAGCAGCCGCTCACGGCCGGCCTCGTCGCAGGCCGCCTCGGCGGCGTCCAGCACCTGGAGCGCGGCCGCGGCCGCCGGGGCGATCGCGTCGAAGATGCCGAGCAACGCGTGCGAGCCGGACTTGATCAGCGACGGGTAGTTGAAGTCGTCGCCCGTGTAGAGCTTGACGCCCTCGGGGAGCGCGGCACGCAGGCGCACCTCGTGCTCCTCGTCCAGCAGCGACACCTTCACGCCGTCCACCATCGAGGCGTGGGCGTGGATCAGCTCCAGGAACGACTCGGTCGCCGCGTCCACGTCACGCGAGCCCCAGTAGCCGGCCAGCTGCGGGTCGAACATCTCGCCCAGCCAGTGCAGGATCACCGGACGGTCGGCCAGGCCGAAGAGCTTGCCGTACACCTGGTGGTAGTCCTGCGGTCCCGCGGCCACCCTGGCGAGCTGGCGGGAGGCCATGATGATCACGCCGGCGCCGGCCGACTGGACGGTCTCCAGCTGCTCGGCGTACGCGGCGGTGATGGTGTGCAGATCGGCGGCGTCGGGCGCGTGGTCGGTGCCCGCGCCGCAGGCCACCAGCGTCGCCGGGTCACCGAACGAGCGGGCCTCCGCGGCGCTGCGCCGGATGAGCTCCCTGGTCGCCGCCCAGTCCAGGCCCATGTTGCGCTGCGCGGTGTCCATCGCGTCGGCGACGCGCAGGCCGTGCGACCACAGATGGCGGCGGAAGCGCAGGGTGGCGTCCCAGTCCACGGCCGCGGGGGAGCCGGGCGTGTTGTCGCCGAGCGGGTCGGCCACCACGTGGGCGGCCGCGTACACGATGCGGCTCGTCGCCGGCGTCGCCGACACCGGCCAGACCGTCGGCTCGGCGAGCGTGTACGCGCCGGAGCCTGGCAGGTCGATCATCACAGCTGCGGCACCTCGATCCTGCGGCCCTCGGTGTTCGAACGCAGGCCCAGCTCGGCGAGCTGCACGCCGCGCGCGCCCGAGGCGAAGTCGTTCGGGAACGGGGCGTCCTCCACCACGTGCTTCACGAACGCCTCCCACTGGATCTTGAACCCGTTGTCGAACTCGGCGTTGTCCGGCATCTCCTGCCAGCCGTCGCGGAAGCGCGCCGTGACCGGCAGGTCCGGGTTCCAGACCGGCTTGGGCGTGGCCGAGCGGTGCTGCACGCGGCAGTTGCGCAGGCCCGCCACGGCGCTGCCGTGCGTGCCGTCCACCTGGAACTCGACCAGCTCGTCCCGGTTCACGCGGACGGTCCAGGAGGAGTTGATCTGAGCGACGATGCCGCCTTCGAGCTCGAAAATGCCGTACGCGGCGTCGTCCGCGGTGGCCTGGTAGGTGTTGCCCTGCTCGTCCACACGCGCCGGGATGTGCGTCACGGCGCGGGCGTAGACCGACTCGATCCGGCCGAACAGGTTCTCCATCACGTAGTGCCAGTGCGGGAACATGTCGAGCACGATGCCGCCGCCGTCCTCGGCCCGGTAGTTCCACGAGGGGCGCTGCGCCTCCTGCCAGTCGCCCTCGAACACCCAGTAGCCGAACTCGCCGCGCACCGACAGGATGCGGCCGAAGAAGCCGCCGTCGATCAGCCTCTTCAGCTTGAGCAGGCCGGGCAGGAACAGCTTGTCCTGGACCACGCCGTTCTTGACGCCCTTGGCGGTGGCGGCCTCGGCCAGCGCGACCGCCTCCTGGGTGGACTCGGCGGTCGGCTTCTCGGCGTAGATGTGCTTGCCGGCCTCGATGGCCTTCAGCACGGCCTTCACCCGGGCGCTGGTGACCTGGGCGTCGAAGTAGATCACATTGTCGTCGTCGGCGAGGGCCGCGTCGAGGTCAGTGGTGAAATCCGAAAGTCCGTGCTTCGATGCGATATCTGCCAATTTGTCGGCGTTTCTGCCGACCAGCACCGGCTTGAGCTTCACCCGGCTGCCGTCCGAGAGCGTCACACCGCCCTGCTCGTTGATCGCCAGGACGGACCGGACCAAATGCTGGCGGTAGCCCATCCGTCCGGTGACGCCGTTCATGACGACGCCGATGGTGCGCACGCTCATTGAGGATCCCTTCAGGTCAAACAGGTGCGGAAAGCGCTTTCCCGAACCGTACGGCCGTCCCGCCGGGGGCGTCAAGTAGGCCTTGGTCACAGCGTACGGAGCGGACCGCTTCCCAAGCATCGTGCCCCGCCGCACGGCGCCCTTCCAGCCGCCGGTCGACTCGCGGGCGACCTGCTTCTTCTTGCCCTTCTTCGCCATCCGCCCGATCAGGTACGCGACACGTGCGGGCTGCGCGTCCTGCGCGACGCGCAGCCCGCTGCGCTGGGCCTGGCCCCCGCCGCCGGGCGCGTACGGTTCCAGCAGAAGTCCTTCGGCGCGCCGGCCCCATGCCGCGCGAGGCCCACTGGCCCCACGGAGCCGGTCGACGTGTGCTCGCGTAACGGCGGGTGACTTGTGAAGGGTCAGAGGCCGTTTCCTGGAGGGCCCTGCTCATGGTCGCGCTCGCACGGGGCTCCGCTGGTCACGCAAGCTACCGCTCTCCGCCCCAGGCTCGCCGCGCCCTGCTCATGGTCGCGCTCGCACGGGGCTCCGCTGGTCACGCAAGCTACCGCTCTCCGCCCCAGGCTCGCCGCTCCGGCAGCCGGAGTGCGGTGGGTGGCCGACCACGGCAACGCGTAACAGATGGTCATGAAAGGGGCTCGCCGCGGACCTCCAGGCGGGACAGGGCCTTGGCAAGGGGGTGGGCCGTGAGGGACAGCTGCCATTCGCGGGCGCCCAGTTCGCGCAGCCGCGCGGTGACCGTCTCGTCCGTGATCTCGTCCGGCGGCTCCCACGTCAGCCGCCGCACCGCGTCCGGCTGCAGCAGGTTCTCCGTCGGCATGTGGTGCTCGTCGGCCAGGGCGGCCACCACGGCGCGCGCCGCCGCCAGGCGTTTGGCGGCGGCCGGGTCGCGGTCGGCCCAGCGGTTGGGCGGCGGCGGACCGTCGCCGGGTGTGCTGGGCTGGGGGAGCTGGTTGTCGGGCAGGTTGCGGGCCCGGTTCACGGCGGCGAGCCAGTCGGTCATGTGGCGGCGCGCGCTGCGCCCGGTGAAAGCCGAAATTTCCGTCAAAGCCTTCTTGGTGCGCGGCCCTTCGAGCGCGGCCGTGATGATCGCCGCATCGGGCAGCACCCGGCCGGGCGCGAGGTCGGCCTCGCGGGCGAGCCGATCACGCATGGTCCACAACTCGCGCACGATGGCCAGCGCCCGCACGTTGCGTACCTTGTGAATGCCCGACGTACGCCGCCACGGGTCGGAGCGGGGCATCGGCGGCGGGGTGTCGAGCACGGCGGCGAACTCCTCGCGCGCCCACTCCAGCTTCCCGCTCTCCGTCAGCTCCCCGTGGAGCGCGTCCCGCAGCTCGACCAGCACCTCCACGTCGAGCGCCGCGTACCGCAGCCAATCCTCGGGCAGCGGCCTGGTCGACCAGTCGGCGGCCGAGTGGCCCTTCTCCAGCCGCAGCCCGAGCACGGTCTCGACCATGGTGCCGAGTCCCACTCGTTCGTAGCCGAGCAGCCGTCCCGCCAGCTCGGTGTCGAACATCTCGCGCGGCCGGAACCCCACCTCCAGCAGGCAGGGCAGGTCCTGCGAGGCGGCGTGCAGCACGATCTCGGCGTCGGCCACGGCCGCGTCGAGCGCGGCCAGGTCGGGGCAGCCGATCGGGTCGATCAACGCGGTCCCGGCACCGGCCCGGCGCAGCTGCACGAGGTAGGCGCGGTTGCCGTAGCGGTAGCCCGAGGCACGCTCGGCGTCGACCGCCACCGGGCCGCTGCCCGAGGCGAACCGCTCCACGACCATGGCGAGGCCGGCCGCGTCCGCGATCACCGGCGGGATGCCCTCGCGCGGTTCGAGCAGGGGCTCGACGGTACGTTCTTCTGTCATGAGTTCACCGACCTCATGACGCGGGTGCTGTATTGACTGGTGCCCTCACTTCGTTCGGTCACTCTCCGGATCGTCACGTCGGCGGGGCAGCGCGGCCACGTCCGGCGGGAGCGGCGGGATCCCCGCCGCCAGGCACATGAGGTCGCACCAGGCGGCGACATGGCCGGAGAGATCCTCCTGGGCGGGCGACCAGGACGCCCGCAGCTCGAGCTCGGTCGTGACCGGGTCTTCGGCTTTGTTGCCGAACCCCTCTGACACAGCTCTTGTCACGGTACCGCCAGCGGCGGAGTAGTCGGCTTGATGCGCGTCGAGCGCCTCGGTCAGCCAGCTCCACGCGACGGGCCCGAGCAGCGGGTCGGAGGTGATCTCCGGCTCCATGTCGGCCCGCACGTAGGCCACCAGCCGGAACGGGCCTTCCCAGCCGCGCTGCCCGTCGGGGTCGTACAGCAGGATCAGCCTGCCCACCGCGAGCTCGTCGTCATCGCGGTAGACCGACGCGCCGATCGCGGCCGAGTAGGGGGCCAGCCGCTGGGGCGCGGGCAGGTCCTCCAGCTCGATCTCCGGCCTGACCTCGGACAGCCGCAGGCTCTCCGCCGCGCGCGTGAACGCCGCGGGAGGCGGTGGCTGGTCACCGAGTGTCATAGCCGAAGCGTAGGTCGAAGTCGGACGAAAGGGGACCACGGGGGTGCTCATCCTTGGTGATCAAGCCGCTGCCGTAACGAGCCGGCGAACCGTTCTGATGGACTCGGCCGAGCCGAGCATGATCGCGTGGCCGCACTCGACGCAGGCCCAGTCCGGGCACTCTCCCGGTTCGTGTCCGTCGAAGCACGGCGGCTGCTCGAACAGTCGCTCACCAGCGCAGGAAACGCAGCGCTCACTGCGGCGCTCTGGGGAACTCCACAACGCGGTCATCGCACCGGAGCCTTTCTTCGGGTCGTGGCTCCGACGTTGGCACGAGCCGCTGACAATTCCCCGCAACGCGCTCGGCGTGTCCCGAAAGTGGTCGCTGAATCGGTGCCGCGCGGTGGGTTGGCGAACATTTGACCCAGTCGAGACCGGCTCTCTGGTACGCCATGGGCCGTGTTCGACGCCTGTGCGATGCCGAGGCCGAGCAGACCGGTAAACCTTCATCCTGCTATCTGATCATGAATTGGGGCGTCCAATGCATATTTTTCCGACAGCTCGCTCACCGATGCGGGGACCGGCCCCCGCACATGGCACCCTTGTGGGGTGAATCTCGCCGACTCAGCGTTCCTGCGTGCCTGCCGCCGCCAGCCCGTTCCGCACACCCCGGTCTGGTACATGCGCCAGGCCGGCCGGTCGCTGCCGGAATACCTGAAAGTGCGCGAGGGCGTGCCGATGCTCACCGCCTGCGCGACGCCGGACCTCATCGTCGAGATCACCATGCAGCCGGTCCGCCGGTACGCCGTGGACGCGGCCATCTACTTCAGCGACATCGTGGTGCCGCTCAAGGCCATCGGCGTCGACCTCGACATCAAGCCGGGCGTCGGGCCCGTGGTCGCCGACCCGATCCGCGACGCCAAGGGGCTCGAGGCGCTGCGCCCGCTGGAGCCCGACGACGAGCCGTTCGTCACCGAGTCCATCCGGGCGCTGACCGGCGAGCTGGGCGGCACGCCGCTGATCGGGTTCGCCGGGGCGCCGTTCACGCTCGGCTCCTACCTGATCGAGGGCGGCCCGTCCAAGAACCACGACCGGACCAAGGCCATGATGTACGGCGCCCCGGAGTTGTGGCACGAGCTGATGGAGCGGCTGTCCGGGATCGTGCTGGAGCACCTGCGCATCCAGATCGCGGCGGGCGCCTCGGCCGTGCAGCTCTTCGACTCCTGGGTGGGGGCGGTGGCGCCGGACGACTACCGGGAGTTCATCCTGCCGCACACCCGGCGGATCTTCGAGGGCGTCGAGGGCGTCCCGCGCATCCACTTCGGCGTGGGCACCGGCGAGCTGCTCGGCGTGCTCGGGGAGGCCGGCGCCGACGTGGTGGGGGTCGACTGGCGGGTGCCGCTGGACGAGGCCGCCCGCCGGGTCGGGCCAGGCAAGGCGCTGCAGGGCAACCTGGACCCCGCCATTCTTCTGGCGCCCTGGGAGGTCGTCGAGCGCAAGGCCCGCGAAGTGCTGCGGCGGGGGCGGGCGGCCGAAGGGCACGTGTTCAACCTGGGGCACGGTGTGCTCCCCTCGACCGACCCCGACCAGCTCAAGCGCCTCACCGACCTGGTCCACGAGTTCACCCCCGACTCCTGACGCCTGGCCTCGGCCAGGCGGGTCCCCGGGTCCGGGTTGGGTCAGGCGGTTTCCGGGTCCGGGTCGCCGGGTTGGGTCAGGCGGTTTCCGGGCCCGGGTCGCCGGGGCGCGGGCCCGGCGGGGGCGTCGGGATCCGCGGGCGGCGGGCCCGGTCGCGGCGGACCAAGTAGACCAGCAGCGCCACCAGAGGCAGCGCGGCGATCGTCCACGGCAGCAACGCTCCCAGCACCGTGAGCACCACCTTCGTGAACGACACCAGCCCGTTCCACCCTGACTTGAGTCCTCCGAGGAACCCGGCAGGCTCCTCCTCCGGCTCCTCCACGACCGCGACCGGCCCGAACAGCTGAAGCGTCAGCGTGGCCATGGACACCTGGGCGGCCAGCTCCTTCTGCTGCGCCTGCAGCGACTCGAGGTCGGCCTCCCGGGTGGAGATCTCCCGCTCGACCTGCAGCACCTGCCCGATCGTGTCGGCCCGCTTCAGCAGCGAACGCAGCGACTCCAGCGCCTGCTCGGCCGACTTCAGCCGGCTGTTGACGTCGGCTATCCGCAACGTGACGTCCTGGGTGGTCTGGTTCATGGAGAGCTGTATGCCCAGGTCCTTGCCAAGCCGCTCCAGCACCCCGCCGTACCCGTTCGGCGGGATCTTGAACTCCAGCGTCGCCGAGTCCCGGGAGTCGTTGGCCGAGCTGCTCTCCTCCTTGGACAGGTACCCGCCGGCCGTGGTCACGATCTGCTTGGCCTGCGCGACGGCCGTGGCGACCTTCTTGACCCGCACGGACATGCTGCCGGTGTAGATGACCTGCCGATTCTGCTGGGTCACCTTGACGTTGGAGACGATGCCGTCTCCGCCGGTCTGCTGGGGCTTGGCCTGCTCCTGGACGGCCTGGTCCCGAACGGCGGTCTCGGGCTCGCTCAACGACGCGGGTGCAGGTGCCGCACCCGATTGCTCGGTCGCGAACCCGCCCCCGCAGCCCGTCAGGAGCAGGACGCCGCAGGCGGCCGATAACGCGATGCCGTACCGGATTCTTCTCATGCCTTTAAGACGGCGTGCGGATCACCCCGGTTTGAGAGCGGCAATCACGGTACGGTCACTGTCCGGCGCCTTGCTTATGGCCTCACTCCGTTCGGCGGGCTCGGTCGCCCTATGCCGTCGCCTTCCCCCGCTCTGGTCGCTCCGCTCCCGCCGCTCCTCCAGACGACGGCGCTCCCTCGCCGGGCGACGGCGCTCCCTCGCCGGGCGAGGGCATTCCCCCCGCGCCCCGAGGGGTTGGCCGAGCCGATGAGGCGGTAGCGTCAGGAGACGTGGAAGGGAATCGGGCGCACGTGGTCGTCGTCGGCGGAGGGATCTCCGGTCTCGCCGCCGCGTGGTACATCCGCCAGGGCGCCGGCGAGCGAGTCAAGGTGACCGTGCTCGAGGCGGGCCCGCGCATCGGGGGCAAGCTGCACGTCTCCGAGGTCGCCGGGGTGAGCGTCGACGCGGGCGCGGAGGCCATGCTGGCCCGGCGGCCCGAGGGCACCGAGCTGGCCAGGGCGGTCGGGCTCGGCGACGACCTGATGTTCCCCGGCACCACACAGTCGGCCATCTACACCAGGGGCGCGCTGCGACCGATGCCGAAAGGGCAGGTCATGGGCGTGCCCGCGGACCTGACCGAGCTGGCCAAGTCGGGCATCATCTCGCCCGGCGGGCTGCTGCGCGTGCCGCTCGACCAGATCCTGCCGCCCACGCTGGTGCGCACCGACGTGTCCGTGGCCGCCTACATCCGCGCCAGGATGGGCGGCGAGGTCGTGGACCGGCTGGTCGAGCCGCTGCTCGGCGGCGTCTACGCGGGCCGTTCCGACATGTTGTCGCTGGAGGCCACGATGCCGCGGGTGGCGGCCGTGGCCCGGTCCGAGCGTTCGCTGCTGACGGCGGCCAGACACCTCGTCGGGGAGACGCCCAAGGACGCCGGGCCGGTCTTCACGTCGCTGCGGAGCGGCGTCGGCGCGCTCCCGGAGGCGGTCGCCAAGGCGTCGGGGGCCGATGTCAGGACGGGCGTCACCGTACGGGAGCTGCACAGGACCGAGCAGGGCTGGCGGCTGGTGACCGGACCGGTGCCCAGGCCCGAGACCCTCGAGGCCGACGCGGTGATCGTCGCCACGCCGGGCCCCGCCGCCGCCCGGCTGCTCAAGGCGCAGGCGCCCAAGGCGGCGGGTGAGCTGGCCAGGATCGAGTACGCCAGCATGGCCATCGTCACGCTCGCGTATCCGCTGGACGCCTTCCCCGAGCCGCCCGTCAACAGCGGCTATCTGGTGCCGCCCGTCGAGGGGCGTCCGGTCAAGGCGGTCACGTTCAGCTCGGTGAAATGGCCCCACCTGGCCGGTGACCTGGTGATCCTGCGCTGCTCGATCGGCAGGGTCGGCGAGGAGCACCTGCTGCAGCGCGAAGACGTCGAGCTGGTGTCGCTGGCCATGGCCGAGATGGCCGACGTCATGGGCACGCGCGGGCTGCCGGTCGACAGCCGGGTGACACGCTGGGGAGGCGGGCTGCCGCAGTACAACGTGGGCCACCTGGACCGGGTGGCGCGCGTGCGCGCGGCGGTCGCGATGCAGCCGGGGCTGGCCGTCTGCGGCGCCGCCTACGACGGCATCGGCATCCCGGCCTGCGTCGGCACCGCCCGTACGGCCGCCGCCCGGATTCTGGACCACCTGTCTCTGCGAGCAGAATAGGTGACATGACAGAGGCAGCCCCGCGGCTCAAGGCCCGCGATCTCAACCAGGTGATCCGTTACACGATGTGGTCGGTCTTCCAGGTGACCGAGCCGTGTCCCGTCGACCGCGACGGCCTGGCGGGCGAGGTCGAAGAGTTGCTGGAGCAGGCCGCCGGCAAGGACGTCGTGACCAGGGGGGTCTACGACGTGGCCGGGTTGCGGGCCGACGCCGACTACATGTTCTGGTGGCACGCATCGACGCCCGAGGACCTGCAGGACGTCTACTCCAGGTTCCGCCGCACCACGCTCGGGCGGCACAGCAGGCCCGTGTGGTCGGCGATGGCGTTGCACCGGCCGGCCGAGTTCAACAAGTCGCACATCCCGGCGTTCCTCGCGGAGGAGGAGCCGCGGGCGTATGTGAGCGTCTATCCGTTCGTCCGCTCGTACGAGTGGTATCTGCTGGAGGACTCCGAGCGGCGGGCCATGCTGGCCGAGCACGGCAGGATGGCGCGCGACTATCCCGACGTGCGGGCCAACACCGTGGCCTGCTTCTCGCTCAACGACTACGAGTGGATGCTGGCGTTCGAGGCCGACGAGCTGCACCGGATCGTGGACCTGATGCGTACGCTGCGGGGCGCGCAGGCCCGCCGGCACACCCGTGTCGAGATCCCGTTCTACACCGGCGCCCGCAAGCCGGTCCGCGAGCTGGTGGCCGCCCTGCCCTGACCCGCGTACCGCCCTGAGTTAGACCCAAGTTGGCGATCTAACTGACGTGATCTATCCCCTTTGTCACAATCAGGGAAATCCCTTGTTCGTGGGATGTGACGTGCGGGTGGCACGTTCCACGAGGGCAAGGAGGGCGGGGTGGAGACATCCGGTGAGCCGGGCCGCAGACGGAGCCCGGCCGGTCGGCACGCGGCGGGTCGCTCACGGCACGGGCGGCGGCGTCGCCGTGCCGGGCGGTGGGGGCGAACGCTGGTGCTGGGGGCACTGGCGCTGGCCGGCGGGGTGGCCGGGCTGCTGGGCGTCAACGGGACCTTCAGCGGCGCGCCGGCGGCCTCCAGGTCGACGGCGCAGCCCGGGGCGTCCGGGCCGCAGGTCCGCGCGGAGGAGGAACGCTCCACGGCGGTGCCCGGCCGGGCGGGGGCGGCGAGCCCCAGGGCGAGCACGCAGGCCAAGGCACACGAGGTCCAGCAGGCCGCGCCCAAGGAGACCAAGAAGCCCGTGCCGGAGCAGACCGCCGCTCCCGACACGGTCGAGGGCTCGGCGCCGGAGCAGGAGACACCTGAGGAGGCCGTGCTGCTGGTGCCGGGGATGGACGACACCGACGGTTACCGCGCCGACGGGCCCTCGGCGCACACGGACCGGCAGGCGGCCGAGTATTTCCGTACGCGCTGGGGCTCGGAGGACAAGGCGCTGAAACGCATCAAAGACATCCGTACCATTGGCGGATATTTGCGGATTTATACCGATTTACCGGCGACGGCGCACAACTCCGGCCACGCCATAACGTTGTGCAAGCGCGGCCTCGCCTACCTGAAGGCCGCCAGGGTGGCCAGGCCGGTGGTGTTCGTGCAGGCCAGGTTCGGGGAGAACGGCAACCCGGTGCTCGCCAACATCCTCGGCCCCTGGGACAAGAGCTGCAGTGTCACCCATCCGGCGCCGGACTGAACGGCTCAGCGCACGCGTACCCGCGTCTTCGTGCACGTCTCGCACCGCTGGGTCACGACGCGACCGATGGTCTCGATCGTCACCCAGCGGTGACGCAGATGGATGAAGCGCACGCAGAGAGTTTTACCCGAACTAGAAGGTTGGTACGCGGAGTCGCGAGTCGATCACGCCTTGGGTTCGAGCCGCAGCGACACCGAGTTGATGCAGTAGCGATCATCGGTCGGAGTCGGATACCCCTCGCCGTGGAAGACGTGTCCCAGATGCGAGTCGCACCGGGCGCACCGCACCTCGGTCCGGGTCATGCCGTGACTATGATCTTCGATCAGGGTCACCGTGTCGGAGTCGGAAGGCGCGTAGAAGCTCGGCCACCCGCAGTGGGACTCGAACTTCGTGTCGGACCGGAACAACTCGGCCCCGCAGGCGCGGCACGAGTAGACGCCCTCGGTCTTGGTGTCGACGTATTCCCCCGTGAACGGGCGCTCGGTCCCGGCCTCCCTGAGGACGTGGAACTCCTCAGGGGCAAGCTGGGTCCGCCACTCGGCCTCGCTCTTGACGACCTTTTCCATACGCTAAGAGTACGAGATGCGGCAAAAAGAGATCTCCACTGGGTGAAGCATCCATTCTGGGCAGAATTCGCGTCTTTGTAGGCAAGGGGGTGTCATCGCCTCCTGCCAAGGGGTGAGATCGTCCGCAGATCCCGCCGAGCGGCACAGCCCACGCCCGTGCTGGAGCCGCTGGGGATCGTCACGGCCGGCCGGGTGGCGCGCCAGCGCCCGGAACGGCGACGGACGATCTGTTGGCCCGCCCCGTCGAGCCCTCGGTCCCGCCACCGAGGCGGCTCCGGGGCGGGCCCGCCCTGTCATGCTGATGGCCTCACTCTGTGAGGCGGGCTCGGTCGCCAGCCGACGGCACTCCCTCGCCCAGCGAAAGGAGTAGGTTCGTGACATGGCATCGCCGTTCATAGAGCTCGAGGTTGGCGAGCGGACCGTCAAGGTCACCAACCCCGACAAGGTGTACTTTCCGGAGATCGGCGCCACGAAGCGCGAACTGGTCGAGTACTACGTGAGCGTCGGCGAGGGCGTGCTGCGGGCGCTCAAGGACCGGCCGACCAACCTCAAGCGGCACCCCGACGGCGTGCAGACCGAGGCGATCTATCAGAAGCGCATGCCGCCCAAGCACCCCGACTGGCTCCAGTCGGTCACGGTCACGTTCCCGAGCGGCCGCACGGCGCAGTCGCTCCGGGTCACCGAGGTGGCCGCCATCGCCTACGGCGCCAACCTCGGCACCATCGACTTCCACCCCTGGCAGGTGCGGGCGTCCGACGTCGAGCACCCCGACGAGCTCCGTATCGACCTGGACCCCCAGCCCGGCCTCGACTTCGACGCCGCGCGCAAGGCCGCCTTCCTCACCAGGGACGTGCTGGAGGAGCTCGGCATGACCGGGTTCGTGAAGACGTCGGGCAACCGGGGCGCGCACATCGCCGTGCGCATCGAGCCCCGCTGGGACTTCATCCAGGTCCGGCACGCCGGCATCGCCCTGGCCAGGGCCGTCGAGGAGCGGGACTCGAGCCTGGTGACCACGGCGTGGTGGAAGGAGGAGCGCGGGGAGCGGGTCTTCATCGACTTCAACCAGAACGCCCGCGACCGCACGGTGGTCAGCGCCTACTCCGTCAGGGCCCAGCCGCACGCGCCCGTGTCGACTCCGCTGACCTGGGACGAGCTGGCCGACGCCGACCCGCGCGACTTCGACCTCCGCACGGTGCCCGCCCGCTTCGCCGAGGTGGGTGACGTGCACGCGGCCATCGACGACCGGGCCTACTCGATCGAGCCCCTGCTGGAGATGTACGCCAAGGACGAGCGCGGCGACATGCCGTACCCGCCGAACTACCCGAAGATGCCGGGGGAGCCGATGCGCGTCCAGCCGAGCCGCGCCAGAAACGCCGACTGAGAGACGTCGCCCCTCCGGACGGGCGGAGGTATCGACGCGGGGCTGACCCGCAGCCGCTCGATCAGATCGGCGACGGTCAGGATGCCGGCATCGCTACCCTCGCCGACCGGATCACCATCATCCGGGACGGGAAGGTCGTTGAGCAGGCCTGCACCGCCGCGACCTCAATGGCGGATGAGCCGGTGCGGGGCGAGCTCCCGGGTCTCACCCCGTTTCAGGTAGACCACCCGGTCGGCCAGCCCGACCTGCTCGATCTGCCGCCGGAAGTCGTCCAGCGACGAGCTGAAGACCGTGTAGTCGTCGTAGTGCACCGGCACGACCGTCTTGGGATTGATCACGTCCACCCATGAGGCGCCCTGCTCGCCGTCCATCGTGACCACCAGTGTCCCGAGCTTGGTGCCGCCCAGGTGAACGAGGGCCAGGTCGATCTCGGGGAAGCGGCGCGGGATCGCGTCCAGGCGGCGGTCGAGCAGGGTGTCGCCGCTGATGTGCAGGCGCAGCTCGACGCGCTCGTCCCGGTTGCAGAACTCCAGCATCGTGCCGATCACCGGCGGTAGCAGGGCCTCGGCCGCGCCGGGCGCGTGCCTGGCGGGCAGAGCGGTGATCACGACGGTGCCGCCGGGGCCGCGTAGTTTGTGCTGCTGCCATTCCTCCAGGCCCACGCTGCTGCGGAAGCCCCACCAGCGCAGCTTACGAGCTGCCGTAGTGGTGGTGATGATCGGCGTGTCCCTGTCGAGGCCCCGGCGGGCGACCCGGTCCCAGTGGTCGCCGTGCAGATGGGACAGCACCACCGCGTCCAGGGGCGGCAGGTCCTCGATCTCCAAGGCGGGGTCGGTCAGGCGGCGCGAGCTGAGGCCGTACCCCAGGTACGCCCGCTGACCCCGATGCAGGAAGTTCGGATCCGTCAGCAGTGTGAAGCCGTTGTAGCGGATCAGCGTGGTGGCGTTTCCGATGAACTGCAGGCTGCCCTTCACCTTCGGCCTCACTCCGGATAGGGCGACCGCTGGCCGGGAGGCACGCCTCCGCCCTTGCCGCCGCCTTTGCCGCCTTTGTCGGTCCCGTGCGGGCGGATGGACCGCCCTTTGGTGCCGCTCTTCGTCTCGGGTATGGCGTGGGCGGATGTGGAGTCGGTGGCCGCCTTGCCTGATCTGCGAAGTTCGGGCTGTTGTGGTTGACTCATGGCTTTTGTCCCCCTAAGGGGGTACTTCTGCCACGTCAGCGGCCGACCAAACACTCCGTATCTGCCTGTTTCACTTCGGTCACATTACTTGACTCCCGGTCCAATAGTTCGCAAGGCTCTCTGGTGCATCGGGGGCGACAACCGACGAATTCGGGAGCCTTCATGGCAAGAGCACGACGTCTCGCGGCCGCCGGAGCGGTCACAGCATTCGTGGTGGCAGGGGTGAGCCTGGCGGCGGGAATCGGCACCGCCTCGGCCTCCGCCCAGACCGGCCAACAGGTGCCGGGCGTGGGCTCCACCTGCCTCCTACCGCTGCCGATCCTCTGCGACGAATCCTCACCGGGCAGCACCTGGTCGAGCCCGCCCACACCGGAGGATTCCTGGTCGAGCGCACCTGCACCGGAGGAGGAGCCCTGGCCGTCCCATCCGGGGCCCGAGGTGAACGAGGATCCGTGGCGACCGGCGGGCGAGCGCCAGCACAAGGTGCCGAAGGGGCACCCGGAGACCGGTGCGGGCGGGCTCGCGGAGGACGGCCCGGTGTGGCCGTTCGCGCTGGGCGGTGCCGCGCTGCTGACCGGCGCCGGGCTGGCCGGGTTCGCGGTACGACGCCGCCCCCGAGGGAGTGCCGTCGTCTGGGGGAGCGGCGGAAGCGTAGCGACCAGAGCGGGGGAAGGCGGCGGCGAGCCGCCGAACGGAGTGAGGCCATGAACCGGGATGTCGCTTAGAGTGGCCGAGCGGCCGCCCGCGCGTGGGGACGTGGCGGATGCGTCGCGCTCTGGCGGGCATCGGCTGATTCTGGCCCTGGCGGGTGTCATCACCCTGGGCGGGGTGTTACTGATCTGGTTCGGGCTGAGCGGCATCGTGGGCGGCGAGCACGAGGCGGCGCCGGTCGCGACCGCGGGACCGGTCACCGGTGTGCCGCTCTCCAAGATGGCCAAGCCCATGGCCGCCGCCCGACCCACCGCCGTCTACATTCCGTCCATCGGCATCGCCGCGCCACTGACGGAGCTGGGCCTGGACGCGCTCGGCGCCATCCAGAACCCGCCGCTCGACGCGCCGAACCTGGCCGGCTGGTACCGCTACGGCCCCGTCCCCGGCCAGCGCGGCGCCGCCGTGATCACCGGGCACCTCGACACCAGGAGCGGCCCCGCCGTCTTCGCCCGCCTCAAGGAGGTCAAGCGCGGCGACCAGGTGCAGGTGCTGCGCGCCGACCGCTCGGTGGCCGTCTTCGTCGTCGACAAGGTCGAGCACACGCCGAAGTCCCGTTTCCCCGCCAAGAAGGTCTACGGCAAGCTCCGCTATCCGGGGCTGCGGCTGGTGACCTGCGGCGGGGCGTTCGACCGGCAGGCGCACAGCTACCGGGACAACACGATCGTGTACGCGCACCTGGCGGCCCCGTACTATCCCAAGAACTGATCACGGGTCCCGCGGCAGGCCCAGCACCCGTTCGGCGATGATGTTGAGCTGTACCTCCGTCGTCCCGCCGCCGATCGTGAACGCGCGGGTGGTGAGGATCATGCGGTTCCAGTACGCGTCCGCCGGGTCCAGCGACCAGCAGAACTCCGAGATCGCCTGCGCGTGCCGCATGCCGAGCAGCTTGCGGACGCTGGAGGCGGCGCCGGTCTCCGCGCCGGACAACTTCGAGAGCGTCACCCGCAGGCCGAGCGCCGAGATGGCCTGACCCTCCGCCCACAGGCGTCCCGCCTGCTCGCGCTGCGCCTGCCGGAGCGGGGGCAGGCGGGCGATCAGCTTGACCATGTCGGTGTGCTGAGAGCCGGGGCCCCAGGAGTCGCCGAGCGCGACGCGCTCGTGGGACAGCGTGTCGCGGGCCACCCGCCAGCCCTCGTTCACCGCGCCGACGACCAGGTCGTCCGGTACGAAGACGTCGTCCAGGAAGACCTCGTTGAAGATCTCGTCGCCGTTGATCTCCTTGAGGGGCCTGACGGTGACCCCGGGAGAGGACATGTCCACCAGGAAGTACGAGATGCCGTCGTGCTTCGGCCGCTCGGGAGCGGTGCGGGCGAGGCAGATGCCCCAGTGGGCGTACTGCGCGAGCGACGTCCAGATCTTCTGGCCGCTCAGCGACCAGCCGCCCTCCACCTTCGTGGCCTTCGTCGACAGCCCGGCCAGGTCGGAGCCGGATCCGGGCTCGCTGAACAGCTGGCACCAGATGATCTCGCCGGTGAGCGTGCCAGGCAGAAAACGTTCCTGCTGCTCGCGGGTGCCGTACCGGACGATGGACGGGACCGCCCAGGCCGCGATGCCCAGGTTCGGGCGTTTGAGGTCGCGGAACTCCTGGTGGATGATCACCTGCTCGAGCGGGGAGGCGGCCCTGCCCCACGGCCTGGGCAGGTACGGCATGATCCAGCCCTCGCGCGCGAACCGGGCCCGCCTGGCCGCCGGCTCCTCCGCCCGCAATGACTGCGCCTCCGTCCTGATCGTGTCCCGGACGGCGGCGGCCTCCTCCGGCAGGTCCGGCTCCATCACCCGCCGCGTGCCCTGGATCGCCAGCCCGGCTGCCTCCTCGGCCCAGGGGCCTGGGTCGCCGGCCAGCATGCGGTCGGACAGGGCGCGGCGGTAGTAGCGGTGGGCGTCGTGCTCGAAGGTGTAGCCGATGCCGCCGAGCACCTGGATCGTGTCCGCCGCGCACCGCACCGCCGCATCGGGCCCGAGCACCGCCGCCACGCCGACCGCCAACCGCGTTTCGTCCGAGAGATCGATGCCTGCCGCGTCGATGGCCCTGGCGGCGTCCCAGACGGCGGCGCGGGCCTGCTCCAACGCCACGAGCGCGGCCGCCACCCGGTGTTTGACGCCCTGGAACTGCCCGATGGGCCGGCCGAACTGCTCCCGTACCTTCGCGTAGTCGGCCGCCGTCGCCACGGCCCACGCCGCGACGCCGCACGCGTCGGCGCCGAGCACGATCGCGGCGATCTCCCGTACCGGCGCGTGGGCCAGCACCCGGTCGGCGGGGACCCGCCCGCGCGGCGTCACGGAGCAGAGGAACCGGTCGAGATCGACGCCTTCGGCGGGCTCGGCAGCGACGTCGTCACGACCCAGCACCGCCCACGCGCCACCGCCTGCCGGCAAGAGGAAGAGGTCGGCGTCGCACGCCCCCAGGGCGAGCACCCCGGCACCGCCTGCCGGGCCGCCTGTGGCACCGGCAACCAGGGCGTCGGCGGGGAGAGCGACGGCCGCGGTCATCGAGCCGTCGGCGAGCGCGTTGACCAGATCCCCGTACCGGCCGCCGCCTGAGCGGGCGAGAACCGCCGAGGTCAGAACCGTCGGCAGGTAAGGGCCGGCCACGCGCCGCTCGCCCAGCACCTCGAGCGCGACGCACGACTCCAGCAGCCCGTACCCCTGCCCGCCGCGTTCCTCCGGCAGATGCAGCCCCAGCAGCCCCTGCCCGGCAAGGGCCGCGTGATCGGCGGTCCGCTCCACCAGTCCTCGAACGGACGCGGCCAGCGCCAGGTGTTCCTCGGTCAGCCCGATGCCCATGAGTCCGAATCTAGAAGCTTATTCGGTCGGTCTCCAGTGCACCTCGCCCGGGCCGGGACAGTATGGACCGCATGCTCATCGTCATCGGCGGCCTGCCCGCGACGGGAAAGACCACACTCGCCCGCCTCCTCGCCAAGCACATGGGCGCAGTGCACCTGCGCATCGACACCATCGAGCAGGCGATCGTCCGGTCCGGCCTGGCCCGCCGGCTCCTCGGGCACGCCGGTTACGCCGTGGGGTACGCCTTGGCCGAGGACCACCTTCGCGGCGGGCTCACCGTGATCGCGGAATCCGTGAACCCGCTGGCGATCACGCGTGACGCCTGGCGAGACGTGGGAACCAAGGCGGACGTACCGACCGCAGAGGTGGAAGTGATCTGCTCGGACCCGATCGAGCACCGGCACCGTGCGACCTCCCGGTCGATCGACATCCCCGACCTCCACCCGCCCGACTGGCAGCAGATCATCGACCGCGAATACGAGCCGTGGGACCGGGACCGCATCGTCATCGACACGGCCGCGCAGGCCCCGGAGGAGTCGCTCAATGTTCTCCTGCGGGCGCTGGACGGTCTTCCCGGAAGCGCCGTCCAGGCCGGTCACTAGCGCCGGGGCGGGCTCGCCGGCGGAAAACCATTGGCGGCGCGCGACCCGGCGCCACTACCCTCGCACGTGGCCGAGTCGAATGGGCGGGTCACGCCGCCCCGGAGGGAGTGGGTTTATGACTGGCACCGCGCCACGTGCGCCTCGACGTGCTGCCGGCGAATCCCGCCTCTGAGTCCACCCACACCTGACATCGACTGACCGAGGCCGGACCGCCTGCGGCACCGGCGTGCCGCGCCCATCGCGTGGCTCGCCTGGCGCACTTCCTTGCTGTCTTCATCCCATTCGTTTCTGGCAAGGAGCACCTGCGTTGGCTGCCAACGGCAAACCACGTTCCATCGTCAACACCGAGACCTTCCCGTGCGTACGATGCGGCCTGACCGTGACGGCGACCGCGCCTGACGGCTCGCGCCGCAACCACTGCCCGAGCTGCCTGCACTCGCAGCACGTCCTCGACCGCGTGGAGGGCGGCCCGTCCGAGTGCCGGTCGCGGATGATCCCGATCTCGATCGCGGTCCTCCGTACCGGAGACTGGATGATCATCCATCGCTGCACCCGTTGCGGTGAGCTGACGTCCAACCCCATCTGCGGGGACGACAACCAGCTCATCCTCATGCGCATGGCGGTACGCCCGCTCGCGCAGCCGCCGTTCCCGCTCGAGGCGTTCGGCGACCTGTGACATGCCCAGGAAGAACCCGGCCAGGGAAAGGCCGCAACGGCGCAAGACCACGCATCATCACGGGGAGCCGGCCGACGCGTTCCGCTGCGTCGGCTGCCGCCTGGACGTACCGATGATCGCGCCGGGCACCGCGCACCGCAACCACTGCCCGCACTGCCTGACCAGCCTGCACGTCGACCACCGCATCCCGGGGGACCGGCGGGCGGGCTGCCGGGGCCGGATGGCGGCGCTGAGCGTCACCGTCCGGCCGGACGGGGAGTGGCTGATCATCCATCACTGCCAGTCGTGCGGCGAGCTGAGCGCCAACCGCATCGCGGGCGACGACAACGCGCTGGCGCTGCTCCGCATCGCCATGCGCCCATTGTCCGACTCCCGCCTACCGGTCAACGCCCTGCTCGCCCTCTGACAGACTCACCGGGGCCGTGCGGTGGTACGGCCCCGGTGAGCCACCTGGCGCGCGGATTCCGCGGTCATTAGGCTCGCCGCGTGGTGAAAGAGCTTGACCTCGACCTCGGCGCCGGCCGCACGCTGCACGTCTACGACACGGCTGCCGACGCCGCCGATCGGCTGACCGTCTTCTGGCATCACGGCACCCCCAACATCGGCACGCCCCCAGCACCGCTCTTCCCGGCCTCTGACCGTCTCGGCATCCGCTGGGTGTCGTACGACCGCCCTGGCTACGGCGGCTCCACCCCTGCCCGAGGCCGCAACCTGGCTTCGACGGCGGGCTACGTCAACCGGGTCGCGGACGCTCTGGGCATCGGCAGGTTCGCCGTCATGGGCCACTCGGGCGGCGGCTCCCACGCCCTGGCCTGTGCAGCCCTGCTGCCCGACCGGGTGCCGGCCGCGGTCAGCGTGGCGGGAATCGCCCCGTACGGCGCGGAGGGTCTCGACTGGTTCGCGGGCATGTCCGCCTCTGGCGAGGCTTCCCTGCGTGCCGCTGTCGCGGGACGCGCGGCGAAGGAGCGGCACGAGGCGGCGGCCGAGTACGACCCGGAGATGTTCGCCCCAGTGGATCACGCAGCGTTCGAGGGGGAATGGTCCTGGTTCGGCGGCGTCGTCGGCCCAGCCCTGGAGGGTGGTCCCGGCGGGCTGATCGACGACGACCTCGCGTACGTCTCCCCCTGGGGCTGCGATCCTGCCGAGGTGACCGCACCGGTGCTGCTCCTGCACGGCGGTCAGGACCGGGTGGTGCCCAGCTCGCACGGCGAGTGGCTGGCCCGCCACGGCCGTTGGGCCGAGCTGCGGCTCTACCCGGAGGACGGGCACATCTCGGTCCTCCACTCGGCCGCGCAAGCCCTCGAATGGCTCCGCGCGAACGCCGAGTAGCGCAAGGCGGCTTGGGCGCTGAAGCCGAAGTACGGATGCCGCACCCCGTGGCGGCGCGCCGACCCGGCCGACGCGCCGCGAGGAGCGGTCGGCGCCTTACCCGGCTCCGACTGCGGCCTGGATGTTCTCGGCGGCCTCCTGCGGGCTGATGTCCGCCGCTTGAGCGGCACTCTGCAGATCCTGTGTGGTGATGTTGGCCGGATTACCGTGATCGTTCTCCGGCTCTCCGCAGCCACAGCTCAGACACATGTCAGTCTCCCCTCCTGCGAGCCCGCACCACCTACCCGGCAGACGGCGATGAAACGGGCACAATCCGCAGCTCAGACGTAGTGCTGCACCTCCGGCACCATGGCGCTTCGCGGGGCCATGGCTATGCTTCCGCCATGCGGATCATCGAAGGTGCGGGGGAGTGGACGCCGCCCGCCGCCGGAGCGGCCAACGACTGGGTGGAGAACCTGAGGGTGCCGGACCTGTCGGTGGGGACGTACTGCATCCCGGCCGGCGGACTCGACAGCCAGAGTCCGCACACCGAGGACGAGATCTACGTGGTCACCGCGGGGCGGGCCAAGATCGTGACACCGGACGGCACGGCCGAGGTGGGCCCAGGGGCGGTGATCTTCGTGCCGGCGGGGGAGGAGCACCGGTTCGACGAGGTGACCGAGGACCTGGCGCTGCTGGTGGTGTTCGGGCCGGCGTACGGCTCGCGCGCCCATGGCAGCGCTGCGGCGCAGGACGACTGATCCCCCACGGACCCCCTAGTCGCCGAATTCCAGGTGGAGGGCTTGGGTGAAGTCGGAGACCGCTTCCTCGTGGCGATCCAGCTCCTGGAAGATCTCGCCGCGCACCCGATACGCCCATACATACTCAGGGTCCAGCTCGATCGCCCGGTCCAGGTCGCTCAGTGCCGCCTCGTTGTCGCCCAGCTCGCTCAGCACCGCGCCCCTGCTCCCCAGCGCCCGATCATTGTCCGGGTCCAGCTCCAGGGCGCGGCTCAAGTCCACCAGTGCCTCCTCGTACCGGTCGGCCATCCGGAAGGCCTCGCCTCGCCTGCTCAGGGCGCGCACGTGCTCGGGCTCCAGGTCGAGCGCCTTCGTGTAGTCGTCGATCGCCTCGGCGTACAGGTGCAGGCGCTGGTACAAGTCTCCTCGGGCCACCCAGGAGTACGGCAGGTCGCCGTTCAGGGCGAGGATCTTGGCGTGCTCGTCCAGGGCCTCGTCGAGGCGGTCCAGGTCCACCAGGGCGTCCGCCTTCGCCTCCAGGATCCACAGGGAGTCGGGGGAGAGGGTGAGGGCGTGGTCGAAGTCGGCCATGGCCTCCTCCAGGCGGCCCATCGCGGCGTGGGTCTGGCCGCGCGAGCCGAGCGCGTACGCGCTGTCCGGTTCCAGCTTCAGCGCCTCGTCGAAGTCCTCCAGCGCGGCCTCGTACCGCTCGATCATGCGGTGGCTCTCGCCGCGCAGGCGCCAGGCGCGGGCGTTGCCGGGCGCCAGGGCGATCGACTCCGTCAGGTCCGCGATCGCGGCCTCGTGCCGCGACAGGGCGATGTACGATTCGGCGCGGCTACGCAGCACCGATGCCCGCGACTGGGCGGCTGCCGCAGAAAGCCCGTCATGGTCCTTGATCCCCTCGCTCACGAGGGGCAAATCTATCCCACTAAATCTGGATAATGGCGGCCTTTTCACGAGTGAACTCAAGGACCGAATCGTGCCCGTACCCACTGTCCTTGACGCCCCCGAACGGCAACCCCGGCGGCATCTGCCGGAATGTGTTCACCCACACCGTGCCACTCTGCAGATCCCGTACGAAGCGGTGCGCCCTCCCCAGGTCGCGGGTCCAGACGCCGGCCGCCAGCCCGTACGGCGAGTCGTTGGCGATCTCCTGCGCCTCCTCGTCCGTCTCGAACGGCAGCGCCACCGCCACCGGCCCGAAGATCTCCTCCTGGCACACGCGCAGCGAGTTGTCCTCCGTCGCGAACAACGTCGGCTCCACCCAATAGCCGCCCGGCAGCCCAGGCACGACTTCGGCGCCCGTCCGGCCGCCGAAGACCAGCCTGGCACCGTCCTTCTCGGCCAGTTCCAGGTACGAGGTCACGCGCTCGAACTGCCCGGCCGACACGATCGGCCCCATCGTCGTCCCGAGGTCCTGTGGGTCGTCCAGCACCAGGCCGGCGCAGATGTCCCGGATCCGGCCGAGCATCTCGTCCCAGATCGAGCGGTGGATGAGGATGCGCGAGCCGGCCACGCACACCTGGCCGGCGTTCCCGGTGTAGATGGAGTTCACGGTGACGCCCTGGGCAGCCGCGTCCAGATCGGCATCGGGAAAGACGATATTGGGGGACTTGCCGCCCAGCTCGAAAATCAGGGGCTTCAGCGCGTCCGCCGACGCCCGGGTGATCGCCTGGCCGGTCGCCGTCGAGCCGGTAAGGCTGATCTTGCCGACGTCGCGGTGCCGCACGAGGGGGTCCCCGACCGCCTCTCCCATGCCGCTGACGATGTTCAGCACGCCGGGCGGGAACACCTCGGCCAGCAGCTCGCCCAGCCGCAACACCGACGCGCTGGCCTGCTCGGCCGGCTTGACGATCACCGTGTTGCCGGCCGCCAGCGCGTACGCCGCCTTCGCGGAGAACGTCGAGATCGGGGAGTTCCACGGGATGATGCAGACCACCACGCCGAACGGTTCGCGCCGTGTCAGCCCGAGCGCGTCCGGCCCGAGGATGACCGTGTCACCCTTGACCGCGTCCAGGCACTGCCCAGCGGCCAGCTGCCACAGGTACGCCATGCCCGGCAGGTCCTTCTTCAGCGTGTCCCGCAGGATCCGGCCGTTGTCGCGCGTCTCCAGCCTGGCCAGCTCCTCGGCATGCCGGCCGAAGACCTCCGACACCTTGCGCAGATAGTGCGCCCTGGCCAGCGCGGGCAGCGCCGACCAGGCAGGAAACGCCGCGCGGGCCGCCGCCACGGCCGCCTCCGCCTCGGCGGGGCCGCTCGCGGGGATCTGCGTCCACACCTCGCCGGTGGCCGGGTCGACCGAATCCATCGTCCGGGCCGCGGCGACCAGCTCGCCGCCGATGAGATTACGATAGTCAGGCACGCACCCAAGCATATGCTTGCTTGATAACATCCGGCCATAAATCCAGAAATGTCGATGAGAGCCCGCGTCTCGTCACTCAAGAGCCTGTAAAGCGCCCGAACACGGGCGCATAGTCACGAGAGTGCGGGGCAAGACGCTTCGCAGGGTGGTGGCTATGTCATATCGACGACTTTTGGGGCGGCTGGCGTACGGCTCCCGTTATGACCGTGTTCCTTGGGGTCAGCGCGTCTACGTGCGGCCCGGCGAGCGGATGATCCGCGAGGCGCAATGGAAGTGGCTGACCAGGCGCGCGCCGGTCTTGCCGTTGGACGATTACCGGCGGCTCAGATCGCTGGGCGAGATCGAGGAGTTCCTCAGCTGCATGATGTGCGGGGAGGCCCGCCAGCAGCCGCTGTTCGAGCCGGCCGGCGAGACGGGATCGTGGCGCTATTACGTCGTCCGCTGCCCGTCGTGTGGCTTCCTCTACCGCAATCCGAACGTCCGCCCAGAACGCCTCGGCGACCTGTACGCCACCGGCTACAGCAAGTTCCTGTCCGGCAAGTACGCGGCCAACCGGCAACGCCGCTACGACCTGACCATGAAGGCGTTCTCGCCGGTGTTCGACGAGGGCAAGGAACGTCGGCTGCTGGACTTCGGCTCCGGTGTGGGCCTGTTCCTCGAGCTGGCCGAGCGGCGGGGCTTCGAGGCCTACGGGGTGGACCTGTCACCGGAGTCCGTCGAGCAGGCCAACGAACGGCTGAGCAAGGCGCGGACCTATTTCGGCGCGCCCGAGGACGTGCCGGAGATCGCGGCGGGCGGGTTCGACGTGATCACGCTCTGGTCGGTGCTCGCGCATCTGCCCAGGCCGCTGGAGGACTTCAAGACGTTCCGCCGGCTGCTGGCGCCCGGTGGGGTGCTGCTCATCCTGACCGTCAACGCCCGGTCGCTGCTGCTCAAGGCGTACGGGGCGGCGTGGAGCGGCTTCACCAAGAACCACCTGATGTTCTACTCCTCGGAGACCGTGCGCACGCTGCTCGGCCGTACGGGCTTCGCCGGCGTCGCCTTCGCCCCCCACTACGGCGACACCATCGAGGCGGGCACCACCAACCTGGCGCCCGATCTGGTCACGCGGCTGCGGCGCAACGTGGAGCTCAGCGACGGCGGCAACATGATGCGCGTGCTGGCCTTCGCCGACGAGGAGGCGATCGGCCGCTGGGGCGGCGGCCCGCTCACGATCCACCGCCTGCACGCCTAAACTTCGGGCACGCCCAGGTCGGAAGGGTGGGACTGGGCGGGCTGCCGCTTGGCCAGCTCCGGGTCGAGTTCCTCGATCAGCCGCTGCACCAGCGCGGCCCGCCGCACCCGCTCGCGCCCCAGCTCGCGCGGCACCGCGCCGAGGTGCCCGCCGGACGGGTAGATGTTGGGCGCGTTCCGCAGCCCCATCTTGAGGTAGACGGGCGCGGTGGCCCGGACGATCTCCACAGCCTCGTAGAACCGTACGAACCCGCCCTGGTCGTCCGGCACCTCCAGGTAGAGGTCGATCGGCAGCCGGGTCGCGGCCCGGATCTCGGCCAGGTGCGGGACGGTCAGGTCGGTGCCGACGTTGACCGTGGTGGCGCCCAGCCGTTCGAGGATCGCGGCGGTGGGGCCGTTCGTGAGCGGCAGCAGCACGGACGTCTTCAGCACCAGGTTGGCCGGTAGCGTGCCGTCCTCCTTGAGTGCCCGCAGCACCTCCAGCGTGCCCAGGTCCCCCACCAGCAGGCTGCGGATGCCCAGCGAGCAGGCGCGCAGGGCGTCGGCCACGCACGCGGCCACCATCGTGTTGCCCCGTGCGGAAGCCCCCACCGCCTGCGTGAGCTTGGCCTGCCCGCCGGTGTCCCAGGCGGCCCGCGGCCCGAGGAACAGGTTCACCTCGATACCGCGCTCGGCCCCGATCCTCGCCATGTCGGAGATTTCATCGTCCGTCAGCATCATCACGCCGCTGCCCTGAGAGATCCTGGCGACCGGCACGCCGAGCCGGTCGGCCTCCGCGACCACGGCCTCCAGCACGGCGGGCCCCTCCACGCTGGGAATCTCGAACCGGTACGGCGCGCCGTCCGCGAAGCTCGTCCCGGCGGGCGACGCGGCCTGCACCACCGGGTGCCCAAGTCGCGCCATCAGCGTGTGCAGATCGGCAAGGCTGGTCATGGGCGGTCTCCTCGTCCTGTGTTCGCTCTCCCAGCACTCTAGGATCTAGGGCATGCAGCTGGCCCCCGGAGTGCACGTCGCCGTCACCGACCGCCACGGAGGCGTCAGCGCCCCGCCGTACGGCTCCCGCAACCTCGGCGGCCTGGTCGGGGACGACCCCGAGGCCGTGCGTGCCAACCGCGCCGGTCTGGTGGCGGAGCTGGGCGTGCGGGCCGTCGTCTTCATGCGCCAGGTCCACAGCGCCGACGTCGCGTACGTGAGCGAGCCGTTCGGCGCGGACCCGCCCCCGCTCGACGGCGTGTTCACCACCGAGCCGGGGCTGGCGCTGGCCTCGCTCGGGGCGGACTGCCCGGCGGTGCTGGTGGCCGACCCGGAGGCCCGCATGGTCGGCGCCGCCCACTCCGGCCGCCCCGGCACCGAGGCCGGCATCGCCACCGCCCTGGTGACGGCCATGGCCGCCAAGGGCGGCGAGCCTGGCAGGATGGTCGCGCTGGTGGGGCCCGGCGCCTGCGGCCGCTGTTATGAGGTGCCCGCCGAGCTGCGCGAGCAGGTGGCGTCGAAGGTGCCCCAGACACGCTCCACGACGTCGTGGGGCACACCCGCGCTCGACCTGCGGGCCGGCATCGAGGCCCAGCTCAGGGCGGCGGGGCTGACGGACATACGCCACGACGCACGCTGCACGATCGAGTCCGAAGACCTCTACTCACACCGCCGCGAGCAGCCGGGCGGCCGCTTCGCGGGGCTCATCTGGCTGGCCTAGCCGCTCTTGCCCCGGTTGTTGAACAACACGTTGACGATGATGATCGCGATCCAGACTGGGACCACGTAGCCCGCCCGCCCGTCGCCTATCAGCACGAACAAGATGGTGGTGAGGGTGCCGAGGCTGAGCGACACGATCGCCAGGGCGAGCCGCTGCGCGTCGCTCGGCCCTTGGTGGGCCGCCGACTTGGGGGCCGCCTGGGCCAGGCGCTCGTCCACCCGCCGGTCGACCTCCTGGCCCATCTTGTCGAGGAACGACTCCACGATGGCGTCCTCGAACTCAGGCCCCAGATCCCGGCGGGCGGACACAGCTGCCTTCAACTCATCCCCAGTACTCATAAGTCGAGATATAACGGGATATTGGGCTAGCGGGCAAGGATATCGTCAAGGTTGTAACTGACCGGACGCTCCAGCTGCTCGTACGTGCACGACTCCGGCGTGCGGTCGGGCCGCCAGCGGCGGAACTGCGCGGTGTGCCGGAAGCGGTCGCCTTCCATCTGGTCGTAGGCCACCTCCATCACCCGCTCAGGCCGCAGCGGGATGAACGACAGATCCTTCTTGGCGTTCCACCGTGACACCGCCCCCGGCACGCGCTGCCCGCCCCTCGCGGGCCCCGCGGCCGGCTGGCCGAGGTTGGCCGCCGCCTGCTCGGCCCAGTGCCCCCACGGGTGCTCGCTCAGCTCGGCGACGAGCGGCCTGAGCTCCTCCACCAGCTCGGCCCTGCGCGCCATCGGGAACGAGGCCGCCACCCCCACGTGGTGCAGCCTGCCGTCGTCGCCGTAGAGCCCCAGCAGCAGCGACCCCACGATCGGGCCGGACTTGTGCTCCCGGTAGCCGCACACCACGACGTCTGCCGTCCGCTCGTGCTTGACCTTGAACATCGTGCGTTTGTCGGGCACGTAGGGCTGGTCGCCCGGCTTGACGATGATGCCGTCCAGCCCCGCGCCCTCGAACGTCTCGAACCACTCACCCGCCTGCTCGTCGCTGGTCGTGACCGGCGTCAGCCGGACGGACCCGACCTTCTCCGGGAAGATCCCCTCCAGCCGGGCACGCCGCTCCGCGAACGGCTTCTCCATCAGCGACTCGTCGCCCAACGCCAGCAGATCGAACGCGATGAACTGGGCAGGCGTGCGCTCCGACAACATCTTCACCCGCGACGCGGCCGGATGGATGCGCTGCTGCAGCGCGTCGAAGTCCAGCTGCGATCCCATGGGCAGCACGATCTCGCCGTCCACCACGCACTTGTCCGGCAGTTCGACCCTGACCGCCTCGACCAGCTCGGGGAAGTAGCGCGTGAACGGGCGCTCGTTGCGGCTGCCCAGATAGACCTCGTCCCCGTCGCGGAACACGATGCAGCGGAATCCGTCCCACTTCGGCTCGTAGAACAGCGTGCCGTTCTGCTTCGGCATGGCCTTGACCGGCTTGGCCAGCATGGGTGGCACCGGTGGCCGCACCGGCAGATTGGGCACCGGCTCCGGCTCTTCCACCGTCCCGATCGGTTCCGTCATGAGCTCCGCTCCCTCACGTACCTGCAGAAGAGGACCCCCTCCTCTTCCAGCACCTGGCTGAGATCCAGCCCGACCTGCGCGGGCTCGCCGTTCTGGATGCGCGCCGCGCCGCCCCCGACCAGCATTGGGCTGATCGACAGGCACAGCTCGTCGACCAGGCCGCAGGCCGACAGCTGGGCGTTGACCCGGGGCCCGCCCTCGCACAGGATCCTCGTCAGCCCCCGCCCGTGCAACTGCGCCACCGCCAGCCGCATGTCGACGGTGTCCTCACCGGCCACGATGACGTCGTTGTGCCTGGCCAGCTCCACGCGCCGATCGTGGGGCGCGGCCTCGCAGGTGATCACGATGGTCTTGCTGGTGGCGTCGGTGAACAGCTCGGCGTCCAGGTCGAAGCCGAGGCTGCGGCTGATGACCGCGATGTGCGGCACCTCGGGGCGGCCGGCGCGGATCTCCGCCCAGGAGTCACGCGGCTTGACCGGGCCGTACCCCTCCTTGCGGACCGTCGAGGCGCCCGCGAGGACGACGTCGGCCAGGCCGCGCAGGATCTGGAAGATGCGTTTGTCGCCGCTGCTGGACAGGCCGCCGGAGCGGCCTTTCAGCCAGGCGGCGCCGTCGGCGCTCGCCACCATGTTGAGCCGCAGCCACGGCCGGGCCTCCGGGTAGGCGTACGCCTGGATGATGTCCGGGTTGTCCTGTATGTCGGGATAGATGCGCCGCACCCCTCTACCTTGACACACCCTGCCGACAACCTTCCCACCCAGCTTCGCCACCCCGTCCGGCGATCGGTGCAGATGCCGCTTTCGCTTATGCGAAGACATACCGGTGACTCTCGGCTTAACGTGACAACAGGGATGGTACGGACAGGGGAGGGGCCCGTGGGTCTGGTCACCGCCGGGACGTGGACGATCGCCGCACTCGCCGGGATGTACCTGCTCTACCTCTGGCTCGCGGGAGACGGCATGCGCCGGGCCAAGGTCACCCGGTTCCCGGCGACCCTGGTCTTCTCCCATCCGACGCTGGCGGTGTCGGCGCTGGTGTGCTGGGTGGCCGGCCTGATCACGGGGAGCCGGGCGCTGGCGTGGGTGGCGTTCGGGGGACTGGCGGTCGCCGCGCTGCTGGGGTTCGTGATGTTC
>NZ_VCKY01000210.1 GCF_005889735.1 Nonomuraea turkmeniaca
CGGTCGAGGTTCCCCCGGTCCCGTCCCCGCACCCGGTGACAGCCACCTCGGACGCCACCTGACCGGGCGCATGGCACCTGCTGCCGGATCGGCGGCCACAGCCGAGCCGATCAGCGCCCTTCGGCCCGATGGCGCTCGTCCCCGTCCGTGGCCCCCACCGGCGGACGCCAGCTCAGCACCTCATCCATGGACCGCAACATCATGTCCGGCATGGTCCGGGCGGCCAGGGACATCCCGAGATCCCGCAGCCGGACCGCGACCGGGTTACGGACCTTGGTCATCCTGCAGATGCTCATCGACTGCCGCACGACCTTCGACGTCCGCCCCAGCCGAGCGGCGCTGTAGGCGTCGAGGTGCTCGCCGGCCGATCGCGGCGCCGGCCCGCCCGGGGCCTCGGCTCCACCGGTGGCGCGAAGAGCACCCGCGGCCGCATCGCCGCCCTTGTTCCTTTGGGCGTGCCCGACGACGTGGGCGAGCACGATCGCGTCCTCGATCGCCTGGCAGGCGCCCTGCCCCAGATTCGGCGTCATCGCGTGCGCGGCGTCCCCTACCAGCGCCACCTTCCCCCGGTGGAAGGCGGGCAGCGGCGTGTCGAAGGAGTAGACGTCGTTCCGGATGATCATTCCGGGATCGGCGGCCCGCAGCAGCGCGGGGATCGGTTCATGCCAGTCCCCGAACCTCCGCACCAGTTCCTCCCGCTCGTCCCCGAACACGGTGCCCGCGGGCAGCACATCGGTCGCGTACACGTACACGAGGTCGTCGGCCAGCGGCATGACGCCGAACACGAGCCCCTTGCCCCAGCTCTCCGTGCCCCGGATCTCCCCTAGTGAGACCCCGCCAGGCCGTAACCGTTCCTAAGCAGTGTCCAGGAGTGAGTGTTGGACCCACGTCCCGGTACTGCGCGCATCCCGAACGGTGTTGGATGCGCTGGTCGCCCGCGTTCCTGTTCTCCTCGCCCGGGCGGGTGCATCGTGTGCACGGTCCGTGACGGGGCGGCGGGTTTCCTCACGCCCCAGGGTGCCCGGTGCGGCCTGGACGGTCCGATGCCCGCTTCCATCGCTCTGGTGGGTGCGGGGCGGTGCCGTCCGTCGCCGGATCGGGTGCCCAAGGGCGCGTCTGCCGATCGCCACGGCGGCGGCGTCGTGGCGGGTGGTCGTGCGGGTATTGCTGGTGAGGGGCGTTTGCCAGTGTTGAGCACCCCACCGGCTGGTGTAGGCCGGATCGGCGGCGATGATTACGATGCCGGTGGCGTCGGCCATCGCGGTCAGCCGGGCGCGGAGCCTGCTGGTGGGCATGCCCGAGATGAGCTGCCGGAGCCGTTTGCGGCGGCCGTGCTTCTCCCGGGTCTTCTCCGCCCGGAAGTTCAGGTCTTCGATGGCGATCGCGCTCACGCCGCAGGCTTTCGCCCAGTGCAGCAGCCGGGTCAGCGCATGGCGGACCTGAGCGTCGCGGTGCTCAGCCGAGCCGCTCAGGTCGTAGGAGAAACGGCGGGGGTTGCCGATCGGATTGCCGTGACTGTCCAGGCGCCAGGCGGCCAGGTGGTCGGCGTTGGTGTCCACGCCGATCACGCCGTGCGCGAGGGCGGCCTGCAGGGGGATGGCCGGGGCCGGTGGTATCTGCAAGGAGGCGGTGATGTACCAGCACCCGCGCCGCACATCCAGATGGATGCGGTAGGCGACGGCTCGGTTGGCCTCGATCCGATCGGCCCATTCGCTGCCCCGCTGCGCGAAGCCCACCCGGCAGGCGAGGACGTAGCGGCCGTGCGGCGCGTTGGCCAGGTGCGCCAGCGGGGCGGGCAGCCGGATCGACACCTCCCCGTCGGGGGTGATACGGATGGTCTCGTTACCGTACCGCTTGCCGGACTCACCGTCCGCGGCCAGGAACCAGCGTGCGGCCTCCCACGTGTGCCGCCATTCGGCCTCGGTCAGGCCGGCGGCGTCCAGATGGTGCCGGGTGCAGACCAGACGTTTGCCGCCCCGCACGATGTGCACGATCCCGGCCTGCTGGTCGGCCCGCTCACGCTGCAGCCGGTCCTGCAACACGCGCAGGCGGCGACTCTTGGCGTGCCACTCCTGCCGGGAGCGGTATCCGCCCGGCGCCTTCCGAGTTCCCTTCTCACCCACCGGGAGCGACAGCCGATGCCCGATGGTGGCGATCCCGGCCTCCAGATCGGCGATGTGCGCGGCCTGGCAGCGGCGGGCCAGCACCCACTGGTCGTGGCTGGCCTTGGTGATGGTCCCGGCCCAGCGCGACGACGACAGCTCGGTCAGCCCGCGTTTGCGCGCCGCCCACGTCTGGTTGTCGTGCTCCAGCCCATCAGCGCACCGCGTCTTCAGATCGCCCGAGGCCAGCGCGCCCAGATGCGCGCCCACCAGGCGCAGCACCTGCTCGTCCTCGACCGTGAGGTTCTTGAGCCGGTCACGGACGGCCACCCCGGACGGGCCGGGAGCGACGAACGGCGCCTCGATCGGGCGCAGCTCAGTCACGCGCGACGCCCTCCCGCTCGATGCCGGCACAGCCCTCTGGCAGCGCGGTCCGTGGGCGGCCGACGGGCGCACCACACGGTCGGCGCCTGCGGATCGCAACCGAACGGGCATGCCCGCATGACCTACACCTGCCCCCAAGGATCTTTACAGTATGTGACCGTAACCATACTAAGGGTTGACCCTATCGGATAGAACATACGCGCGATACGGGTCGGTAAGCTCATCCACGACCCGCCCGACTGGGCAGAAGCCGACAGGGCTCCCTGATGCTGATGCCACAGCGCCTTACAAAAGGGCCGCCCTTGCTCACGCGGATGCCGTCACATCCACACCCTGGCCGTAACACCAGCAGTTCCATACCCCGGAGTACGCCGGACCAGGGTGTACAGGAAAGAGCGCCCGCCGGACCTTCGAGTGAATGCCGTCGGCGGCCACGACGAGATCCGCCCGAAGGTCGCCATTCTCGGTACGCACGATGCCTTCGTCGGCGTCCATCCCCACCGGATGGATCTTGGGTGCTCGCTCCAGCACGGTCACGTCCCACCCAGTTGCGCTGCAGCGCGATCCCGCTGGTCAGCCCGCGATTCCGCCGCCGATCACTACAGCCCTGGGCATCTCAGGACTCCCTCCCGCACTACGTCTGTAGTCTCTTGGGCGTGCCCCCTCTCCCTTGACCTCCATCTCAGCCGTTCGTGAGACGCAGCCGAGCCAGGAGTTCCCGCACTTCCACGGCTAGCGGATCATTCGGAGAGTAGATGATGCACAGGTCGTGGTAGAGCGGCTCCAAGACGGCGAGAGCCTCGTCGGAGCGCCCTTCCGTGGCCAGCAGAGCGCCGATGTCGCGGCGTGTGGTGAGCACTGTCTCGTCGCCGTCGCCCTTGACCGCCTGGTGACGCGCCAGCACCTGCCGGAGTTCGTCGAGCGCCGCCGCCCCCTCGCCGAGCTCGGCTCGGCACAGGGCGGCCTGCCGTCGGCATTCCAAGGTCTCGATGTCGCCAGGTCCGGCCACTCTTGCATACGCCTTGGCCAGTCGATCGAATTCCGGTAGAGCGCGCCGGAAGTCACCACCGATCACGAGAATCGCGGCGCGGCGCTGGCGGAGGAGCAGCACCCGCCGATTGTCTGTACCCAAAGCGTCGGCAGCAGACTTCAGCACCGAGGCGAGCTCATCGGCGGCCTGCGCGAAGCGCTCTTCGTCCAAGAGTTCGTTGGACTGCTCGAGAGCGACCTTGATGGAGGCGAGCGCCTGGTCGGCGGAAATGGCGTCTTCGTCGAGGAGTTCCGTCAACACCTGCTCCGGCCGGGAACGTGGCGCGCATGGGTTGCGGTAGGGACCCGTGGGGTCCGGGATCCTGCTCGGCGAGCGCTCGGAGTCGCCAGGTTGAGATCCGCGCGCGGGGAGGAAGGGGATCAGTCTCTCGAAGATTGTCTGGGCATCGGCGGGGCGTCGCTCGGGCAACTTCTCCAGCAGATCCAGAGTGAGGTTCTCCAACTCGGATGGCACATCAGGGCGAAGCTGTCGAAGCCGAGGAGGCGTTTCGAACAGATGTTGCCGCATCAGTGCGGGCCCGTCCGCGAAGACCGGATTCCCCGTCACCAGCTCGTGCAGAATGCAGCCGACGGCATATAGGTCGCTCTGCGGAGTGACCTGTACTGCCTGCACCTGCTCCGGGGACATGTAGCGGGTCGTGCCCATAAGCGCGCCCGTCGCGGTGAGTCTGGTGACATCGGTTCGCAAGATCGCGGCAATCCCGAAGTCCAGGACCTTGACGGTCCCGTCCTCGGCAACGACGACGTTGTCGGGCTTCAAGTCTCGGTGCACGACCGGAATCGCGTGTGCATGCGACAGGACGGTACAGATCTGGGCCACCACTGCCGCTGCCCAGGAGATGGGCAGCGGGTCGTCCGCGGAGATGAACGCGGTGAGAGGCGTGCCGCGGACGAACTCCATCACCAGGTAGAGGCGGCTGAAGTCGTTGTCCAGGACCGCGTCGTGCACCTGGGGGACACCGTGGTGACCGATGCGAGCGGTGATTCGGGCCTCCCGCCGGAACCGTTTGGCCAGCACCTCCGCATGTTCGGCCGTTGAGGCTATTCCCGGGAGGATCTGTTTGATCGCGACCTCGCGGTCAAGGATGGTGTCGTACCCACGCCACACCTGGCCCATCGCCCCGGAGCTGATCTCCTCCACGAGCTCGTAGCGCTTGCCGACCGTCCGCGACTGCACCGATCCCCCGGCTATCTCATCGCTTGTCCAGTTTTATGCAACCAGTGTGATCTCTTGAGCTCGCCGCTGTCCCGAGAATCGCTCATTACCTTGATGCGATTCCCAGAACACTGCCGAGGCATGCGACGCTTCACGCGACGTCGTCCACGATTCCCTGCTGACGGCGGATAAGACTCCAGGCCGCGCTGCGTGCGCTGCGATTGAGCGAACTGCGGAAGTCGGGATCCGGGCCAAAGTACTTGCGCCCCAGGTCGGCGATGGTGTCGAAGTGCTCCATCATCTTGTCCTGGAAGACACCGTCGAAGACGATGCCGAAGTTCTCCTCGTCGACGTTGGCGACGGCCGCGAGTTTGACCTTCTCATCCTTGATCGCTTCCTCGAATGGCTTGATGAGGTCCTGCTCGGTGAACTCTGTCCCGAATCGCTCGTTGAACTTGTCGATCAGTTCCGACAATGGCGTTTTCTCCGGTTCCTTTGCCCCTGCCGTACCGTCGCCGAATCCCTTGAGCACCGCCGGGCCCTCGGAGGTGAGGCTGAGGTCGTATTCCCCCGTCTTCTCCACCCGCAGGTGCGTGAGATCGACCTCGCCGATGTCCACGCTGCCGTCGGCACGTCGCTCCAAGCGATTCAGCAGATGCCGTCCGAACAGGTACAGCCGCTCCAGCTCCGCGTCGCTGTAAGGGATGATCTGGGAGAGGAAGGCGTACTTGCGGACGTAGTCGGTCAGGTCGGCGCGGAAGTCCTCCGCCGCCTGCTGCTCCTCCTCATCCTCGCTGTTCAGCAGCCTGGCGAACCGCTCGCAGGCCGGCGCGAGGTGCCGGTACAACTCAGCGTGGAGCTTTGCCCACTTACCCTGATCGCCTCCAGCACGCTCTTCGGCGGCCAGGTAGGCGGTGGCGAAGTCGCGCATCTCCGATTCGACCAGCACGGGCGGGGACATCACCCTGGTCTGCGTAACGTACAGCAGGTTCGGATCGGTCGGGAATGCGGCCGCCTCCTCGTAGTAGGGCCGGAAAGCGTCCTGGATGACGTCGGCCTTGTTGACGAAGTCGAGCGCTGCCAGGTCGCTCTGCTCCTTACGGTCCCTGGTCCGATTCAGCCGCGACAGCGTCTGGACCGCGTTGATCCCCGTCAGCGCCTTGTTGACGTACATGGTGGTCAACAGTGGCTGGTCGAAGCCGGTCTGGTATTTCTCCGCGACCACCAGGATCCGGTACTCGGGCCGGCCTGATTCGGCTCTGTCATCTGCCCGGCAGTAGGCGAATGCCTTAGGCAGGGCGGACTCCGGCAGCCCGCCATTCTCTTTGGACTCGCTGGTCTCCTCGCCGTCGTATTCCAAGGTTCCTGAGAAAGCCACCAGAACCCCAATGCCCCTATAACCCAAGTCGCCGATGTAGCGCTTGATCGCCCGAGCCGTCTGCACGGCGCTGTACCGAGATCCGGTCACCACCATCGCCTTGGCCCTGCCTCCGAGGCGTCCGGCGGTGTGGGCGCGGAAATGCTCCACGATGATTTGCGCGTGCTGCGCCACGTTCGTTTCATGAGTATGGGCGTAGCGGGCCAGCAGGGGGTTCGCCTTGGCCGGATCGACCTCGCGGTCCTCGGCATCCCGGCTCGCCAGCTTGTAGAACGCCTTGTAAGTGACGTAGTTCGCGAGTGGGTCCAGGATGAAGCCCTCCTCGATGGCCTGCTTCATCGCGTAGGTGTGGAACGGCCGGTAGACCCCGTCGCCGCCAAGGACGCCGAACAACTCCAGCGTCTTTGCCTTTGGTGTGGCGGTGAAGGCGAAGTACGACAGGTTGCGGCTCATCCCTCGCCGCGCAGCCCTTGCCTTAAGCTTGGCATCCGTGCTGTCCGGTATGGCAGTTGCACTGGTCGCTCCGGCTTCTTCGGAGTCGGCGTCCAGGCCCAGGTCACGCAGAGCGTCACGGACCGCGGCGGCAGCGTCGCCGGACTGCGAGGAGTGCGCCTCGTCCACGATGATCGCGAAGTTGCGGCCCTTGATCTCAGTGGGCGTGCGCCGCAGGTAGTCCATAAGTGCAGGGAACGATTGCAACGTAACGGTGATGATCTTGCCGCTTTCCCGGGACAGCGCTGCTGCGAGTTGCTCGGATTTCGCCCCACGCTTCTCGTCGATCGGCACCACAAGACCAGCGGTCTGCTCGAAACTGCCGACTGTCTCCCTGAGCTGGGCGTCGAGATTGCGCCTATCGGTGATGATGATGACCTTGTCGAAGACCGGGACCCCGGGCTTCAGCCCCGCCGCGACCGCCTCAGGATCGAGCGCGGCCACATCGGTAGGCGTGTGCAACGACGACAGCCGATGCCCTAGCCAGGCAATCGTGTTCGACTTGCCTGACCCAGCAGAAGCCATGATCAGGTAGTTTCGGCCGGCGCCGTGGCGTGCGACATGATCGGTCAGCGTGCGTACGGCGTGCCACTGATGGTAACGAGGGAAGATCACTCGCTTGGCGGTCCGTCCGTCGGAGCCCTTCTCCCGGTGCACGTGGACGAAACGCTCCAGCAGATCGAGCCAGTTGTCCCGCTGCCAGACCTCTTCCCACAGGTAGGAGGTGGCGTACCTGCCCGGCTTGGTGGGGCTCGGATTGCCCGCGCCACCGGGCTTACCAGGTCCTGCCGATCCCTGGTTGAACGGCAGGAAAGCTGTCTTGTCCCCGCGCAGCCGGGTCGTGACGAAGACCAGGTCGGGATCGACCGCGAAGTTGGCCACCACCCGGCGCGAGAAGATCAGCTCCGACGGGTCACGCAGGGAGCGGTACTGCTGTTTGGCCTCCTCCACGCCCTGGCGGGTGAGCGGGTTCTTCAGCTCCGCGGTCGCCACGGGGATGCCATTGAGGAACAGCGCCAGATCAAGGCGGTTGCCCCTGTCAGCCTGTTTGGTGGCATACTCCAGCTCGCGCACCACGGTCAACCTGTTGGCGTGGTAGCCGGACAACACTTCCGGTGAGGTCACCAGGGACGGCTTGAAGTAGGCCACCTGGATCCGCACACCGCGATCCTTGACCCCCTTGCGCAGCACTTCGACCAGACCCTCGTGAGCGATCGCCTGATCGAGTCGCCTGACGAACCCCGCCTGGGCCGCGTCGGCGTCGTTCCCGTACGCGCCGACCAGCTCATTCCACTCCGCAACCTGCGTAGCACCAATGAACGTGAATAAGTCGCCTGTACATAGACCCAGCTCTGGCCGGTAGTCGTTGCTCGGCCCGAGTTGCCAGTCGTTCTCGACCATCGAGGAGACGATGGCGTCACCGAACACCGACTCGTGGTGAATGGGGCTCATGCGGATCTACCTCTTCCCGGTGATCAGGAACTCGACGTCGCGCCAGAACTTGTCGAAAGAGGGCGAGTTCTTCCTGGCCATGGCCAGGTCGAAGGTCGCTGAGAGCCCCGCCTGATGGTCCACGGGGTCGTACGGCAGATGCCGTGGACGATGCTTGCTCAGCCACTCCTTGCAGCCGCGAACCCCTTCCGGTTCCGGCGGAACGTGAAGGTCGTCATTTAAGCCGCCATGCCCGCTGAGCGATGGGGCCGCGGCGAGGAACCAGGCTTCATACTCTCGGTGGGCCAGTACCACGGCGGCCCGAAGCCCCGGTCGATGCGCTTCGATTCGCGTCAGCAGCTCCGGCCCCAGCGTGGCGGGGCAGTCGTCGTCACCGTCGATGAGCGCGAGAAGCCCGGTCAGCGCCTGGTGCCGGGACAGCAGATCGTCGACAGCCCGTTCGATCCCGCCCACGGCGACCAGCGCATCCCTGCTCTCGCGGAAGGGCCGGAGAAATGTCGGCCACGGGTTGGGGAGCAACTCGGAGACGAGCCGCGTGAGCAGGACAGGGACGGCCTTGACCTCACCGTGCCCCTCCACGATGACACCGATTCTGGGCGAGGTCACGGCCGCTCCTCTGGAGCGTTCGCGGGGCGAAGTTGCCCCTGCCGGTGCATGTCAGGCAAGGGACCCGGGGGCTTGGTGCTGCCGAGATAGGTCTTCGTGTGCTCATCAAGCTCACCGATGACGCTGACTCCCCTGTGCATCTCCACGATCCGTAGATGATCAGGTTTGATCTCCTCGCTGTCCAGCAGGTCTGAGCTTTGCGTCGTGACGATCACCTGTGTCCGCGTGGAGGCGGCGTGCATGTCACCGAAGAGTGCTCCGACATTGGCCGGGTGGATGGCGATCTCTGGTTCCTCGATGGCCACCAGAGAGATGTCTCCGGTGAGCACCCCGGGCTGGGCTAGAGCGACCACCACTCCCGCTGCCCGAAGTGTCCCATCGGAGAGTTCCTGCCGCCGGAACACCTGGACATGCGGTTGGCCTTCGTCAGCGGCTGGAGTGCCCGCCGCGGTCCAGAACCCGAGAACGGGATCACCCGCCCAAAACCGCGCCTGGACTGTAGAGAATTCGCCTTCCCGCCGTTCGTCTACCCCGAGGCACTGTGGAACGATTGCGCGCACGGACGTATCTACGTAGTCCTTGACTTCGGGAGCCGACTCCGCCAGGGCACCGAGGACATGACCGAGATGTTCGCCTCTTGGCCCCAGCACCGTGTGTCGCTCGGTATCGTCGTCGATCCCCCGGAGGGTTTCGGTGTCGAATTCGTAGAACCGCATTCCCAGGAGTGCTGTTTCCACCGCACGGAAGGGAGTGTCGAATACCGACGCGGGGAGGAAGAGCCGGTCACGGTTCTTCTGCGCGGCGCGCTCACCCGAATAGATCAGCGCGCTGCCAGTGAACTTCTCCGGAGTCGACAAGAACCACTCCGTGGCGCCGTCGGCCAGTTCGACTCTGCATTGCTCCTTGAGGAGCACAGGGGCGGCTCGCTCGGTCTTGCCCCTGCCGATCTCAAGGCCGTAAGTAGCGCCGACAGGCCGCCCTTCCTCGTCGCTCAGCCGCAGGTCAAGGTCGATCGAGAAGGCTTCGGCAATCACCCCCGCCTCGGGCGCGTGACACAGCACGCGGTCCAGCCCCCCTCGGGCTGCCAGCGCTCTGCCCGGGGACGTGCCCAACGCATCGGACACGAATCGCAGGACGTCCAGGAAGTTCGACTTGCCGGCCGCGTTGAACCCAGCCAGGACAGTGAGCGGCCCCAGTCGGACGTCACATTCGGCGATAGACCGGAACCCCCGCACTCGGACCCGGAAGATGAACGGCGACGCCGTCTCAGGTGTGCTGCTCATGGCACTTCAATCCCTCGCCCACTGGCGGACGACACATCGACCTGCCCGGTGACCGCCGCCGTGATCAGCACCTGTCGGCGCTCTTTCAACAGCTGAACTTGATTCTCGGCGATGCGAAGAAGTGCTCGCTCATTGCTGATTACAGCGTCCAACTCCCGAGTGAGCTGATCCTGCACATTTCGCTCGGGAAAGGGGAAACGGTGAGCGGCTAGTTGCTCACCGGTTAGATGGGTCATAGTCGTGCTATTGCCTTCAATCTCGAAGACCTTGAGCTCTAGCGCCAGGCGCAGACAATAGTAGAACCAGCGCACAGAGCTACGCCCTCGCGATCGGGCTCGGTGCAGCGCCTTCTGGTAGTAAATCTCCGGGATCCGGCCATCCCAGATTGCCGCTCGTCCAGGGAAGGAGCCGCCCTCGTTGATGAGCAGATCACCAGGGAGAATCTCATATCGCCGCTTCTCACCCGGCGGGAAGTTCATCTCCACTAGGTCGTCGGTATCGATACGATCCCATTGTACATTGACCACCCGGAGATAGGGGCGTAGATATTCCCCTGTGACTCGTTCCTGATTCAGCATCTTTCCCAACTGAACATCAAATTCAGTGGAAACCCGAATTACAGGCCAACTGGCCGGAATGTCGCCGAGCCAATCAAGACCACTCGGCTTTCTATCTTCGTCGATCTCAGTGCCCCGCAGCGTGTTGAAGATCCTCGCAATAGTACGCTCCTCGGTGAGCGCGGCTTGCTCACGACGAAGATTCATGATGCGATCAAGGCGCGCGGTCTCAGCATCGAGGAATTCCGCGATGCGCCGCTGCTCGTCCAGCTTCGGGTAGGCCCATGGAGATCCAAAGAATGCCTCAGTGTCGAGATTCTGGATACCAGTAGTCTGTTTAATGGCGCTCTGCGTCAACCCTTGACCATAGGCGGCAGCAAGCACATATGTGAGGAATCTCGAGTCAACTCCCTCCGCAGGGATGATCCGAGCGCAGAAATTCGAGCAGACGGCGACAATATCGAGGTCAAACATTACAGCCATACCGACCGGTTGTTTTTCCCCTCCTCCCGATTTTTCAAGAATAAGATCACCGCGATGCAGTTGATGTCGGCGAATAACTCTTGGCGCAACGCTGCGGGCTGGAAGATGCTTCTGACTTACCCGATGGTGGGACCGCTCAAAGTCAGCGGCGCGTACGCAGTAGATATCCGACCCGTCTTCAAGGGGGTCTTCCCCCCATACACCATTAGCCGACTTGCCGATCATGGTCTTGATACGGCCTCGTTCCCAGTGACCGGGTGCTGCCTGGATCCACGATCCTGACATGATTGTCACTCCGTCACCTCCCCGAGGAGTTCCTGGATTTCGGCCTCCAGAGCCTTCAGTTCGGCGTCGATCTCTGCCAACGGACGCGGCGGCTTGTGGACGTAGAAGTGGCGGGTGAAGGGGATCTCGTAGCCGACTTTGGTCTTGCTGTGGTCGATCCAGGCGTCCGGCACGTGTGGATGCACCTCGCGCTGCACGTATTCCTCGACGTCCTGGTCCAGCGGCACGTTCTCGTAGTCCCGCAACTCGGGGTCCGGCTCTGGGTCACCCTTGTGGAGTTGCACCTCACCCTCCGGATCGCGGACGCCGATCACATCGCGCAACGCAATGAGGAACGGCTGCTTGGACGGCCAGAGCACTCCACCCGAAGCCATGGCCTCACGGATCGCCGCGAAGGCGGCCAGTTTCTTCTCCCAACTCTGCCCGACTAGGTGCTTGAACACATCGGCCAGCGCGGCCGTGTCCACGTGCTTGGCGAGGGACCTCGAGTCCCGGACGGCGGTCAGGGTGTCCTCGGTCACCTCGAAGCGGAGTTTGAGCGGGCGTTCCACGGTGATCCGGTGGTAGCCGAAATCCCGGTTCTTGAAGACCTTCACCTTGTTGTGGAGCGGGTGCTCCGGGTCCTGAGCGACGTGGACGGCTTCGCCGTATAGCCGCGTGATCTCGGCGATATGGTCCTCGGTGAGGTACTTGCGCTTGTCGCCGAGTGACTTGCGCATCTTCGCCCAGTAGTCCCGGGCATCCAGCAGGACGACCTTGCCCTTGTGGTCAGGGTTCTTCTTGTTGGTGAGAATCCAGAAGTAGGTGGAGATGCCGGTGTTGTAGAAGAGCTGGTCGGGCAGGGCGACGATGCCTTCGAGCCAGTCGTTCTCCAGGATCCACTGGCGGATCTTCGACTCGCCCGACTCGGCGGCTCCGGTGAAGAGGGGCGAGCCGTTGAAGACGATGGCGATGCGGCTGCCGCCCTTCTCCACCGGCTTCTTCTTGTGGAGCATGTGCTGGAGAAAGAGCAAGGAACCGTCGTTGATGCGGGGTAGTCCGGCGCCGAAGCGTCCGCTCTCTCCCTCTCGTTCGTGTTCGCGTTCCACGAACTCCTTGACCTTCTTCCACTCCACACCGAACGGCGGATTGGCGAGCAGGTAGTCGAAGGTCTTGCCTTTGTGCCCGTCGTCACTGAAGGAGTTGCCGAACTTGATGTTCTCGGGGTTCTGTCCTTTGATCATCAGGTCGGAGCGGCAGATGGCCCAGGACTCGGGGTTGAGTTCCTGCCCGTAGACCTCGACGTTGGCGTCCTCGTTGTACCGATGGATGTGCTCCTCGGCTGCGGTCAACATGCCGCCGGTTCCGCAGGCGGGATCGAGTACCCTCCGGCTGGTCTGAGGCAGGGTCAAGGCATCGTCATCAAAGCCGACCAGAAGATTGACCATGAGTTCGATGACCTCGCGCGGCGTGAAGTGCTCACCGGCGGTCTCGTTGGACTGTTCCGCGAAGCGGCGGATGAGGTCTTCGAAGGCGTAGCCCATGTCGTGGTTGGAGACCACAATGACAGGGTTGCCGTCCTCGTCCTTGACGACCTCGCCGTTGTCGTCTCTTTCGACGGGGCGCAGGTCCAGATCCGCGAAGCGGCCTACGACGCGATACAGAAGCTTGGCTTCGTGTAGCTTCTTGATCTGTTGGGCGAACTCGTACTTCTCCATCACCTCGCGGGCGTTCGGCGAGAACGCGCCGATGTAGGCGTTCAGGTGCCTGGCCGCATGATCGGGATCGTTCGCGATCTTCGCGAGGGTGTAGCCGCTGGTGTTGTAGAAGCGATGTCCAGAGGCTTTGGACAGGAACCATTCCTCTGGGTGCAGGTCCATCTCCTTGACCTTCTTGGCCTCGGCCACGACCCGGTCTCTCGTTGGTTCTAGGACGCATTCCAGTCGGCGCAGCACGGTGAAGGGAAGGATGACCTTGCCGTAATCAGCCTGCTTGTAGTCGCCTCTGAGCAAATCTGCGACAGACCAGGCATGGTTGACGAGTTCGGCGACCTTGGCGTGGTTCACGTGCGTCCTTTCTCATTCACCGGGCGGGAGCAGAGCGCCGCTGGTCAGGCCGGCGACATGCTGCCGCGCGGTCTCCTCGGCCAGTCGTACCGCCAGATCTGCCGCTTTTCGCAGCGCGGCCATTCTGCGAAAGGCCCTGCCGTACCGGCGTTGCTCCGTCAGCGGCATCAACGGTATCCGTAGTTTGCGGGCGTCTACCCGGACAATCGTTGTCCCAGTGGATGTGGCGTTCAGGTTGTCTTCCGCGGACAGGAATCCCGCGAGGAACCAGGGGTCCAGCCGTTCCAGATCTGGGCGGATCAAGTGAAGGTTCGGCCCGAGCACCGTAGCGGCGTCATCATCGTCGACAACCCGCGCGAGACTCGAGCCTTCGTCCAGGATTTCCGGCAGGACGACGTCGCCTCGCCTCAGCGGCAGCAGTTCCGCGAGCGCACTGTCTGGGACTCGGCCGGAGGCCGCACGCCCCCCCGCCACGTCACCGGCCGTCAGGACGCGCACGCCTCCACCTTCTGGCTCTGGAGCGCTGGACGTGGACCGTTTGTCGCGGGAAATCATTGCGGCCTTGTGCAAACCTACGGCTCCGCCTCTCACCAGGTCGGCGATGGTGGCGGTTCGCCAGGTGGAGGCCTGCGCGCCGGTCGCCTTCCACTCAGCCCCGCTGCTCATCGCGGCCAGCGCGTCGATCGCGCGACGCAGTCGCAGGCGGGCAGCGGCAGCAGCGTCGGCCAGATAGAGAGGTTCGGCTGCCGTATGTCGGCGCACGTGGCGGCCCGGGGTGAGGTCGACCCCCACGTCGATAAGTTCAAGGGCGGGTACGGCACGCGCCACGCCGGGAATCGCAGTGAAATCCTTTGGCGCGTCGGCGTAGTCTCGCCATACGTCGACGATGGTGTCCCGATCCAGCCCGGCGTCGATGAAGAGCACAAAGGGCGGCGCGTCGGCTCGCCCGATCAGAGGCCGCTGGAGAATCCACAGGTGAAGCCCGATGTGCAAGGGTGGCGCAACTCCGGATGGAAGTGCCACGACAGCCCTGAGTGCGCTGTGCCGTATCAGTTCGGCGCGAATCTTTCTACCGCTTGGGCGCTCCGCCACCGCAGGCGGGAGCAGTATGACGGCGAGGCCGCCATACTCCAGGTGAGCCAGGCAATGCTGGACCCAGGCCAGTTCTGACTCGCCCTTGGGCGGGACGCCGTGCTCCCAACGGGCGTCATAACCCAACTCTTCGTGCCCCCAGTCTCGATCGGCGTATGGGGGGTTGCACAGGACTCCCTCAGCCGTTAGATCGGAGAACGCGTCTGCTCTCAGGCTGTCACCTGTGCGGATGTCGGCATCGGCCTCGATTGGCGAAACGCGTATACGGACGGCAGCCTGGTTGGCCCGGACCGGCGAGACATCCTGTCCGAAGAGACGAGTAGCCCCCCGGCGAGCGGCCGCGAGCAACAACCCACCTGTTCCACATGCGGGATCGAAGACGGCACCCGGATAGGTATTGCCTGCCAACAGGGCCGCCATGAGATCAGCTACGGGCTCTGGAGTGAGGTAGGTGCCACGTGCGGAGGCGTCGGGAGCGACCTCCAGCAGCGTGTCCAGGATCTCATCAACACTGGTCGTTGCCGTCGCCCGGGTGAGGCTGCGCACCAGTGCGGGGCGCAGGGTCAGATCTGCATGGCCACGGCCGACCAGCATGCGGGCATGTTCGATCAACTCGGCGTCGGCCAGGTCGTCTAGTGCCCTTCGATCACTGTTGCTCAGCTTGAGCAAGGGGAGAAGCAGGGCGCTCAGCGCGTAGAGGTCATTGGGGTCACGCGTGAACGTGCGCAGATCCCGCACTGGTGATGTGGCGGGAAGCTGCCCCCTGCCTGACAACCAGGCCTCGACCGCCGCCCGATCGTAGAGAGGGCTCGCATCGGTGCCGCCGCTCGGCAAGGGAAAGTCGGCGTGCCTGCGTCGCCAGTTGCTGACCGTCGCACGGGTCACGCCGGCCAGCCGAGAGATGTCGGCTGCGGTCACCTGCTCGGGTCTCTGGGGCATCGCTTCTTCCAGGGTCGGTCGCACTGAGCAACGTTACTGACGGATCCACTGTAGACACAAGACGAACCTTCGGAAAGCGATTGACGGTGCTTTCACTGTCATGCTCTCCTGGAGATGCTTTCAGGCTTGCCCTTCAAGTGGCCCTCCGTCCCTGCATCCCGAACTTCCCCTGAACCTCTTCATCACCGCGAGAAAGAGATCGACATGACCCGCAAGACCCGTCACCAAACCCTGTATCGCCTCATCGGCGTCGAACCCGTGATCGACGGCGTGTTCGACGCCCTCGACGCGGCCAAGCTCGACGCGATCAATGCCGAGGTTGTGCCGAAAGAGATCGGCGGCGTGCCCGCCCTCGTCATCCACGGCTCCTTCGACCTGGATGTCGCCAGCTGGGCCCACGATGCCTCGACCACTGCGGGCATGCCCCTGCCCTACGGCGACCACACGGGTGCGGTGCTCATCCTCCTGGTGATCGACGGTCACGTGTACGCGGTGGGTTTCGGCGCCGGGCACCGATTGATCCCCAGCGAGCTCAAGGACCACCGCTTCGGCCTCAGCCTCGCCGTGCGCTGCCTCGATCCGGCGAAGGTCAAGGGACTCGTCCGCCGCGAACTCGGTGGAAGCCGTACCGACTCGACTCTGACTCCGGCGGGCTCGCCGATCTGGATGCTGGGCATCGAGGAGTACACCGACGTGGTACGCCGGATCGGCGGGCAGGCGCGCGGTTTCACGTTGAACTCGCGGGCCGGTGGCAAGCGGCCGATGCGGCTGGAAGGGGGGACGGGTGTCTCGGCCAGGTTCGGCGTGTATGGCCACGACCTGGTGCGGAACATCAGGGAACTCGCCAGGATCTGCGCGGAGGAGCCTCCCGACCCGGAACTCGCCTTCGCCGAGCGGATCCAGCCGGTCACTGGCAAGCAACTCAAGGCTCGGCTGGACGCCGAGCTGGACGACCTTCTGGGTTGCCCGGACGGCTTCGCCCACCAGATTGGCCCGGCCGTTCCCACTACCTGCCTGGCGGACTACGATGCGGCTCGGGCCTTCGTGGTCAAGGTCGGCAGCGTCGCCCTCAACCCTCGGCCTGCTCTCGAGGTCGCCGAGATCCTCCAGCGTGCCCGCCTCCAACTGCCCGGCCAGCGAGTGGAGACGCTGCGAACCGGCCGGGTGTTCCTGTACGCGGACGAGAAGTGCCAGGCCGCCCTCGACGACGCTCCGGCGATCAACTGGCTGGAGGTGACCATCTCCCTCGGAGAGTATCGGTACTTCCTGCTCGACGGCGCCTGGTATGAGATCGGAGCAGAGTACGTGAACAGCCAGCGCCGGAAGATCGCCACGCTCTTCCGGGCCGAGCCATCCCTGGCCCTGCCGTCATACGATCCCGGGCGGGACGAGGACGACTTCAACGCCGAGGTCGCCATGAGCTGCCCCGGCTTCGTCAACCTGCATCGCACGTTCGTGAGGAACCCGCTGAGCCGGCGCGGTCCCGTCGAGGTCTGCGACATCCTCGGACCCGGCAACGAACTGCTGATGGTCAAGTTCCCCTGGAGCGCCGAGTCGCTGAGCCACCTGTTCATGCAGGGGCTCGTGTCCGTGAAGACGCTCCTCAGCAGTGCCGAAGCCCGCCGGAAGTTCGCCGAGAACGCGAGGACGAACGGCAGGCAGATCCCGGACGACTTTGTGCCGGAGAAGGTGGTCTTCGTCGTCCTGCTCAAGAGCGGCAGGGAGCTCACCCCTGACACCCTCTTCCCGTTCGCTCAGGTCACCCTCGCCCATATCGCCACGGTCCTGCGTAACCACAAGATCGATGTTGAGGTGATCGGCATCAAGCCCTCGATCGCTCTCCCGCAGGTCGCGTAGGCCATCTCGGGCGTGGGGAGACGGGAACCTTGGTGTCCGGTTACGTCGCTGTTTCACGACCTGGGCAAGCGTGGCCGACGAAGGAGCGCCCTCCTTCGAGGCGGAGCACGGCCGGGTACGCGTGCGGCTGAACGACAATCCTGTGTGCGGGAGCAGGAAGTCGCTCACCAGGCCGGGAGCGTCGGCCAACTCCGGTTCCCTGTCGCCGTCTTACGGAGCAATACCGCTGGCAGCCGGCCCGCAGCTGATCGACAGTGACGAACTCGACCAGCTGACCGGCTGGCTGGACCACCCAGCGCGGCGCGTCCCGATCGTCGTCCTTTCCCCCGATACCCGGACTCCGGATCGGCCTGCAGTCAACGCCGCCCGCCTGGCCGAGGCGTTGGCTGGAATCGCGGTAGCGGCTTCCCAGGCACACAGTGAGCGCCGGGTGCTATCGCACTACGACCGGCACAGGGGCAGGGTCGCAGCAGAGGGTCACCGGCTTCCGCTCTCGGCCGGATGCCTGTGGGTCCGGGCCTGCTCAGCAGGTCTCGCGGAAGGGCAATTCCGGCAGGTGCGTGGCCCACTCCTGCGGGGAGAGCCCGCCGTATCGGGAACAGACGTGCGCGACATGGTCGGCAGGCGCCGGCTCGAGCTCGAGGTCGATGGTGAGAACGACGCCGCGTCCGGTCAGCACCCGTACCCGTCGGCCGTCCGCGGTGAAGACGGCCTGCGCCGGACGGTCCACGCCGGCCGCCGCCACCGGCCGTTCGACGATCAGCGCGCCACCGGCTGCGGGGGCCGCGCCGTCGGAGAGGCGCCAGACACGTACGTGATCGCTGTCCGTGCCGGCCAGCAGTCGCCCGTCAGCGCTGAACCGCAGGTGCCCGGGCGACGGCCGCAACCGCGTGTCCCGCACGGGCAGCCCGTCGAGCCCGTAGATCTGGATCCCGCTCTCCTCGGCGATCGCCACCCGCCGCCCGTCCGGCGCGAACGTCGTGTACTCCCACGGCATCCGGTCCAGCCACGCCGCCCTCGACCCCGGCCCGCCCGCCTGCCTGATCTCGGACTGCCTGCCCGCGAACACCAGTGCCACCCGATCGTCCGGCCCCACCACCGCGTACTCGCCCACGAACGCCGCCCGGCGCGCCCGCAGGTCCCACGCCCACCGCTCGCCCGACTGCCGGGCAGCCGCGAACAGCAGCCCGCCGCCCGGGCTGAACCACGCCGCCTGCTCCCCAGGAGCCCCCAGCCCTCTGCCGAAGGGCGGACCCACGCTCGGGGAGGCGATGTCCCACAGGTACGTGCGATCGACCCCGACCAGCGCCAGCGTCCGGCCGTCAGGCGACCAGGCCATCGCCCGTACGCTCTGGACGGGACCGGCCGTCCTGGCGACCTCGCGGCCTGACGCCAGGTCGTACACCCGCAGCGTGTTCTCCTCCAGCGCCGCCAGCCTGGCGCCGTCGCCGCTGATGGCGTGCAGCGAGCGCGGCCCCGCCCAGGGATCGGCGAACACCGCCACCGCCGCGTCCACCGCCGTCAGCGCCCGCCGCGCCTCCGGGATCGGCGCCAATCGCCAGGCGGCCAGACTCAGCTTGCGTGCCGTGACCGGGTCGGCCGGCCGCAGCGCCTCCGCCCGGGACGCCGCCACCTTGGCCATCGCCTGTTCGAGCCGCCCGTCGGCGTCGTTCCGCTGCCAGAACGTCTGCCAGAGTCCCAAGATCAGCACCACCGGCAACAGCCCCGCCACCGCTGCCCAGCGCCGGCGCGACCGCCTCCGCCCCCGCGCGATCGCCGTGTCCAAAAACGTCTGCTCGCCCGCGCTCAGCGTCACCCGCCGCCGCCCGTTGGCCGCCCACGCCAGCGCCCGGTCCAGCGGCTCCACCTTGCGCAGGTAGCAGCACAG
>NZ_VCKY01000211.1 GCF_005889735.1 Nonomuraea turkmeniaca
CCCCCTGCCGGGACCCCTCCGCGCCCCTGCCCTGGCCGGTGGCGGCAGCTCGTCAGTAAGGGCTCTGCCCGTCCCGCACCTTCGCGAACAGGCTCTTGGCGTAGGCGTGGGCCGCCTGGTGCAGACCGCCCCCGAAGCTGATCCTGGCCACCCCCAGCTCGGCCAGCCGCCCGAGCGACGGCGTGCCCAACCTGAAGAGGATGTTGACCGGCCCGCCGACCTCGCCCACCAGCGCCTGGATCCCATCCTCGTCGGCGAGCGTGATCGGGTACACGCAGTCGGCGCCCGCCTCCAGGTAGAGGCGCCCGCGCTCGACCGCCTCCTCCCGCGAGGTCCGGCCGTGAAGGTACGTGTCGACTCGCGCGTTGATCACCAGAGCTCGCCCGGCGGCCGCCCGGACCTCGGCCAGGAACTCCGCCTGGGCAGCCGCGTCGACCAGCTCGCCGGTGCGGGGGTCGGTGTCCTCCAGGTTGCAGCCCACGGCGCCGGTGGCGGCGAGCCGTTCCACCAGTTCGACGGGCTTGAGGCCGTAGCCGCGCTCCACGTCGGCCGTGACGGGCACGTCCACCACCCTGGCGATGCGGGCGACGGCGGCCAGCATCTCACCTGCCGGCGTGCCCTCGCCGTCCGCGTACCCGAGCACCTTCGCGACGGCGGCGCTGCCGGTGGCGACCGCCGCGAAACCGGCCTCCTGGACGGCGCGCGCGGAGGCGGCGTCCCAGACGTTGGGCAGGACCACGGGGCGCCCGGGCACGTGCAGCCCACGCAGCACCCTCGCCTTGTCAGTCGTCATGCGACGACTCTATGGAACGGAGTGGCTCCCGCCGTAGGTCCAGTGCGGCCCATTAACGGCAAGCCACTTCAAGCTTTCAGCAGCCGCTCGAGGCGCACTGTCCGGCGACCTCGCCTGCCGGGCCGTCCGCCGGGGTGTCGCCGGCCGGCGCCTGCGGCGCCTTGGTGGGGGAGGACGTCGAGGGGCTCTTGCCGGTGCCGGTCTGCGTCGTGCCACGCGAGGGATCGGTGCGGGTCGAGGAATCCGCGCCGGTGTCCGCGCCGGTGTCCGCGGCCGGGTCGCCGCCGGTGTCGGTGTCGGCGTCGCCCATGCCGCCGTCGTCGGGCAGGCCGTCGTCGGGAGCGTCGGTGGTGACGTCACCCATGGTGGCGTCGTCGTCCTGGAAGTTCGGGTCGGCGCTCTGGGAGGGCGCGGGCCCGCCGGTGCCCTGCTGCGAGGCGGGGGTGGTGGGGTTCGCCGCCAGCATGTAGCCGACGCCGCCCGCCGCGAGCACGGCGACGAGCGCCGAAGCGGCGATGGCGATGGTCTTCTTCTTGTTCTTCGGAGGCTCGCCGCCGCGGCCTTCGCTCCTTTGGGCCAGGCGGACATCGCCCGGCCCGGAGAGGATCTCCGGACGATCCGGCGCGCTCGGATCTTGCATGGTGGCACAACTCCCTGCGGTCGTATCGGGAAAGCTCGCCGGCTTCCGCGGGTGATGGACCACACTAGCCGCAACAGAGGAATGCTCGCACACCAATCACAAAGGAATCACGACTTGTCCCCGCTTAGATCTATTCCTGCAGGTAGTCGCAGCCGCCTGCCGTCCATGGCCGGAGCGGCCGGAGTCCTCGTCACCGCGGTCCTGGGAATATTCCTGGCATTCACCGGATCCCAGGAACGGTCCGCGCAAAGAACTCCGGGAATGGTTGAGGAAACGCAGCTTTCCGTAAGATCGAATTCACCGTCCGCTACTTCGCCGATCTCCCATATGACATTGATCGCATCACCCATGCTCATTCATGGAACGTTCCAGACGTCCGTGCCCGCCCCGGTCCCGTGGTTCCGGGAGGTGCCGGCGCCTGGCGCGGTGGTCCCCTCACTCACCCACAGGCCCGCGGGGACCTGGCTGCCGCAGCGGTCGGCGGCTCCTCGGACGCCCCTCCCCGAGCGCTCCAAGGCTCCCCGTAGCGTCGGCTCGCCCACGCCGCAGGCGCCTCCCCGGGAGCGGGCGGAGCCCGAACCCGAGCGGCCACCCACGTTCGGCGGTGGCATGGCCGACCCCTGCGCCACCTTCCACGACTTCCGCAGGCAGCCCTGCTACAGCTTCCTGAACCGCCTCGCCAAATAGGGCCCGCCACCGATGACGGTGGCGGGCCCCGCACAGTGCCGGGGATCAGTCGTCGTCACCGTCGCGGTCGTCGTCGGCCTGCTTCGTCCCGTGCTCAGTGACCTTGCCGGTGGCCGCGTCGACGTCCACCTCGTGGCGGACCGAGCCCTTGGTCAGCTCGATCTCCCACGTGTCCGGCCGCGTACCGCGCCGGTCGTAGTCGAGTTCGCTGACCCAGGCGCCGGGCACCGCCTTGTGCGCGATCTCCATGGCCTTCTCCGCCGTGACCTTCGGCGCGGCGGCCGTGGTGGCGGCGAATGCGGCCGCGCCTCCGCCCGCGACAAGTGCGACGACGCCGGTGCCGACAACGATGAGCTTCTTCGTGATTCGCATGACTCCACAACACCCTGGTCGCGGGTAACCGCGCGCTAAGCAGTGGTTAAGAGCACCTCTACGCACGCCCCGCCGCCGGGAGGCGACGAAACGGTCAGCCGGCCACCGGACGACTCGGCCGTACGCCGAGCGATGTCGAGCCCGAGCCCGGTCGAGCCGCCCCCGCTGTTCCCGCGCTCCAGCAGCGCCGGATCGAACCCGGGCCCCGTGTCCTCGACCGCCAGCAGCGCCCCGGACGGACCCGGCGCCAGCCGTACGGACATCGCGGCGCCTTCAGGCGTGTGCGCGAAGACGTTGCCCAGCAGCGCGTCCACGCACGCCGCCAGGTCCTCGGCCCCCACCGCGACCGGCAGCGGGCCGGAGGGAAGCGAGAGCGCCACCTCACGCCCCTGGTCCTCGGCCAGCACCGACCAGAACCGCACCCGCTCGCGTACCACCGCGGCCGCGTCACATGACCCGCGCCCGGTCGTGCGCCGCCGCGCCTCCGTGATCACCGCGCTCACGGCCCGCTCCAAGGCGTCCACCCGGGCCTGCACCCGTGCCGCCTCCTCGGGGTCGCGCAAGGACTCGGCGTCCAGCCGGAGCCCCGTCAGCGGAGTACGCAGCCGGTGCGACAGGTCCGCCACCGACTCCCGCTCGGCCGCCAGCAGCTCGTCGATCCGCCCGGCCAGATGGTTGAGCGCCAGCGCCACCGAGCGCACCTCGGGAGGCCCGCCCGGCTCGGCCCGGGCGGTCAGATCGCCGCCCGCCAGCCGGTGCGAAACCCGCGCCAGCCCGTCCACCGGCCGGGTCACGGCCAGCGCCAGCCGGTCGGCCAGCACGATCCCCAGCACCACGAGCGCGAGACCGAGCACCAGCAACGCCGCCCACGCCTCGCGCACACCCCGCGTCAGCTCCGCGTCCGGCACGAACACCCTGATCACCGCCGTGCCCTCGGGCGACTGCCCCGAGACCAGCACCTCCCTGCCTCCGGCGGTGGCGGCGGTCACGCTGCGCCCGGTCGCGGCCAGGCGCACAGCGTCAGAACGTGGGGCCGCGGCGCCGACCGTACGCCCGTCGGGCAGGAACACGGTCACGGGACGCGCCACCTGCTGCACCGTCAGCTCCAGGTCGGGCGTGCCGACCGCGACCGCCACCGACTCGGCGGCGGCGGTGGCCCGGCTCATCGCGCCGTTCTCGGCCACCGCCCGGATCAGCAGCGCCATCGGCACCAGCAACGCGATCAGGACGAGGGATGTCGTCGCCGCCACCAGCAGCGCCAGCCACCGCCTCATGCCGGCTCGACCAGCTTGACCCCGACGCCGCGTACCGAGTGCAGATAGCGCGGCTCGGCGGCGGTCTCGCCGAGCTTCCTGCGCAGCCACGACAGGTGCACGTCGACGGTCTTGTCCGCGCCCCCGTACGGAAGCTGCCACACCTCGGTCAGCAGCTCCCGCTTGGTGACCACCTCGCCGGGCCGGGCGGCGAGATAGTGCAGCACGTCGAACTCGCGCGGCGTCAGATCCAGCGGCGTGCCGTCCAGCGTGGCGGTACGCGCCCGCGGGTCCACCCGCAACGTCCCCACCGCCAGCGGCTCCGGCGCCGACCCGCCCGCCCGCCGCAGCACGGCCCGGACCCGCGCGTCCAGCTGCGCCGCGCTGTACGGCTTCACCACATAGTCGTCGGCCCCCGCGTCCAGCACGGGCACCATCTCGGCGTCGCCGTCGCGCGCCGTGGCCACGATGACCGGCACCCGGCTGACCGCCCGCAACATCCGCAGCAGCTCCACCCCGTCCAGGTCGGGCAGCCCCAGGTCGAGCACGATGAGGTCGGGCCGATCCTGTACGGCCAGCCGCAGCCCGTCCAGCGCCGTCGGCGAGGAGGAGACGGCATGGCCCAGCTCCCGCAGCCCCCGGCCGAGCGCCGTACGGATCGCCACGTCGTCCTCGATGAGCAGGATGTCAGCCATGTACATGAACGTAGACGTTCATTGATGGTGCCTTGGGTGCCCTTAGCGTTCCCTTAACCCGGCCTTAGCGTGACATGGGGGAAGGTGAGGGCGATGAAGAGACTCGTACTGGCCTGGGCCGTGACGGCCGTGGCCGCCACCGGAGCGTCCCTGGCGGTGCTCGGCCTGCTCGGCACCGGGGTCACCGGGACCTCCAGTCGCGTGCTCAGCCAGGAGGACGCCCGCGCGGCCCTGGCCACCGCCGGCCCGCGCGCCGTCACCACCCCGGCAGGAACGCCCGCGCAGGGGCAGCAGGGCAAGCTGATCCGCAGCGCGGGCGGCACCGTGATCGCTTCCTGCAGCGGCGAGCAGGTCGTGCTGCGCTCGTGGAGCCCGGCCCAGGGCTACTCCGTGGACGGCGTCGAGCCGGGTCCCGCCCCTGAGGCCACGGTCGAGTTCGAGCCGGACGAGGGCGAGGACGTCGAGCTGAAGATCGTCTGTGCGGGGGGAAGTCCCGTCACGCGCTGACGGCGGCGTTCAGGTCTCCGCGCTCAGCGCCGCCTTCGTCAGCTCGGCCTGCCGCCTGATCTGCCCCATGATGATGGGGTTGACGCCCTTGGCTGCGAACGTGGTGACCATCTTGTCCATCACCGCGTTCGCCCGCTGGAGGTCCCCCTGCCTGGCCTGGGCCCGGGCGAGGCGGCGCATCACCATGTTGAGGGTGATGTTGTCGATGGTCGCCTCCTGCGCGACCTGGGTCAGGTGCTCGATGCCCTGCTTGGGGTCCGGCGGGCGCACGTGCAGCCGTTTGCCCGCCGTCAGCGCCTTGAACTCGCTCTCGGCGTTCAGGCCCTTCACCATCCGGGCGTACGTGGACAGGTGGTGGTCGCCGTACCTGTCGATCACCTCGTCCAGCGCCAGGTTGCCCGACCGCAGCGCCGGCGAGTCGGAGCCGAGCAGCGAGAACAGCTTGCCCTGCTCCTCGCCCAGCATCAGCTCCGCCACCTGATGATCGTCGCGGGTGACCGGGAAACGCACCCTGACCAGGCAGGCGGGGGAGACGATGCGGGAGCCGTCGGCGGCGATGTACTGGGCGCGGACCTGGTACTCGCCGGGCTGCTGGAAGTAGTGCCCGTCGTGGCCGTGCCCGATGTACGCGCTGCGGTACAAGGCCGGGTTGCCCGCGTCCAGCCGGATGTCCGGCGAGGTGTCCACGCAGTGGCGGATCATCGGCCGGTACAACACGGTCCTGCCACCCGGCTGCGTGATCGACACCTGCGTGAACTCCGTGTCCGGGTGCAGGTGGCCGTGGGTGACGCGGGGCTCGCCGGCGCAGGAGAGCTTGAGCTCGACCACGACGGGCTCGCCCAGTTCGAACGACTCCTTGGCGCGCAGCTCCAGGCGCAGCCCGGAATGGTCCTCGACCGGCTGCTCGAACGGCTCGATCTCGGCCGCCCCGGTGCCGAACGCGTTCGCGCCCATGGCCACGTCACGGAAGAAGCCGTGGCGCAGGTGCACCAGCTCGGGGTCCGTGAACTGGAAGGGGAAGGCGGCCCAGTAGCCCTGCTCGCCACCGGGCCTGAAGTTCTGCACGTAGTTCATCCACGACAGATCCCCGAAACCGCCGTCCGGGCCGAGTGGCTGGGGCGGCGTGGCGAGGTTCTTCTGCCAGGAATGGAGCAGGTTGAAGGCGTGCCCTAACTCATGGACATACGTCCGGAGCTGCGCGCGTTGAGCCTGCGGCGAGTCGCCCTTGATCGCGTCGTAGAAGACGGCCGCCCCCTGTCGCTGGTGGCCGTCGTTGTAGTCGAACATGATGCCCCGGTAGCCGCCGACGTGCTTGCTGGCCACCAGCAGCCACACCCGCCACGCCGGCGCGTCCCCGAACGTGCTGAACTGCTGCGTCATCGCGTGGTGCAACTCGGCGTCGTTCCACGCCAGGTCCGCCCCCGACCCGTCCACCGGGATCACCCCCGGTTGCGCCAGGGTCAGTTCGATGCCGGCCTCCGCGTACGCGGCGCTCACGCTCAGCTCTCTGGCGGGCGACCCGCTCGGGGCGGGCAGCGACCCCGTCCGGTACGACACGAGCGGCACCGTGCCCGTCACCGAGTCCTGCTCCAGCAGCACCCGCCGGAAGTACGGCGAGGCGAACGACAGCTGGAAGGTACGCCCCGCCAGCGCCGCCGTCCCCGACCCGTCGGTGATCGTCACGCTCACGTCCTTGTCCGGCGTGCCGAACGTGAACACCCCGCGCCCGTCGATCCGGGCCTCGGCGCCCTCGGCACGCACGGCGGGGGCGTTGACCACGAACGAGCCGACGTACGAGGTCGTCGCGCCCGCCACGGCGAACAGGTCGCCGCTCACCCGCCCGGTGGGTCTGGTCCCGTCGACGTCGACGCGGAGCGCCAGCCGCGAGTCGCCGTCCTGCCCCTCGTACAACCCGCTGATCATGGCAGCTCCTGGGGGAATCGTCAGGGATTACATCGTCCCCCGCCAGGAGAGCCTGTCAACGAGATCCGCGAACTTGGAGCGCCCCGAGGAGCTCCTCCGACGCCTTGGTGATCGTCTCCACGGCCCGGTCGAACGCCTCGGCGTTGTGCGCCGCGGGCGCGCGGAAGCCGGAGATCTTCCTGACGTACTGCAGCGCGGCCGCCCGCACGTCCTCCTCGGTCACGCTCTCGGTGAACGGGGGTCGCAAGGTCTTGATGCTCCTACACATGCCTCAACGGTAGCCCTGAGTCGCTAAGCCGGAGGACTGAGCTCGTTGCCGAAGTCGAGGGCGATCTTGCGAAGCCCCTCGGCCAGTTCGTCGCGGTCCCGCGCGTCGATGCGCTCGGCCGGCCCCGACACCGACATCGCGGCCACCACCCGGTTCCCGTCCCAGACCGGCACGGCCAGGCAGTGCACGCCCAGCTCCTCCTCGCCGAGGTCCATGGCGTACCCGCGGGTCCGCACGACGTTGAGCTCGGCGAGCATGGCGGTGACGTCGATGATCGTGTTGGGGGTGCGGCGCGGCATGCCGGTCCGCTCGAACACCGCGACCGCGTCACCGTCGGGCCGCGCCGCCAGCAGCACCTTGCCCACGGCGGTGCTGTGCGGCAGCACCCGCCGGCCGACCTCGGCGAACATGCGCAGTCTGCGCGGCGAGGGCACCTGCGCGACGTAGACGACGAAGTCTCCCTCGAGCACGGCCAGGTTCGCGGTCTCGCCGGAGAACTCGACCATCTTGGTCAGGTACGGCTGCGCCCAGACGCCGACCATGCTCTCCGCGATGCCGCCGAGCCGCACCAGGCCGCCGCCCAGGGCGTAACGCCGGTCCGATTCCTGGCGCACGTACCCGCGCGCGAGCAGGGTCTGCAGCAGCCGGTGGATGGTCCCGTACGGCAGCCCGGTCCTGGCCGCGATCTCCGACAGGCCGGCCTCGCCACCGTGCGCGGCCAGCGCCTCCAGCACGTCGAGCGCCCGCTCGACCGACTGCACACTCACAGGCCCTCCTTCGCCGGTCCTGTGAGCACACTGCTGGGCCCATGGGTTCGCTCCCTCACAGACCCACCCCGCGCAGCGAGGCGTCCAGCACCTGGGCGGTGTGCGCCACCCTGATCTCCGCGCCGGCCCGGCGCATGGCGGCGGCGATCTGCATGGTGCACCCAGGGTTGGCGGAGACCAGCAGCTCGGCCCCGGTCGTGCCGACCATCTCCGCCTTCCTGTCGCCCAGGTCGCGGGCGGCCTGCGGCTGGAAGATGTTGTAGGTGCCCGCCGAGCCGCAGCAGATGGCCGACTCGGGGATCTCGCGCAGGTCCAGGTCGGGGATGCCCATCAGCAACTCCCGCGGCTGGGCGCGCACGCCCTGGGCGTGGGCCAGGTGGCAGGCGTCGTGGTAGGCGACGGTGAGCGGCAGCGGATGCCGCTTGGCCACGGGCCCCAGCTCGGTCAGGAACTCCGACAGGTCACGCACCTTGAAACCGGGCTCGCGGCCGAGCAACTCGGCGTACTCCTTCATGGAGGAGCCGCAGCCGGCCGCGTTCACCACGACGGTGTCCACCCCGGCCTGCTCGAACGTCCTGACCGTGCGTCGCGCCAGCCGCCTTGCCTGGTCGTCGCGCCCGGAGTGCACGCTGAGCGCCCCGCAGCAGCCCTGTCCCGGCGGGATGATCACGTCACAGCCCTCCAGCGCGAGCACACGCGCGGTGGCCGCGTTCACCTGAGGGAAGAACTCGCCCTGCACGCAGCCGGTGAGCATGCCGACCACGCCCCGTCGCTCGCCTCTGGCCCGGACCACGCGCGGCAGCCGCTGCCGCCGCTCCACGTGCGGCGCCAGCGCGGCCATGGCCCCGAGGCCCGGGTGCACGCGGGTGAGGAAGGGAGCCATCCGCTCGGCCAGCCGCATCCCCGGCCGCAGCAGCCGCAGCCTGCGCGGATAGGGGAACAGCGAGAACACGATGCCGCGCACGGCACGCTCCTGCGGGTCGCGTACGTGCTCCCGCTCGACCTCCACCCTGGTCTGCTCGATCAGCCGGTCGTACTGGACCCCGGACGGGCAGGCTGTCACGCACGCCATGCACCCCAGACAAGCATCGAAATGACCGGCCATCTCCGGTGTGATCGGCGTGCCCTCGACGTGCTGCTTCATCAGATGGATGCGCCCGCGCGGCGAGTCCATCTCCTCGCCCCACAACGTGTACGTCGGACACGTCGGCAGGCAGAACCCGCAGTGCACACAGTCGTTGATCAGTTTCGGGTCCATTTCAGATCCCTCCCACGAACCGGCCAGGAGACATCCTGCGCCCGGGATCGAACTGCTCCTTGACCCGCCGCATCAGCGGCAGCCCGCTCACCTGCCCCCACCGGTCGACGCTCTCGTACGGGCAGGCCAGCACGTTCACCCGCCCGCCTGCGGCCTCCACCCGCTCCCGCAGCCCGGACACGGCCGCGGCCAGCTCGGGCTCACCGATCGCCCCCCACGACTCCAGCACCACCCGGCCCGACAGCGCCGAGCCCCGCAGCGACAGCCCGGTGCCCGCCACCGCGTCCAGCACGGCCCGCGTGCCCGTGGCCGGGAAGCGTACCTCGACCAGCACCTCGTCGTTCGAGATCAGCCCCCACCACGACGGCGGCGCATCGGTCACCGAGCCCCTGCCGACCAGCCCGCGCACCACCTCCGCCCTGGACTCGGCCGCCCCGCCCTCGACCAGCACGGCCAGGGTCAGCGGCCCGCCGGGATCCGCCCAGTCCATCTCGGCGGCGCTCGGCTCGGCCTGCGAGGCGGCCAGCGCCGCGGCGATCGGCGGCAGCTCGTCGCGATCGAGCTGCGCCACCACCCAGCGGCGGTCAGGGGCCAGCGGATGCAGGCGGAACGTGGCCTCCGCGATGACGCCCAGCGTGCCGTACGAGCCGGTGAAGAGCTTGCCGAGGTCGTAGCCCGCGACGTTCTTGACCACTCTGCCACCCGAACGCGCGACCGTCCCGTCGGGCAGCACCACCGTGATGCCGATGAGCAGGTCGCGGGCGATGCCGTAGCGGAACGCGCGTGGCCCGGCGGTCGCGGCGGCCAGCGTGCCGCCGACCGTCGTGTCCTCGGCGAACGGCACGTCCAGCGCCAGCTCCTGCCCCTTGCCCGCGAGCACGGCGGCCAGGGCGTCCATCGTCACCCCGGCCTGCGCCCGCACCACGAGGTCGCCGGCCGCGTGTTCCAGGATCTCGTTCATGCAGCACATGTCGAGCAGCACGTCGCACCGCTCGGGCGGCGGCGCCCAGTGCAGCTTGGTGCCGCCCCCGGCCGGGACCACCGCCAGGTCCCGCTCGGCGCAGGCACGCAGCACGGCCGCGATCTCCTCGACCGTCTCGGGCAACGCCACCCAGCGCGGCTCGACCCCGCTGACGGCGTCGTCCGCGCCCGCCTCCCTGACGGTCACCCCAGCGTCCGACCCAACCTCAGACCCCAGCATCAGAACTGCTCCGCCTTCCCCGACTCCACCAGGGGATGCACGCCCTTGCGCACGCCCGGCGCCTCCCCGCACAACCGCGGCGTGGGGAACACCTTGCCCGGGTTGGACAGCCCCCGCGGGTCGAACGCGCACCGGACCAGCTGCATCGTGTCCAGGTCCGCCTCGCTGAACATCCTCGGCATGTACCGGCTCTTGTCCACGCCGACGCCGTGCTCGCCGGTGATCGAGCCGCCGTGCTCGATGCACAGGTCCAGGATCGCGCCGGAGACCACCTCCGCCCGCTCGCCCGCGCCCGGCTCGGCGTCGTCGAACAACACCAGCGGATGCAGGTTGCCGTCACCGGCGTGGAAGACGTTGGCCACCCTGATCCCGTGCTCGGCCGACAGCCGGTCGATGGCGGCCAGCACGCTGGGCAGCGAGGTGCGCGGCACCACGCCGTCCTGCACGATGTACGCCGGGCTGATGCGGCCCACCGCCGCGAACGCGGACTTGCGCCCCTTCCAGATCGCCGCCCGTTCGGCGGGATCGGCCGCCACGCGTAGCTCGAACGCCCCCGAGCAGATCTCGGTGAGCTGCGCGAACTGCCGCTCGACCTCCGCCTGGGGCCCGTCCAGCTCCACGATCAGCACGGCCCCCGCCCCCTCCGGGTAGCGGCAGGCCACCGCCGCCTCGGCCGCCTCGATGGCCAGGGCGTCCATCATCTCGATCGCGGCCGGCACGATGCCCGCCCCGATGATCGCCGACACCGCCTGGCCGCCCTGTTCGATGCTCTCGAACGCGGCCAGCACCGTGGTCACGGTCTGCGGGGCGCGGCTGAGCCGTACCGTGATCTTGGTGGCGATGCCCAGCGTGCCCTCCGAGCCGACGAACGCGCCCAGCAGGTCGTAGCCGGGGTCCATGCGGTCGAGCGTCACCAGGTCGCCGTCCGGGGTGACGATCTCGCAGGCTTCGACGTGGTTGACGGTGAAGCCGTACTTGAGGCAGTGGGCGCCGCCGGAGTTCTCCGCCACGTTGCCGCCGATCGAGCAGACCTGCTGGCTGGAGGGGTCGGGGGCGTAGTAGTAACCCCGGTCGCGCACGGCCTCGGTGATGGCCAGGTTGGTGACGCCCGGCTCCACGACCGCCCTGTGGTCGTCCAGGTCGATCTCCAGGATCCTGCGCATCTTCGAGGTGACGATCAGCACGCCGTCCTCGCGCGGCAGCGCGCCGCCCGACAGGCCCGTCCCCGAGCCCCTGGCCACGAACGGCACGCCGAAGTCGTTGCACAGGCGGACCACCCGGGCGACCTGCTCGGCCGTGCCAGGCAACACGACCACGCCCGGGGTCGCCCGGTGGTAGGTCAGGCCGTCACACTCGTAGGTGCGCAGGCGTACCGGATCGGTGATCACGGAGTCGTGGGGCAGCAGCGATCGCAGGCCCGCCACCAGCGTGTCCAGCACACGATCACCTCCGTTTCCGATTATTCACGGCATCCGGGCGTAGGCGGGAAGAGTCAGGAACTCGGCGAAGTCGTCGTCCAGCGCCACTTCCTTGAACAGCGCGGTGGCCTGGTCGAACAACGCCTCGTCGTATCCCGGCTCCGCGGCGATCTGGGCGAGCTCCTCGGCGATGATCCGCTCGACCAGCTCCTTGGTCACCTGCTCGCCGGTGTCCGCGAGGACGATGTCGTTGTGGATCCACTGCCAGATCTGCGAGCGCGAGATCTCGGCCGTGGCGGCGTCCTCCATGAGGTTGTGGATCGCCACCGCGCCCAGCCCGCCCATCCAGGCGGCCAGGTAACGCAGCGCCACGTCCACGTTGCTACGCAGACCCGTCTCGGTGATCTCGCCGGGCGTCTCGGAGACGGCCAGCAGGTCGGCCGCCGTCACGCTGACGTCCTCGCGCAACCGGTCGAGCTGGTTGGGCCGCGAGCCCAGCACCCCGTCGAACACCTCCCGGCAGATCGGCACCAGGTCCGGGTGCGCCACCCACGACCCGTCGAACCCGTCGCCCGACTCGCGCGTCTTGTCCGCCCGCACCTTCTCCAGCGCCACGGCGTTGACCTCAGGGTCCCTGCGCGATGGGATGAACGCCGCCATCCCGCCGATGGCGTGCGCGCCGCGCTTGTGGCAGGTGCGCACCAGCAGCTCGGTGTACGCGCGCATGAACGGGGCCGTCATCGTGACCGCGTTCCGCTCGGGCAGGAGGAACTCGCGGCCCCTCGTGCGGAACTTCTTGATCACGCTGAACAGGTAGTCCCAGCGGCCCGCGTTGAGCCCGGCCGAGTGGTCGCGCAGCTCGTAGAGGATCTCCTCCATCTCGAACGCGGCGGGGTAGGTCTCGATGAGCACGGTGGCCCTGATGGTGCCGTGCGGGATGCCGAGCAGCGCCTGCGCGCGGGTGAAGACGTCGTTCCAGAGCCGTGCCTCCAGGTGCGACTCGATCTTGGGCAGGTAGAAGTACGGGCCCTTGCCCTTGTCGATCTGCCGCTGGGCGCAGTGGAAGAAATAGAGCGCGAAGTCGAACAGCGACCCCGACACCGGCTGCCCGTCCACGGTGGCGTGCTTCTCGTCCAGGTGCCAACCGCGCGGGCGCACCACGACCGTGGCCAGCTCGTCGTCCGGCCTGAGCGCGTACGCCTTGCCGCCGGTCTCGAAGTCGATCGTGCGGTCGAGCGCGTCCCGCAGGTTGAGGTGGCCGGCCACGCAGTTCTCCCAGAGCGGGGAGTTGGCGTCCTCGAAGTCGGCCAGCCACACCTTGGCGCCGGAGTTGAGCGCGTTGATGGTCATCTTCTTGTCGACGGGCCCGGTGATCTCGACCCGGCGGTCCTCCAGGCCGGGCGCCGGTGGCGCAACCTGCCAGTCGGCCTCCCTGATCTCCTTGGTCTCGGGGAGGAAGTCGAGTATGCCGCCGTTCGAGAGCTCGGCCTGCCGCGACTGGCGGGCCTCCAGCAGCTCCAGCCGCCTGGCGCCGAACTCCCGCTGCAGAGCCGCCACGAAATCGAGCGCCTCCGGCGTGAGGATCTCGTCGAACCGGTCGAGCATCGGGCCGGTGATCTCCATGGGACCTCTTTTCGCTCGGGTTTCCGCTCCGTGGAAAATCACTTCTGGATTGTGGAAGTGAAGCTACTCCCATCCTGCTTCCCGGGTCAAAGGTGGGGTACGCCTCGGGGTGTCTTGGGGGGCATCCCGGATGGGATCGGGGACCTGAAGGCGAGAGGATTCTCGACATGAAGACGATTGCGATCGCGGGCGGGCTGCTGGCCTCAGCGGTGCTGCTGACGGGGTGCGGGCTCGGCGACATCGGCGGCCCCACGAACCAGGACACGACGTCCTATGAGGTGGCGAACAAGGTCACCAAGCTGCAGCTGGAAAGCCACGCCGGCGACACCGTCCTCACGGAGACCGGCGGCACGGCCGTCCGCGTCATCGAGAAGCTCCGCTGGCGGGGCGACAGCAAGCCCAAGCCCGAGCACAAGGTCGAGGGCGGCGTGTTGTTCGTGACGTACACGTGCCCGACGAACTGGGGCAGCTGCGGCGTCGACTACGAGATCGAGGTCCCGAAGGGGCTGACGGTCGACCTCGACAGCGGCTCGGGCAACATCACGCTCCGGGCCCTGACCGGGGACATCGACGTGCACGTCGGCTCCGGCGACGTGGACGCCTCGGACCTGGCGGGCAAGAAGGTGATCGCCGAGGCCGGGTCGGGGAACGTCAAGCTCAAGTACACGACGGCGCCGGTCAGCGCCCAGCTGAAGGCCGGGTCGGGGGACATCGTGCTCAACGTCCCCGACGGGCCTTACGACGTGAAGACGGAGACGGGATCCGGCGACGCGACCGTCTCGGTCAAGGACGACGGCTCCTCGCCGAACAAGATCTCCCTGTCCGCGGGCTCCGGCAACGTGAGCGTTCTGCCCGGATAACTCAGGTGCTTACCCAGGGGATGTCTGTCACCATCGTGGGAAGACATCGGGGTGTCCAGACGTTCCCTCATAGAGATGACACGAATGCACGAAAACATCACGCTCGAGACCGGCGATTTCGACCTTGAGGAGCGCCAGGCGCTCCGCCGAGTGGCAGGTCTGTCCACCGAACTCCAGGACATTTCCGAAGTCGAATACCGGCAACTACGGCTCGAGCGGGTCGTCCTCGTCGGCGTCTGGACCTCGGGCACCGCGGAGGACGCGGAAAATTCCCTGCTCGAACTCAAGCTCCTGGCCGAGACGGCCGGGTCGCAGGTGCTCGACGGGCTCATCCAGCGCCGGCAGAAGCCGGACCCGGCCACGTACATCGGCTCGGGCAAGGCACTGGAGCTGCGTGACGTGGTCGAGTCCCACGGCGCCGACACCGTGATCTGCGACGGCGAGCTGACCCCCGGCCAGCTCCGCCAGCTCGAGGAGACGGTCAAGGTCAAGGTGATCGACCGTACGGCGCTGATCCTCGACATCTTCGCCCAGCACGCCAAGAGCCGTGAGGGCAAGGCGCAGGTCGAGCTCGCGCAGCTGCAATACCTGCTGCCCCGCCTGCGCGGCTGGGGCGGCAACCTGTCCAGGCAGGTCGGCGGCCGGGCCGCGGGCGGCGTCGGCATCGGTGGCCGTGGCCCCGGTGAGACCAAGATCGAGCTGGACCGCCGCCGCATCCGCGAGCGGATGGCGAAGCTGCGCCGCCAGATCGGCGGCATGTCCACCTCCCGCGAGACCATGCGTTACCAGCGCCAGCGGCGCGAGGTCCCGGCCGTGGCCATCGCCGGCTACACCAACGCCGGCAAGTCCTCGCTGCTCAACCGGATCACCGGCGCGGGCGTGCTGGTGGAGGACGCGCTGTTCGCCACCCTCGACCCGACCGTGCGCCGGGCGCGCACGCCGGAAGGCAGGCTGTTCACCATCGCCGACACCGTCGGCTTCGTGCGCCACCTGCCGCACCAGCTGGTCGAGGCGTTCCGCTCCACGCTGGAGGAGGTCGCCGACGCCGACCTGATCCTGCACGTGGTCGACGGCTCGCACCCCGACCCCGAGGGTCAGCTGGCGGCGGTGCGCGAGGTGCTCGCCGACATCGACGGCGCCGGAGACATCCGCGAGATCGTCGTGATCAACAAGGCCGACGCGGCCGATCCTGACGTGATCGACCGGATTCTGCGGCGTGAGCGGGACAGCATCGTGGTGTCGGCGCGGACGGGCAAGGGCATTCCCGAGCTGATCGCGCTCATCGAACGCGAGCTGCCCAGGCTGGACCATGAGGTGCACCTGCTGGTGCCGTACGAGCGGGGCGATCTGATCTCGCGGGCCCACAAGGAGGGCGAAGTCCTCTCCGTGGACCATGTGGAGGACGGCACGATCCTGCACGCGCGCGTGCTGCCCAGCCTGTTCCAGGAGCTGGAGCGGGCGGGCAAGCCGGTCGAGCGCGTCTTTTGACGATTCCGGTGGGCGGGTCCGCCGTGCTGCGGTACGGTGGGGCCGCCCGGCACGGGTGACGCCGTCGGCAGCCAGCCGCGACACATCACGGCACGGTTGGGCAGCACTTGCCGCAAAGCGCGCAGAGCTGCCCAAAAGCGGCAGTGGTCCCTGAACCCCGGGTATTGCTAGGATTAGCCAGACCTAACGTAGGTCTGGCTTTCTGGGTGTGGGTTCTGGGTTTCAGATGATGACTCTTGGTGTCGAAGTCGTCAGCGGGGGCCGAGCGAACGAGACGGGGCTGGGTGGCGGTTGGGATCTGTGGTCTTTCTTCCGAATAACCCTGTACACCAGCCCAACATGTGAAATAACGTAACTGAACTGAAATCGCCGGATCATGGCTCTGGCGGTACGGTCACCGCACAACCCGACGCGGATGAGAGCAGGAGACCCCCCATGTCGTCCGGACCCGGAGCGGACTCAGTGGGCGCGGCACAGGCCGTGCGCTGTGCTCCGTGCTCGCGTGGGGGCTCGCGCAGGGCGGTGATGCGGTGACCGTTCGGCTCCTGACCAACATCGGCCGCCTCTGGACCGGCAACGAGGTCCTCAGCAACGCGGCCATCCTCGTGCACAACGACCGCATCGCGTGGGTCGGGCGAGCCCCCGATCTGCCGCAGAGCGTCCCCGGGGTCGTCGACGACATCGTCGACGTCGACCACGTCGAAAACCTCGGCGGCGCGCTGGTCACCCCCGGCCTCATCGACGCCCACACGCACCCCGTCTACGCCGGCAACCGCTACGCCGAGCTCGCCATCCGCACCGGCGGCTCCAGCGCCGCCTCGATCACCGCTGCGGGCGGCGGCGTGGGCTCCACCGTCACCGTGACCCGCGGCACCGACCCGTGGACGCTCTGCAACGGCGTACGCGAGCGGCTGCGCGGGTGGCTGCTCAGCGGCACCACCACCGTCGAGGCCAAGACCGGCTACCACCTCACGCGCGACGGCGAGCTGGCCGACGTGCGGCTCCTGCGCGAGCTGGAGAAAGAGCCGATGATGCCGCGCGTGCACGTCACGTTCCTCGCGGCGCACGTCGTTCCGCCCGAATACTTCGGCCGCCAGCGCGAATACGTCGAGGCCGTGGGCGCCTGGTGCGCCGACGCGGCCGCGGCCGGCGCCGACAGCGTCGACGTCTACTGCGACGAGGGCCACTTCACCACCGAGGAATCCCGCTGGGTCCTCGCCTCCGGCCGCAACGTCGGCCTGCTGCCGCGCATCCACGCCGGCATCTTCAGCCGCCGCGGCGCCGTCCAACTGGCCGCCGAGCTCGGCTGCGCCTCCGCCGACGGCCTGCACCACATGTCGGACGAAGACATCGCGATCATGTCCCGGTACGGCGTGCCCGCGGTGGTCTGCCCCGCCACGGCCCTCCAGCGCGGCCACCTGCCGCCGGTCCGCCAGATGATCAAGCACGGCGTGCAGATCGCGCTCGGCAGCGACCACAACCCCGGCTACTGCGGCATCACGTCGATGTCGCTGGTGATCGCCATGGCGGTGTCGGCGTTCGGGATGAGCGTCAACGACGCGCTCCGCGCGGCCACCCTCGGTGGCGCCACCGTGCTGGGCGCTCCGGACCGCGGCGTGCTGGCGCCGGGGCGGCTGGCGGACATCGTGCAGTGGGACGCCGACCACGAGGGTGCCTTCGCCTGGTCCTTCGGCCTCAAGCCGCGCCGCGTGTGGCGGGGCGGAACGCCGGTCCAGTAACCGATTCAGGGCCGACTGGCTAATCTCGGCATATGCCGCCCACCACCATTGCCGTCGTCACGGATTCAAGTGCGTACCTGCCTTCGGTGGCGGGTGTCACGGTCGTGCCGTTGCAGGTGATCGTGCGGGGCACGCCGTACGACGAGGGCTCTTACGGCGGCGGGACGCCGGATCGTGCGGAGCCGGGCGGCGCGAATCCCGGGGCACGGCGTGCCGCGGGCACTGGGGGCTCCGCGGGCTCTGCGGGTTCCGGGAGCTCTGCGGGTTCCGGGAGCTTTGCGGGTTCCGGGGGCTCTGCGGGTTCCGGGGGCTCTGCGGGTTCCGGGAGCTCCGCGGGGGATTCTCGGGATCTCGGACTCTCCGTGGGCGATCTCGCCTACACCGCCACCTCCCGCCCTTCCCCGGCCAGCTTCTCCGCCTGCTATGCGTCCCTGGTCGCAGCTGGCGCGACAGGGGTGGTCTCAATCCACCTATCCAACGAAATGTCGGGCACTGTCGAATCGGCCAGATTAGCCGCCCGCGACGCCCCCGTTCCCGTGGAAGTGATCGACAGCCGTTCGATCGCGATGGGCCTCGGCTACCCGGTGCTGGCCGCCGCGCGCGCCGCCACCCTGGAGGGTGCGTCGCTGGAGTCGGTGACCTCCGCCGCCCGCCGCTGCGCCGAGTCCACCCGGACGTTCTTCTACATCGACACGCTCGAATACCTGCGGCGCAGCGGCCGCATCGGCGCCGCCGCCTCCGTGCTCGGCTCCGCCCTCATGATCAAGCCGCTGCTTCACATCGTGGACGGCCAGATCTCCTTGCTGGAGAAGGTCCGCACTCCCGCGCGCGCCATCGCCCGCCTGGAGGACCTGGCCGTGCAGGCGGCCGGCGAGGGTCCGGTGGAGGTGGCGGTCCAGCACCTGGCGGCAAGATCCCGAGCCGAAGCTCTCGCGGAACACCTGCCGAAACGTGTGCCCGGCCTGGTGGACCTGCGGGTGGTGGAGCTGGGTCCGGTGATCGGCGCCCACGTGGGGCCAGGAATGCTCGGACTGACCATCACACCCTGCGACATGTAGCCACGGCGGGCCCTCCAACCGCCCCCTGACCCCTCTGTCCACAGACCTATCCCGCATTACCTCCACTGTCCCCAGAACGCCGCTCGGGCCCGCACAGCGGCCGCTGGACGCCTACCTTCTCTTGCGTGCGAACGCCTGATCCGACCGCAGAGCGCGCCATAGCCGAGTCCCGGCTACGGTCGATCATGACCCCTGCCCGCCGCCCCCGCCGGCTC
>NZ_VCKY01000212.1 GCF_005889735.1 Nonomuraea turkmeniaca
GGGGCGGGTGGGTTGCTCACCGGTTGTGGCCAGCCGATGCAGCCCAGCGTTGCGGAGGCGAGCGTGTTGGCGGTGCCGGTGTTGGGGGCGAGGCGGCGTAGGCGGCTGGTCGTGGTTATCGCCTCCTTGACGGTGGCGAAGCGGGGCCAGTCGGCGCATTCCGTCACGCCGGTGGACTGGTCGGGGTAGCGGGCGCCACGCGACGGCACGAAGTCCGAGGCGTCGCCCTTGGCGGCCTTGCGGATGCCTTCGGCCAGTCCGGGCCAGGCCGTGGAGCCTTGGCGGGCGCGGGACAGGGCGAAGGACTGCAGATCACGGGCTCTGTAGGCCACATTGGCGGTCGTGGTGGCGATGGGGGTGCGGTCGGCTCGGGCGATCAGCGCGCGCCAGAGGCCGGCGACGTCCTTGCAGCCGTTGGAGGCGCACCAGGCGAAGAAGCGCTGCATTGCCTGCTCGTTCGACTTGGCCATCTCCTCCAGCTCATCGGTCCAGTCCTGGACGCTGTGGCTCCACGTGCCGTCGAGGACCATCGTGCGGATCCGGTCGGGGAACAGGCGGGCGTACACCTGGCCGTAGAAGCCGGCGTAGGAGGCGCCGTAGTAGTTGAGCCGGTCGTCGCCCAGGGCCTTTCTGATCGCTTCCATGTCTCTGGCCTGGTCGGCTGAGCTCATGTTGGCGAACAGCTCGGGATCCTTGAGCCGGCAGGCCTCGGCGTAGCCGCGGTTGGTGTCGGACAGGCGACCGAAGTCGGCGTCGTCGCGGGGGAGGTCGGGGATCGGGATGCGGGTCCAGACACATGGCAGTCCGGTGCTGAGACCCTGGAACTGCTCGCCGTAGCCGCGCGTGTCCCACGTGACGATGTCCATGCGTTTGCGGAGATCGGTCCACCAGGCTGAGGCGGCTGACTGGGTGAGGGCGATGCCGGGACCGCCGGGGCCGCCGTAGGCCACCAGGACGGAGCCTTCCGAGGTGCCGGTGGATTTGAGCTTGCCCAGTTTGAGGGTGATCTTGCGGCCGTCGGGTTTCTTCCAGTCGACCGGGACCTGCAGGTCGGCGCACTCCATGCCGATCTTGCCGTTCGGGCACGGAGTCCAGGCCGGGACGGTGGTCGCCGTCTCGGCCGGGCCCGCGGGCCGGGTCCTGGCCTGAGCCGCCGCCTGAGCCGCCGCCTGAGCCGTCGTAGTGGCCGGGCTCGCCGCCACCGTCGATGACGTCACCAGCGTCGATGATGCCGTCAGCGTCGATGCCGTCGGCGTCGATGTCGTCGGCGTCGATGTCGTCGGCGTCGATGTCGTCGGCGCCGACGCCGACGCTGGGAGGGTCGCGGTGAGCAGGGACAGGGTGATGAGGATGGGCTTCCGCATGGCGTTCACGATTTCGGATCGGGAGCCGCGGGCGCGTCGGACCCGAGTTTGGTTTTCTCGGACGGGACGTCCGACCAGGGGTTGTCAGACCGAGGTCCGACAGGCCGCAGATGGGACGACTTCCGAAGCCCGATCGGGCCGTACATGGGGCGACCTCCGAGGGCCCGACCGGCCGCACCGCCGAGCCGCTTCCAAGGGCGAGCCGCTTCCAAGGACGAGCTGCTTCCAAGGACGAGCCGTCTTCCAGGTCAGGAACGGAAACGACGGGAACGCTTGCAGCGATCATCTGACGTTGTCACCATCGACGGCGTGAGCGTGAGTAGATGGCAGTGGGCGTGGGAAGGCGTGCTCGGCGTCATCACGGTGCTGGCCCTGGGCATGGTCCTGGTCACCACCCCGACGGTGCACCTGCTCAACATCCTGGCGCAGGCCGCGCCGCTCGGCCTGATCGCCGCCGGAATGGCCCTGTCGCTGCGCACCGGTGTGCCCAACCTCGCTGTGGGCGCCCTCTCCGCGCTGTCCGGCGCCCTCGTCGCCACCGCCGTGGACGTGGCCGAGTTGTCACTGGTCGCGGGGCTGCTGCTGGTGCTCGGGCTGGCCGCGTTCGCCGGGCTGGTCCTGGGAGCGTTCACCGTTCTGGTGGCCGCGCCGGCCTGGGCGGTCACGCTGGGGGCGGCCATGGCCTGCGAGGCGATGCTGCTGGCGGTGACCGACGGCAGGGCGATCCCCGTGGAGGATCGTTTGCCGGTGCCCCAGCTGGTGTGGTTCGCGGTGTTCGCCGTGGTGTCGGTGGGGGGCGGGCTGCTGTGGGCCAGGCGGGATGTTCGCGACTGGCTGAGCAAGGGGTGGACGGCCGGGGTGGTCGGGCTGGCCGGGTCGAGCGTGCTCGCCGCGCTGGGCGGATTCGTGCTGGTGATGCGTCTAGGCGTGGCGCAGCCGGCCTCTCAGGGGACGCTCACGACCGTGTTCGCGCTCGCCGCCGTCCTGCTCGGCGGCACCAGTCCGAACGGCGAGCGCGGCGCGGTGACGGGCACCCTGCTCAGCGTGCTGATCCTGGCCATCGTGCAGGGCCAGCTCGCCGTGCTGAACGCCCCTCTGTGGATCTACTCGCTCATCCTGGCGGTCGTGGTCGTGGCCGGCCTGACCGTGTCCAGGCTTCTGCGCGCGTAGCGGACGGTCAGGAGGTCACCCCCAGCGACTTCTTCAGGAAGTCGACCTGGAGGAGCAGCAGGTTCTCCGCCACGACCTCCTGGGGCGTCATGTGGGTGACGCCGGAGAGCGGGAGCACGCTGTGCTGGCGGCCGGCCGCGAGCAGGGCCGACGACAGGCGGAGCGTGTGCGCGGCCACGACGTTGTCGTCGGCCAGGCCGTGAATCAGCAGCAGCGGCCGCTCGAGCTTGGGCGCGTCCGCGAACAACGATGACTTCTCGTACGCCTCGGGCTGCTCGTCCGGATGGCCCAGGTACCGCTCGGTGTAGCACGTGTCGTACAGCCGCCAGTCCGTCACCGGCGCCCCGGCCACGGCCGCGTGGAACACGTCGGGGCGTCGCAGCACGGCGAGCGCGGCCAGGAAACCGCCGAACGACCAGCCGCGGATTGCGACCTTCGTCAGGTCGAGGTCGTCGCCGTACTGCTCGGCCACGCCCTGCAGGGCGTCGATCTGGTCCTCGAGCGCAGGGGTCGCCAGGTCGCCCCGCACCGCCCGCTCGAACGCCGTGCCCCTGCCGGGGGTGCCGCGCCCGTCGGCCACGACGACGGCGAAGCCCTGCTCGGCGAACCATTGGCTCTCCAGGAAAGCGCCGCGCCGGTTGAGCACCCGCTGCGCGTGCGGGCCGCCGTACGGGTCCATGAGGACGGGCAGCTTGCCCGAGCCCTGCTCGTGCCACGAGGGCAGCACCACGGCGGTGGCCAGCTCCCTGCGGCCCGAGCGGCCGAGGGAGACCCGCAGGTCGAGTCCGGGACGTTCGGCGAAGGACGGGATCGGCACGGCCACGCCATCGCGGCGTACGACCGTGGTCGACACGCCCTCGGTGTCGAGGCTCTGCTCGGTCAGCACGCCCACCCCGCCCGCCATCCGCCCCGAGAACACCCCGGAACGGGTGGAGACCGGCAGCAGCGAATGCCCGTCCCACGTCCACAGCTGGATCTCGGTCGGGTCGCCGCTCGCGCTGAACAACACGCTGTCGTGATCGACGTCGAGCACCGCCCGCACCTGGAGCGTCGGCGGCGTGACGGCGCGGTCGCCCACGAAGAGGCGGTGGCCGCCCTCGGAGTCGGCCACCCAGACCAGCGAACCGTCGTCGAGGTGGGCGGGGACGCCGCTGACGATGTCGACCCAGGCCGGGTCCGTGTCCTCGCGTACGAGGGTGGCGGCGCCCGTCGCCGGGTCGACCGTGAACAGCCGCATCGTCTTCTGGTCGCGGGTCAGCGTCACGATCGACAGCGCGTGGGCGTCCCAGGCGGCCGTCGCCAGGTATTCCTCCGTGTACGGCACCGCGACCCGCGATCCGTCGAGCCCCAGCACGTAGAGCTGGGTGACGGCGTTGGGCGTGCCGGCGGCAGGGTAGCGCTGGGCCGTCGCGGGCCGGTCGGGATTGGCCGGGTCGGCGATGTGCCAGGTGCGCACGGGAGCCTCGTCCGCCCGCTCCACCAGCAGCGCGTCGCCCGACGGCGCCCACCAGTAGCCGCGCATCCTGTCCATCTCCTCGGCGGCGATGAACTCGGCCAGCCCGTACGTCACCGTCTCCGACTCGGGCGTGGCCAGGGCGCGGTCCTCGCCCGATGCCAGGTCCTGGACGCGGAGGGCGCCTCCTGTCACATAAGCCACATGCTGCCCGCCGGGGGAGAGGCGGGGGTCGATGACCGCGCCCGGCGTCTCCAGCTTGCGGGCCTGCCCGGTGGTCAGGTCGACGACGTAGAGGCCGCCGGACAGGGCGAAGCAGGCCATCGCCACGTCGGCGTCGGTGGCGTACGCGACCACGCCGCCCGCCGCCTCCCGGCTGCGCTCGCGCCTGGCCCGCTCCTCGGGCGGCAGGTCCTCCTCGTCGGCGTGGAGCGTACGCGGGTCGACGACCAGGCGCTCGACGTGCGTTTCCGTGTCGAGCTCCCACAGGCACGTCACCGGGTCGGTGCCCGATCGTGTCCGCAGGAACACCACCCGGCCGCCGTCCGGCGAGATCGTGAAACCTCTGGGCACCCCGAGGGTGAACCGGCGGGTCCTGGCAGACAGACGCGGGAAGCTCTCGCTCATGGCCTCAATCCTGCCATTGCCGGGCCCATCGCCGGGCCGGGGTCCGATGAGCGGGATTCCGGTCGGTACGCTCGAGGCCATGACTGATCGACGGCTCCTGCTCGTACACGCCCATCCGGACGACGAGTCGATCGGCACCGGCGCGACCATGGCCAAATACGTCGCCGAGGGCGCCCACGTCACGCTCGTGACCTGCACGTTGGGTGAGGAAGGGGAGATCATCCCCGGCGATGTCGCCCATCTGGCCGCCGACCAGGACGACGCGCTCGGCCCGTACCGGATCGGCGAGCTCGCCGCCGCCTGCCGGGCGCTCGGCGTGGAGGACCACCGCTTCCTCGGCGAGCCCGGGCGGTGGCGGGACTCGGGGATGATGGGGGTCGCGTCCAACGACCACCCCCGGGCCTTCTGGGGCGCCGACCTCGACGAGGCCGCGGGCGAGCTGGTCAAGGTCATCCGCGAGGTACGCCCGCAGGTGCTGGTCACGTACGACGACAACGGCTTCTACGGCCACCCGGACCACATCCAGGCCCATCGTGTTTCGCGCAGAGCGTTCGAGCTGGCCGCGAAACCGGACTTCGGTGAGGGCGAGCCGTGGCAGATCGCGAAGTTCTATCACACGGCCCTGCCCAGGTCCGTCATGCAGCGTACGGCGGAGGCACTACGCGAGGCCGACGTCGACTTCATCACCGAGAGTCTGGACGACCTGCCGTTCGGCAACCGGGACGAGGACATCACCACTGAGATCGACGCTCGCCCGTGGATCGGCAACAAGATCGAGGCGATGCGGGCGCACGCCACCCAGATCAGCGTTCAGGACCCGTGGTTCGCCCTGTCCAACAACATCGGCCAGGAGGTGCTGGGCGTCGAGCACTACATCCTGGCCATCGGGGTGCCCGGCCGGCCGGCGCCCGGGCCGCCGATCGAGGCAGGCGGCCTCGGTGAGCCGCACAATAGGGAGAACGATCTCTTCGCGGGCATCCACTAACCTCAGTCGACATGGAGCATCGCAGCCAGGCCGAGTCGGCGCTGGGTGGGGCGGCCTACGGCATGCTGTTCGTGCTGGGGATCGTCATGGGGGTCGTGGGCGGGTTCACGCATCCGGTGTGGCAGGTCGGCCCCATGCCGGCCTCGGCGCTCCTCTGGGTGCTGGCGCTGTTCGGGGTGTGCCTGGGGGCGGGCAAGCTGATGCGCGCGCGGCTCGGGGTCGTTGTCACGGCGGTCGGGTGGTTGCTGGTGACGATGCCGTTCACGTTGGAGCTGGGGCCCGGTGATCTCGTGATCGCGCAGGGCATGGCCGGTTATATCTACCTGTACGGGGGGCTTGTGGCTCTTGTCGTGGCCTACTTGCTTTCGCCCTCTTCCGGTGGGGAATCGTGGCTTCTGCGTGGGTACTCTCCGAAGAATCCGATGTAGCGGCATAAAGTAACTTCGTGCATTCGACAGAGCGGCATGTGGACCCGGGAGCGTACCGCAAGGCCGTCGGCCGCTTCGCCACCGGAGTCGCGATCGTCACGACCAGGCTCGGCGATGTCGATCACGCGATGACGGTGAATTCCTTCACATCTGTTTCGCTGGAACCGCTGCTCGTGCTGTTCTGCGCCGAGAAGGTGGCCCGCTTCCACGATGCCGTGCTGGAGGCGGGGATGTGGGGGGTGTCCGTGCTGCCGGCCTCGTTGGAGGACGCCTCGAGGTTCTTCGCGCACCGGGGGCGGCCGTTGAACGGGCAGCTGGCCCGGTGGCCGCACCATCGGGGCGAGTCGGGGGTGGCGTTGTTCGATGAGGCGATCGCCACGCTGGAATGCGCGACGACGGCGGTCCACGGGGGTGGGGATCACTCGATCGTGGTGGGCGAGGTGACCGCGATGGGGATGCCGTCGGAGGGAATGCCGCTCATGTACCACGAGGGGCGGTACAGGCGGCTCTGAGCCCGCTGAACGAAACCTCGGCGGCATGGGCGGAGGCGCCCTGTCGGGGTGTGGTGGCGGTCCTGTGGATGTGCGGCGCTCCTGTGGGTGCGCTGGCGGCCCTGTGGGTGCGCTGGCTCTCCTGTGGGTGCGGTGGCGGTCCTGTGGGTGCGGTGGCGTTGTAAGTAAGTGCCGGGGCGTGCGGGGTGGGGCCGGGCATGAGTCGGGCCAGGCACAGTGGCCTGGCCCGATCAGACGGTCGGTCGTGGCTCCGCTGTTACTGAGCGGGAGTGGTGGCCGTTTCCGTCGGTGTCGAGGTGGGTGGCTCCGTTGGGACGTCGGTCGATGTCTCCGTCGGTGGCACCGGCGCCGGCGTATCGGCCGGAGGCTCGGACTGCACCGGCGGCGGGCAGACGGGGATCTCCGTGGGAGTCGCCGTCGGCGGCAGCGTGTCCGTCGGGGTCACGGTCGGGGATTCGGTCGGTGTGTCCGTCGGAGTCGCGGTCGTGGTCGGTGTCTCGGTCGGTGTGGTGGTTGGGGTTTCGGTCGGTGTGTCCGTTGGGGTCTCGGTCGGGGTCACCGTCGCGGTGGGCGTGTCCGTGGGGACGTCGGTCGGCGTCACCGTCTCGGTCGGCGCGGGCTGACAGGTGACCGTCACCGTCGGACCGGGCTCCGTGACCGTGACCGTGGGACCCGGCTCAGTGACCGTCACGGTCGGCAGCGGCGTCACGGTGACGGCGGGCTCGCCGCGTTTCTTGTACGTGCCCCAGCCCAGCCTCTTCGTGGCTTGTCCGGTGCCTGCGGTAACCGGCATGTCCGTGCTCGCGGTCTTGCACGACCTTCGCTTGCACACCCTCTGCTTGACGCTGAAGACGGCGGCCCCGGTGTACTCGATGGAGACGTCCAGGAAGGACGTGCCTCTCCTCTTGACCACTGTCGTGGTGACGACGTAGTCCTCGGCGGGCGGGGCCTCTGTGGGAGTGGTGGTCGGCGTCTCGGTGGGAGCGGGGGGCGGCGGCGTCTCCGTGGGAGAAGCGGTCGGAGTCGCGGCGGCTAAAGCCACCCGCGCGCCGACGGAGGTGTCGGAGAGTCGTAGGGGATCGGACGTTGACGTCTGGGTGAACGCAACTCCGCCGGCTCCTGCCAGTGCGACGGTGCCGAGCAGCGCGCCCAGGATGGAGAATCTCATAATCCTGCTCTTGTAGGAGATTTCAGGACCCTGGTCATTATTCCGAGATGTCAAGATTGGTCAAGACTGAGACGCATGGACAGGCGCTTTCGGTTCCGGCGCGTGGCGAACTACATCAACCTCGCCACTCCGCTCGGTTTACTGATCTCGATCATCGGTGGCGCCAGCCGCCGACCCGGCCCCAACGGGCTCATCCTCGCCTTCGGCTACCGCTACCGCTTCCCCATCGCGGGGGCGTTCACCGTAGGAAACGTCGTCCTGACCAGGTCGGATTCGCTGAGCGACCGGCTCATCCTGCACGAAGGACGGCACGCCACGCAGTGGGCCTGGTGCGTCGGACTGCCCATGTTGCCGCTCTACCTTCTGGCCATGCTGGTGTCGGTCATGTTGTGCGGCCACCAGGCTTTCAATGTTTTTGAGCGCCTGGCCAATCTGGAGGACGGCGGCTACCCCCGCGTTCCGCTTTGGTGGAAGAGAGGCGGCTGCAGCCGAGGCTGACTCATTCAGTCAGGACGATGCTCCCGGGTTCTGCTTACGGGCGCATCTTCAGCGACTGGATGGAAGCAGCCTCGGCTCCATCAGCGCGCTGGCTTACTGGTCAGTGATGCTGTGCTGCCCTAGGTCAGCGACGTGCGTCTCGATGACTGGTCGATCATTTGATGATCCGAGCCCTGGACCTCTCAGCGCCCGGTTCAAGGAAGTGGACGACTGTGGCTTGAGCTCGGCGAGCGTGCGGAAGGCGGCGATAACCATCCTTCGCCGTGGAACTCCAGCCTAGGGGCCCGAGTGGAACGTACTCCGGCGTGGCCGGACGGGAAAGGCGGTCCGGCAGCTAGCCGAACCAGGATCAGGGGACGGACCAGCGCTCTTCCTTCTTGATCGCGTAGGCGTAGCCGTCCGCTCGTGGAGCAAGCGAAGATGCTTATGTGAGGTCGTGATGGGACCATTGGGAGTCTGCACAGTGTGCTGACCGGAGGTGCGGACGACTACTCGGCTGGTGTAGGTTCCCGTGTGCTTCCCTCTCGGCACGATCGCGCGCACGAGATCCCCGGTCTGGAATCCGCAGAGCCGTTTGGTGCGGGGCATTTGCAGCCGGGGGAAACCGAACCTGTCGGTGCGAGTGCGGCAGTACACACCTCTGCCGGTGATGGCGGCGATCAGTACCACGCCGGGCCACGATGCGACTTGCTCCAGCGCGCCTACGTGCAGCGCGTCCAGGGTGTGGGACTTGGGGGCGCTGGTGCGGTGCCGGTTCCATTTCGTGCGCCCGCCGCTACCACACAGCACAGGCAGGCCTGTCGCCGTCAATGCCCTGTAGAGCGCCCAGCGGGTGGCGTTCACGGCGGCGGCGTCCCGCAGCGGTGTCTTGGCCTGAGCGAGCATCTCTTTAAGCCGGTCGGGGCTCTTACTCAAGAACGCGGTGACCGGCATGCTGCCCTTGGCCTGATTGCACGGCACGCACGCCAAACACAAGTTGCTGATCCGGTCGGAGCCGCCCCGGGAACGGGGCTGGATGTGGTCGATGTTCAACGGGATGCCGATTGATGCGCAGTAGGCGCAGGCCCGCTTCCACTTGGCCAGCAGATACTCGCGCACCTCGAAGCCGTGCAGGGTGCCATGCTGATACTCCACGCCCTCCAGGGGTCTGCCCGCGGCCAGGACGTGGGTGTCGAATCGTACGGTCTCCACATGGATCGCCCGGACGAGGGCCAGGCGGCGCAACCGCTCCACTCAGTTCATCGTGGAGTCCACCCGATGCTGAAGGCTCGGCGGCAGCCAGCCGTCTGGGCGGGAGCGGTTAGCGAACCGGGGAGCGCGATAGCGCAGGTTGCGCGACCGCCTGCCACGCCGGTAGGCCGCCCGAGGCGCGAGCTTGTCCCGGATCTTGCCGCCGCGGTGATCCAACTGGATGCCGTACAGGCCGTACCGGGTGCCGTCGTGGGGGCGGAACACGCTGACGCCAGTGTGCCGGCTGCCGGGGTCAATGGATACCTCCACGCCCTGGGTCTCGGACTGCTCGGCGGTGCGGTCCTTCAGCCGGATGACGAACGGGGTGTGCCGGGCCGCCACCGCTCGCCCTGCCTGTAGGAGCTGGCGGGCGCGGGCGGGATGGCACGGATCCAGCGGCGCGCCGTCCGATGCCAGGACGAACACGCGGGTGCGGTCTCACGACCGGCTGCTCCGCTTACGCGGGTGACGCCCTCACTGCCAGGTGAGGCGGCAAGGGTCTCCCCTCGACCATGTTGGGTACTCCGCTGCCCGAAGACGTCCGCGCCCCGTTTCGTCCCTGCTCCAGGGTTGTCTGCTGACGCGGATTCCAGGGTCCGCCGCTGAGGAAGCACGGCGGAGTGGATCTGCTGACGTGTGTCCAACGTAGCCACCAAGGTCACCTCCTTGTAGGTGGTGGCTGGGTCTGGTCACTCCCGCCCACCCCGATTCAGTGGGACAGGCCCCGGGCTATCAGACCGGGGAGCGAGTGACACAACATTTTCGAGCGCCTGACCAACCTGGAGGGCGGCGGTTACCCCCGGGGCGCGCTGGGGTGGAGGAGGGGTGGCGGCAGCCAGGCTTGACAATCTTCAGTCAAATTACGGCTCGAATCACCGAGATCGGCTGGGCGCCGTGAGCCGGTCGAGTCGCCCTCAGGACTGTTAGGACGCCGTGAGGCTTCGGTCAGCGTCGCCGGACTGCCATCGCTTGAGCCGGCCGAGTGCGAGGACACCGACGGCCAGACCGGAGATCGCGCCGGCGCAGAGCATCGAGGCGGTCGACGGCGTCACGAGCGTGACGCCGGCCAGGGCGAGGGCCGACACGGTCGTGGCGAACACGATGTACGTCCAGGTCGCCAGGCGTACCAGCCGCAGGCGCCGGCCTTCCGAGTAGGGTGTGCGGGCCAGGAGCCAGGCCAGCGCGGGCAGGAGCAGGACGCCGTGCATCAACACGGCGTGGGCCGGCTTCAGCGTGACGGCCACCGTGTAGGCGAGCTGCTGGTTGCCCGCTATCACCTCGACGACCCCGCGGGCGATCATGACGGCGCCGAAGGCCATGGCCGCCAGTAAGGTGGCGAAGCCCGCGCGCACCGCCAGGCGCATGCTGGGCGCGAGGTCCGGGTTGGCGCGGAAGGCGGCGACGGTCATGGCGATCGCGATGACGACGAGCACCCCGCCTCCGCCCGCCAGGGCTCGCGCGATGGTCGAGTCGACGGCGGTCTCCATATTGAAGTGGGACGGGACGCCACGCCACGCCTGAAGGGTGATCAGGGCGACCTCCACCGTGGAGGCGATCGCGAAGGCGCCGACCCACAGAGGGCGGGCACGGATCCGTACGAACGGGGAGACCCACGTCAGGGTCAGGACGCTCAGCCCGAACGAGACACCGAACGTGAACGGCTTGCGCCACGACACAGCGCCCTCCCAGGGCCCGCCGTCCACGACGAGCACGCCCAGGTGGACGAGGCCCGCGAGCACCAGCAGGACCCCCACGAGATACCAGACGCGATGCATGCGGCCATGCTGGCAGCCCGGCACGGCCCCGCGCGTCGGCCCGCGGTTTGGATCGCGACTACGACCCTGGTCGTACGCGCGCCCGGCTCACCGGGTCAGCCTGAGGGTCTGCACGGCCGCCTTCTTGACCGACTCCGGTGTGGAGTGCATCGGCAGCAGGCCGCCCCTGGCCCACACCTCCGCCTGATCCCAGTAATTGGCGTGGAAGGCATGCCCCGAGGCGCCCGTCAGGTTGATCCACTGGGAGCCGTCCAGGTCGGACAGGTCGACGATCATGCGCATCGACGGCACGGCGCTCACCGCGTAGCCCCTCTGAACGTTCCAACCCGTGGCGTTCACCGCGTCCTTGCCACCTGGGACGGCGATCGGGCCACGGTTGAACAGCGACTCGACCGGCGCGATCCCCGAGGTCCCCAGCGAGCCGTTGACCAGCTCCAGCTGGTGCAGGTCGCCCCATCGCCACGCGCCGGGGTCGTCCCCTAGCCGCTCCGACAGCTCGTGGTACGCCGAGGCCATGGCCTGACGCAGGATGTCGTCGCGCGTCTCCGTGTGGTTCTTCGTGGTCACGTCGTCCCAGAAGGGGTCGTCCGGGAGTTGGAGCAGGCGCCTGATCACCTCATACCAGCGGTCGCCCCCGGCCGGCCTGGCCGCCTCCGGCAGCTCGTCGTTGAACGTCAGCACGAGCAGTTGCCGCCAGACCGCGTTGAAGTACGCGGCGGGGGCGGAACCGGCGTCCTGCGTGCCGTCCCACGTCTTCAGCAGTTGCCTGGCCTGCACGCTCGGGCCCGCCAGGTCCACCTCCGTCAGCGCCGGCACCAGCGTCTCCGCGAAGCCGTTGCGGGTGTCCTGCTGGATCCGCGACATGGCCGCCGCGTCGGCCTTGCCGTTCTCGATCGTGTCTTTGACGAGGTCGCGGATGCGTTCGGAGCGGTAGCCGTACGCCCAGTCCTGGGTCAGCAGCGGCCGGTACCGCCGGGGGTCGATGACCGCGTTGTTCGCCGTGACGATGAATCCGTCCGCCGGGTCCTCCACCGACGGCAGCTGGTCGTGCGGGATGGGCGCCGCCCTCCAGTCGTACTCGCCCGTCCACCCGGGGACCGGCCAGGCGCCGTCGCCCTTCTGGCGTACGGGGATACGCCCTGGCGCCTGGTAGCCGATCTTGCCCGTGGTGTCGGCGTACACCAGGTTCTGGGCGGGCACCTCGAACAGCGCCGCCGCGGCCTTGAACTCCTGCCAGTCGGCGGCCTTGTTCAACGCGAAGATCGCGTCGGCAGTTCTGCCCGGGGTCAGCGCCGTCCACTGCAGCGCCACGGCGTTCGCCTCGCCGGTGGGCTGGGCGTCGCCGATCACCTCGTTGATCAGCGGGCCGTGCACGGTGCTCCGGACGGCGATCGTGACAGGGGGGCCACCGGCCACCTTGATCTGCTCCTGCCGGGTCTCCAGCTTCACCTGCTCGCCCTTGTACAGGTACGTGTCGCCGTCCACCTTCTCCAGGAACAGGTCGGCCACGTCGGGGCCCAGGTTCGTGAACCCCCACGCGATCTTGTCCGTGTGCCCGATGATCACGCCGGGTACGCCGGAGAACGTGAACCCCGTGACGTCGTACGGACACTCCTGCGCGACCTTCCTGCAGTGCAGCCCGGCCTGGTACCAGACGGACGGCATCTGCGGGGACAGGTGCGGGTCGTTGGCCAGCAGCGGCTTGCCACTGGCGGTGTGCTCGCCGGAGATCACCCACGAGTTCGACCCGACGCCCTCGCGGTCCTCGGTGCCGATCGTGTTCGGCACGGCGTCCAGCGTCTGGGCCGCTTGAGTCAGCGCGCCGACGCCGGCGCGCAGCCTGGGCTCGGCCCGCTGGTCGAAGCGGTCCTCGTTGATGGTGCCCTCGGTGACGATGGGGGAGTGGCGGTCGTACGGGTAGCCGGGGTAGAGCTGCTCGACCCGCTCCCTGGGCAGCTTGGCGGCGATCAGCGCGCGGTCGATCTCGTCTTCCATGTTGGAGCGCAGGTCCCAGGCCATGGCCTTCAGCCAGGCCAGCGAGTCGACCGCGGTCCACGGCTCCGGCTTGTAGTCGCCGTTCTGGAGCTTGAGAACCGAGTATTCGAGGCTGCGGTCGGAGGCGTTGGGGTTGGCGGCGAGCCAGGCGTTCACGCCCTTGGCGTACGCGTCGAGGGAGTCCTGGGTCTGCTTGGCCAGCTCGGGCAGCTCCCGCTCGGCGACCCTGCGCCAGCCCATGGTCCTGAGCGCCTTGTCGGTGCCGAGGGTGGCCTTGCCGAAGAGCTCCGAGAGACGGCCGGCCGTCATGTGACGGCGGAAGTCCATCTCGTAGAAGCGGTCCTGGGCGTGGACGAACCCCTGGGCCATGAAGAGGTCGGCGGGGTTGTCGGCATAGACGTGCGGAATTCCCCACTTATCGCGATAAATATCCACATTTCCGGATAAGCCGGGTAGCCGCAGCGATCCATCAACCTGCGGGAACGACTTCCGCACGGTGTAGACGAGGACGCCGGCCAGCACGAGCGCCAGGGCGAGAAGAACGGTCAACACCCGAGCGAACCACCGCAACGGCCGCGGCATCCACGCATAGGGCCTCACCGACACCTCCATCTTGCCGAACTGGCACTAAGTCTGACAGCCCGCGCTCACTCCTCCGGCCGACTTCACGGTCCTTCGCAGGGGACTTTGAGGTGCTTGATTACAGGAGGCGGCGGACATTTCACCCGCCGTAGACGGCTGGGGTCCTCAGGGGGATTTCCCATGGCCGAGGAGCGCGCCGCGCCGGCCCAGCGGGGCCGACGGGCACATCGTTCGGTGGTGCGCGGCGGGCGCCTGGGCGGCGCGGCGGGTGGCGGTGTGCAGGTGTGTGGGTGTCAGGTCCAGGTTTGGCCTTCGGGGGTGTCGGAGACGCGGACGCCCAGGGTGGCCAGTTCGTCCCGCAAGCGGTCCGCCTCCTTCCAATCCTTGGCATCGCGCGCCCGGGCCCGCGCCTCCAGGAGCTCCCCGGCCCCCGCGGGCATCACGGGCACCTTGCCGATGTCCGTGGAGAGATCCAGCCCGAGCAGCTGGTCCACATGCAGGAACGACTCGAACTTCGCCCCTGGCGCCACCGACTCGTCCCGCTCCAGCTCGCGCAGCACCCGCAGCGCCCCGGGCGTGTCGAGGTCGTCGTCGAAGGCGGCCTCCAGCCGCTCCACGTACGCGGACGCCATCGGCGCGCTCGGCGACTCGGCCCACTCGGCCACCCGTGCGCGCCATCGCCGCACCGTGCGGTCGGCCGCCCGCAGCGTGTCCCACGTCAGGTTCATCTGCTGCCGGTACCGATGCTCCAGGAACGCCATCCGCACGGCGAGCGGGTCGAGCCCGGCCGCCACCACGTCCGACAGCAGCACCACGTTCCCCGTGGACTTCGCCATCTTGCGCCCGTCGAACAGCAGATGCTCCCCGTGCACCCAGTGCCGCACCACCTCCTGCTCAGCCGCCGCGTTGGACTGGGCCCGCTCGTCCTCGTGGTGGGGGAAACGCAGGTCGATCCCACCGGTGTGGAGGTCGAAGGGCGCCCCGAGAAACCGCAGCGACATGGCCGAGCACTCGACGTGCCACCCAGGGAACCCGCGGCCCCATGGCGTCTCCCAGGTCAGCTCGCCTTCGGCGGGTTTCCACAGGGCCCAGTCGGCGTGGAAGCGTTTGCGCGGGTCGACGGTGTCGACGCGGTGGGCCGGCTTCAGGGCATCCAGGCGATTGCCGGAAATTTCGCCGTAAGTGGGAAATGTCCGTACGTCAAAGAACACCGACCCGTCCGGCACCACATACGCGTGCCCCTTCTCGACCAGCTTGGCGATCAGCTCGATCATCAGGTCGATCGTCTCGCTCGCGCGCGGCGTGTGCTCCGGCGGACGGAGGTTGAGCGCGGCCGTGTCGTTCCTGAAGGCGTCCTCGTAGAAGCGGGCCAGCTCCCGCACGGAACGCCCCTCCGCGTGGGCCTGCTCCACGACCTTGTCGACCCCGGAGTCGGTCAGGTGGCCGACGTCGGTGATGTTCTGGCAGGCCAGCATGCGCGTCCGCCGCCGCTCGAGCACCCGCCTGATCAGGTCGGACAGCAGGTAGGTGCGCAGGTTGCCCACGTGCGCGTAGCGGTAGACCGTCGGCCCGCAGGTGTACATCCGCACCGCCCGCCCGGGAGCGAGCTCCTCGACCTGCCTGGTCCGCGTGTCGTAGATCCGCAACATCTCCCGAGCTTAGCCCGAACCGGATCGCCGGATCTCACGCGCCCAGGAAGCCGAGGATGTCCCTGTCGCCGCGCTCGCGCAGCCTGCCCAGGATCTCCTCACGGGTGGCCGTGTCGGGCAGCCCGATCCTCGCTCCGATCAGCCGCAGGCCCTCCATCTCCGAGCTGACCGGAGCGGTGTAGCCGAACAGGTAGAGCGCGCGGTTTATGGGCGGCATCCCGACGGGCGCGGCCGGCAGGTGGCGGGTCAGCAGCTCGCCGCCGTCCGACACGGTGAGGAAGACATGGTCCCCGTCGCTGGCCTTGTACTCGGCCAGGACATTCCTGATCGAGCCCATCGTCGGCTGGTTGTGCCAGCTGATCACCACGTCACCGGACGGCGCGGAGGCGGTCAGCTGCCCGCCGGGAGCCATGCCCAGGTACGCCGCGAACCCCGTCGGCAACGGCGACCCCGACCCGCGCAGGTGCTCGGCGTTGACGTCCACCCGATGCCACCAACGCCCGTCGCGGGAGCGGAAGCTGCGCCGGGTCAGCGAGACGTCCTTGCGCGGCTGGTACGGCTCCGCCTCCCCGCTCGGCGAGGTGCCCGCCACGCGGATCCAGCCCCGCTGCGTGCGCTCGAACCCGGGCCCGCCGGAGTACGCCCGCACCGAGCTCTCGCTGACGTCGTACCGTGCGGTCAGGTTCGTCACGATCGTGCTCACCGAGGCCTCGCCGCCGGCCCGCTCGATCTCCCTGGCGATCATCTCCCTGATCCCCAGGTACTCGTCGCCGCCCCACCGGGCCAGCCCGTACTTGTTCCTGTCCACCCGCATGAAGCGCTCGTCCGCGGTGAGCTGGTTGCGGATGCCGACCAGGCTGTAGTCCTCGCCGATGCGCTCCTGGATCTCCTCGGGCGACAGCGGCGAGCCCGCCACCGCCAGCACCGCCTCGGCCTTCTCGTTGATGCTGCGCGGCCACGGCACCACGTGCTGGCCGAGCACGCGCAGCTGCGGCACGGCCAGGATCCACCGCTCGGCCACGTCCTCGCGCACGCCGAGCTGAGCCACCATGGACACGGCCTCGCCGAGCGGGCGTGGCCCGTCGGCGAACAGCTGGCGCGTCTTCTCGCGGAGCTCGTCGGCCCCGCCGGCGACGAGCCAGCCGTCGGACTGCTCATAGCCGGTGAGCAGCGTACGCACGAACCGCCACGCGGGGATCCCGAGGGCACGCAGCTCGGCCCGGTGCCACGGCACGGCCGCCTGCAGGTCGTCGGCCGGGACGGCGGAGCCCAGCCGGGTACGCAGCCACGCCACATGCGCCACCAGCGCCGCCGCGTCGGGGCCGGCCAGCCAGGCCTCCACGTGGTCACGCAGGTCGCGCTCGATCTGCCTGATCCGCTCCCGCGTCACCGAGAACCGCTGCGCCAACTCGTCGAGCGTGGCCCGCTGCGCCGCGTACAGCCGGTCGCGGGCGATGGCCCGCTGCCGCTCGTCCAGCGCCGCGAACAACGCGTCGATCACCTCGGGCAGCGGCAGGTCCGGCCGGGACGGCGCGGGCACGGCCTCGGGCACCGGCTCGAGCAGCCGCTCGAACACGCCGGTGAACAACTTCTGCACGACGTCCTTGCCCAGCGACTCCGGCGTGCGCTCGGCCTCGGCGGGGTCGGAGAAACGCACCAGCGGCAGGATGTCGCCGAGCAGCAGGTGGCCCCAGTAGGCCACGGCAAGATCGGCCAGGTGGCCCGCCACGGTCTGGGTGCCGACGATGGCGCACGCTCGGTCGAGGGGGATCGCCTGCCACCAGGCCTCGGGCAGCTGGGGCTCCTCCACGATCGGCGCGATTTGACCAGGGGAGGTCCAGCGCACGGGTGGCGCGAGGTCGCTCAGGCTGAGGTTCATTGAGGTCCAACCGGCAAAGGGAAGTATCCGCAGTTCAGACTATGTGATCAGAGGGGTATAAAGGGGCTGCCTCTTCCGGAATGGGAGATATAGAGCATCGCCCGCGCTCGCGTGCAGGCGACGAACAGTATGCTCCGTTCACGCTGCAGGGCTCGAGCCCGTGCGGCAGGTTCTTCCGGCGGCGGCTCGGGAACCACGCCCTCCGCCACGCCGATGAGCGCCACCCGCTCGAACTCCAGGCCCTTCAGATGCTGGAAGGTCGCAGCCCGCACGTCCAGCCCCGCCAGCGCCTTCTTGGCCTGCCGGACGAGCCGGGTGGTACGCGCGCCGACGGCGATCTCGCCGGCGGGCACGCCGTCGGCCAGCCACTGTTCGATCGTGGACCGCAGCCCGGCCAGCTCCGACTCGGGCGAGTCGTACGCCCTGATCATCGGGCGTTCGCCGTTGTGCGTGGCGCGGTAGCCGTACATCTCGGCCGCGCCCCTGACCAGGCCGGTCGTGGGACCGCCGCCGCGCAGCCGGACCACGAAGGACAGCAGCTCCTGCGGCAGCCGATAGGAGACCTTCAACGTGTGCTGGACGGCGGGGATGCCGACGGTGCCCAGCGCCACCCGCGTGTCGGTGACGCGCTGGTGCGGATCGCCCACGATGAACAGGTCGTCGTGCGCGCGCGGCACCGCCGCCCGCAGCAGCCGCCACTGCGCCGGGCTGATGTCCTGCGCCTCGTCCACAACGATGTGACGGTACGGCTTGCGCTCCGGCTCCACGTCGTCGAGCAGATCGCCGGTCGTGAGCGACAGCAGCCTGAGCGCCTCGTCCGTCAGCTGGGCCAGCGTCCGCGACCCCGGGCCGACCAGCGGCGGGCGGCGGCCCTCCGCGTCGGTCACGATGCGCATGGCCAGGCGTTCGGCGTTGTCCACTTCGACCCGTTTACGGATGACCTCGTCCTCGATCAGCAGGTCCAGCCTGGCCGACAGGTCCTCGGCCAGGCTCTGCGAGGACGTGATGAGCAGGACGGGACCACGGCCGTTCGCGGCGAGGTGGGCGGCGCGGTGCAGGGCGATGACGGTCTTGCCGGTGCCCGCGCCGCCGACCACCAGCACCGGATGCTCGTAGCGCGCCGCCCTGGCCAGCCGGTGCTGCGTGGGATGGGGGAACGTGCACCACTCCGGCGCACCCAGCACCCGGTCGAGCGCCACCTTGTCGGGCGCGAACGCCGCCCGGTCAGGGCTGCGCCGCAGCGCCGCGTGCAGGTCGTCGGGGTCGATCGGCCCGCTGTCGGCGTCCGAGTGACGCCAGGCGTCCAGCTCGCGCCAGGCCTCGGAGAGTGAGCCGCCGCGGGCCAGCACGGCGAGCGGCAGGTGCTGGGTG
>NZ_VCKY01000213.1 GCF_005889735.1 Nonomuraea turkmeniaca
GTCGAGCAGCGCCCCGCGACCGGCGTGCCCGCCCCCCTGCCGCCGGACTGGGACCAGGTGCCCGGCGCGGCGGGCTGCACGCTGGAGAACCGCCTGTTCAGGGACCGGGCGGCCGAGTTCGCCGCCGCCGGTGCGGCCGTCCACGGCGTGAGCACGCAGCGTCCCGACGAGCAGGCGGCCTTCGCCGCCGCGGAAGGCATCGGCCGTCTTCGTGATCGATCGGCACCGCGTGATACGCCACGTCACCTTCCCCGTCCTCGACATCCCCCAAGCCGTCGAGGACTCACTGAAGGCCGCCCGGTCCCTCACCGACTGAGCACTCTAGGACGGCGCCTGGCCGGGCTCGTCGACCACGCCAGAGGCGAGCTCGGCGCTGGCGTAGTAGGTGCCCTTCGCGGCAATCAGCTCGCCGCCGAGGACGTCGTCCTGCAGGTTGTCCACCCGCCTGCCGAGATAGCGGTACGTGGTGGCGTCCAGCACCACATAGGACCGCGACACGAGCCGCCCTTCCGCATCCCGCCGGCTGTCGACGTCGTAGGAGATGCCGACCCCGGCCCGGTTCGCCGCGTCGTGCACGCCCATGTCCACCCGGACGCCCGGGATCTTCGCGAGCGCACGGAAGATCGCCGCCTCCAGCTTGGGAGGCATGGGGATCTCCTGGTCAAGGTAGACCGACAACACGCGGAACGCCCGCGCGTCCGGGCTCTCCGCGTCGCCGGGGTCGTCCTTCGGCTTGTCCGCCCAGTGCCGGTCACCCTTGACGTGCGCCAGCAGCTTGTCCGGATCGGTGGGCAGCCGGGCCAGCCTGGCGGCGTACTGCTGCGGCGTCAGGTCGTCGTCGTCCGGGTCGAGCTTGACGACGCGCCGCTCCATCGGTCCGCCGTCGAGGCGGAACGCCTGCTCGGTGCCGTCGTACCTGGTCCAATACTCCTGGACGGCCGCGGGGTCGTCACCGGGCTGCTTGACGGCGACCTTGCGGTACATCCACTGGTCAGCGCGCGGCGCGCGGTCCGCCCGGCGCCGCTCGGCCGCGAGAGCCGCTTGCCGCAACACCACCTCGGCCTTCATGGGAACGGTCTCCACGATGACGGGAAGCGGTGCGGTGGACCGCTCGACGCCACTCACCAGCACGATCGCCCCGGCGGCGGCCGTCGCGGCCGCCAGCAGCGACGGCGCCAGCCAGAGCCGCCGCCGCTTCGCCGGCCGTCGCGCGCCCTCGACGCGGCGGCGCAGGGCGTGCAGGCGGGCGGTGTCCGGCTCCGGGGCGTCCGCCCGCAGCTCTCCCAGCAGCTTCAGGTCATCCACGGGCGTTCCCCTTCTCCTCGACGGTGACGGCGGACGGGTCGACGCCGCCCAGGGCGGCACGGGTCTTCCTCCTGGCTCGGTGCAACCGGGAACGCACGGTGCCGACGGGGATCCCCAGCGCCCTGGCAACCCCCTCATAGCTGAGATCCGCCCAGGCGATCAGCAACAGCACCTCCCGGTCCTCCGGCGACAGCACTGCCAGCGCGCCGGCCAGGTCGCGGTGCGCCGCCCTCGCCGACACCCGGGACTCCACCCGCTCGGCGTAACTCTCCGCGACCGGGTCCACGCCGCTCCTGGCCAGTGCTCGGTACGCCCTGACCTCCGCGCGCCGGTGCTTGCCTATGAGGTTGGCGGCGATGCCGTACAACCAGGGGCGGGCGTCGCGGTGGGCGGTGTCGTAGCGGCCCAGCCGCCGGAACGCGGCGAGGAACGTCTCTGCCACGACGTCGTCGGCCAAGGAATCGCCTAACCGCCGGGTCACGTATCGGTGCAGCTCGGGCGCGTGCCGGTCGAACAGCGTCGAGAACGCGGCGGGGTCGCGGCGGGCATGCTCGATCACCTCCGCGTCGTCCGGCTCTATGTCGGCCATCAACCTCTTGCGCTCCGTTCTCGGGTCTCGTCACCTCCTTTCCCCCGATGCGGGCAATCAGGTTCTCGCTGTGGGGGCGGTTCACCCGTCCCGAAGTCCCGCCCAGGAGGTCAGCGCGGCGCTGAGGGCGGCCTCGTCGTGCGGTCAGCTTGTGCGCGTCCCGCGGGGCTTGGTAGGCGATGCCGATGCCGGAGATCATGGCAGCCGCCTTGCCGGACAGCGGGCGGATGTTGCTGACGACGGTTCCGGCGCCGTCGCGCAGCACGGCCACGAGCTTCCAGCCCAGATTCGCGGCGCCCTGCAACCCCGTGTTCATGCCCAGGGCGCCTGCCGGGGAGTGCACGTGGGCGGCGTCGCCGGCCAGGAGGACCCGGCCGACGCGGTAGGCGGGCGCCTGCCGCTCGTCAGTGGAATCGCGACTTCCAGCGGACCTCACTGAGGCCGTAGTCGGTGCCGAAGTTGAGGCGCAGCAGCTCCTTGATCACTTCGACGTCCAGGGGCGCGTCGTCGGGCAACTGGTGGTCAGGCAAGGTCAGGGCAATGATCGGCCGGACTGCGGAGATCGTGCTCCTGCGGACGATGATCGCCGAGGCCCGGAGCTCTGCACCGCGTCTGCATGACTCTTCACTGCGTCGCCATGACGATGCAGCGCCGCAGCTCCTCGACCGCCTCCGGGGCGCCCTCGACGGTGATCCCGATGTCCCCCCGGTTCCACACCCAGCGCAGCACGGCCGTCGGCGGGCCGCTCACGGTCACGTCGGCCGCGTCGGCGCCGGTGCCGTCCTCGACGGTGAACAGCGCTGGGCCGGTCCGCACCGTCCACGCCGCGCCGTCGGTCCGCACCGCGTACGTTCGGCCCGGCGAGCCGCCCAGGATCTCGGTGAAGTAGTCGCCCCACTCGGCGACGCTGTACGCCACGAAGACCTTGAGCAGCTCGTCGATACCGTCGACGGCGAGGTCGTCCGGGACGGGCGCCACCGGCTGCCCGGTGCCGAGCTCGGCGTCGATGCGGTGGATGACCGTTTCCTGCGCCATCCGCCGGATCCAGAAGCCGACGGTCTGGTCAGGGGTGTACCAGGAGCCGGCCGGGTCCTCCGGCTCGTGGCGGCGAACTGCTCGAGCAACGCGGCGTACGCCCGGTCGAGCAGCGCGACCGGCTCCTCGTCCGCGAGCTCCTTCGGCGGCCATGGGTCGGGCTCGGCGCCGTCGCGGATGGCGAGGGTCTTGTGCAGGTACACCTCGCCGACGTGGTGGGTCAGGTCCGCGACCGTCCAGCCGGGGCAGCTCGGCACGGGCGCGGCGGGGTCGGCCGGTGCGAGGGCCCGCAGGCGGGAGAAGTCTGCCGCGAGGCAGTCGAGGAATCGGCGATACTCCATGCCGGACAGTTCAGCACAATGCCTACGGCTCGGTCAGCTCGTCCGCAACCCGCACGGCCCTCGCGCCGCCGTCCGAGGTGGCCCGCGGGTCCGGGGGCGGAGAAAACCGTTGGGAAACTGTCGGTGGCCGGTGATAGAAAGCGGGGTCGGAGTTTCACCTAGCCGCATCGGGGGCGGTGTCTGTGACCACCAGCACGTCGGAGTTCTCCGTTTCCGGGCCACGCTACAACCGGCGTGGGCCGGTGGTCTGGCTCTGGTCCCATCTGCGGCGTCATCCGCTCGCCCTGCTCGGGTTCCTCGGCGGGTCGGTGGTCATGACGGTGCTCAACGCCATGGTGCCGCAGTTCATCGGCGACGCCTTCGACGCGGTCCTGGGGGAGCGGGACCACCCGATGGACGCGCTCGGGCTCATCGCGCTGGCGTTGCTGGCCATCGTGGCCGCCCGGGGGCTGTTCGATCTCGTCGCGCGGATGTCCAGCGAGGTCCTGGCCAAGCGGCTGGAGCGGGACGCGCGGGATGAGCTGTACGTGAGCCTGCTCGGCAAGAGCCAGACCTTCCACAACCGGCAGCGGGTCGGGGATCTGATGGCCCGGGCCGCCAATGACATCCGGCAGTTGTCCATCATGATCACGCCGGGTGTGGACCTGATCGTGGACTCGGGGCTCACCGGGATCGTGCCGCTGTTCTTCATCGCCGCCATCGATCCGCGGCTGCTGCTGGCGCCGGGCGTCTTCGCGGTCGTCTTCGTGATCGCGCTCTGGCACTACATGAGGCAGCTCAACCCGGTGGCGACCCGGATGCGGGAGCAGTTCGGGGATCTCAATGCCGGCCTCAACCAGGCGGTGCGGGGCATCGAGGTGATCAAGGTGACCGCGCAGGAGGGGCAGGAGCGGCTGCGGTTCCGGGCCAACGCGCGGCGTTACCGGGACTCGTTCGTACGGAACGGGCTCGTCCAGGCTCGTTATCTGCCTACGTTGCTCTTCTCCGTCGCGATGGCGGGCGCGTTGTGGCACGGGCTCTATCTGCAGGGCATCGGGGCGATCACCATCGGGGAGCTCGTGGCGTTCATGGGGCTCATGGGGATGCTCGGGTTCCCGACCCAGATGTCGCTCTTCACGTTCTCGCTGATCCAGATCGGGATCGTGTCGTCGCGAAGGATTCTCAGCATCATGACCTCCGAGAGCGAGATCGAGCAGCGGGTGGACGGGCATGCCGCGCCGATCAGCGGGGAGATCGTCTTCGAGGACGTCACCTTCGGATACGAGAAGGACGAGGACCCCGCGCTGCGGGGCGTGACGTTCACCGTGCGGCCGGGGGAGACGGTGGCGATCGTCGGCGAGACCGGGTCGGGGAAGAGCACGCTCACCAAGCTGGTTCCGCGGATCTACGACGTCACGGGCGGCCGGATCCTGGTCGACGGCGTGGACGTACGCGACTGGGACCTGGACTCGCTGCGGTCGCAGATCTCCACGATCGAGCAGGACATCGTGCTGTTCTCGCGGTCCGTGACCGAGAACATCGCCTTCAGCCTGGGGCAGCGGGCCGATCAGGAGGCGGTGGTCAGGGCGGCGGAGGATGCCCAGGCCGCCGAGTTCATCGGCGAGCTCGACGAGGGCTACGACACCGTCATCGGCGAGCGAGGCGTCACCCTCTCCGGCGGGCAGCGGCAGCGCCTGGCCATCGCGCGCGCCCTACTGACCGATCCGGCGATTCTCGTGCTGGACGACTCCACCAGCGCCATCGACTCGGCGACGGAGGACAAGATCCAGCAGGCCATCGGGCGGATCCTCGAAGGGCGGACGACCCTGCTGATCACCCACCGGCTCTCGCAGATCCGGTGGGCGGACAAGGTGTTGTTGCTCAGACGGGGCCAGGTCGTCGACTTCGGCACGCATGACGAGCTGATCGCGCGAAGCCGGCTCTACCGGCGCGTCTTCGCCCACTACGACGAGGTCGAGCTGGGGGACGAGGTTCAGGAGACCGAGCCTTCCATGGTTGCTGAGCAGGAAGGGGTGCGCTGATGGGCTTCCTCATGGACGGCCTCGACGCCGAGGACTACGACCGCACGTACAACGACCGCGACCTGCTGCGACGCATCATGTCGTACTTCCGGCCGAAGTTCGGGGCGATGGTCCTCGTCGCCACGATGATCGTGCTGGTGTCGGCCGGTCAGGCGGCCATCCCGGCGCTGGGCAGCCTGGCGGTCGACGCGATCGCGGACGGCACGATCGGCCAGGTCGGATGGATGCTCACGGCGGCGATCCTCCTCGCCGGGGCGCTCTCCTGGGTGTTCAACTTCGTCCGGCAGAAGTACAGCGCGCAGGTCACCGGGGACGTCGTGCTGCGCCTGCGGGAGGACGCGTTCGACGCGGTGCTGGAGCGGGACCTGTCGTTCTACGACGAGACGCCGTCCGGGAAGATCGTCAGCCGGGTGACGTCCGACACCGACGACTTCGCCACCGTGTCCACGCTGACGATGGACCTGATCAGCCAGGTGCTGATGGTGGGGTTCGTCACGGTGCTGCTGTTCGTGCGGAGCGTGGAGCTGGCTCTGGTGACCTTGCTGGTGGTGCCGATCGTCGTGGGGCTGGCGCTGGTGTTCCGCCGGATGGCCAGGGTCAGCACGCGCAGGGCGCAGCGGTCGCTGAGCCGGGTCAACGCCAACCTGCAGGAGACCATGGGCGGGATCGCGGTCGCCAAGAACTTCCGGCAGGAGCGGCAGGTCTACGAGGAGTTCCGGCCCATCAACCGGCAGAGCTACCAGGTGACGCTCAGGCAGGGGTTCGTCTTCTCCACCATCTTCCCCGTGCTGTTCATGGTGGCCGGGCTCGCGACGGTCGTCCTCGTCCAGCTGGGCGGGGAGAGGGTGCTGGCGGGTGGGCTGTCGGCGGGTGACTGGTATCTGTTCCTGCAGGGTGTCTCGCTCTTCTGGTTCCCGTTGACGTCCATCGCCGCGTTCTGGTCGCAGTTCCAGCAGGGGTTGTCGGCGTCCGAGCGGGTCTTCGCGCTGATCGACGCGCCGCCCAGGGTGGTGCAGCACGATCCGCGGCCGGCCGCGAGGCTGGCGGGACGCATCGAGTTCCAGGGCGTGACCTTCGGCTACGATCCCGGCAATCCCGTCCTGCGTGACTTCGACCTGGCCATCGAGGCCGGGGAGACGGTGGCGCTCGTGGGACACACCGGGGCAGGCAAGTCGACGCTCAGCAAGCTGATCACCCGGTTCTACGAGTTCCAGGAAGGGCGGCTGCTGATCGACGGGCAGGACATCCGCGGCCTGGAGCTGGGGAGCTACCGCCGGCAGATCGGCGCGGTGCCGCAGGCGCCGTTCCTGTTCAGCGGCACGGTCGCGGACAACATCCGCTATCCGCGGGCAGAAGCCACCGATGAGGAGGTTCGCGCGGCTGCGGCCGCCGTGGGCGGCGGCGACTGGATCGAGGCCCTGCCCAACGGGCTGGAGACGGATGTGGGCGAGCACGGGCGGGCACTGTCCATGGGTCAGCGGCAGCTCGTCGCGCTGGCCCGGCTGCTCATCCAGGACCCGGCGATCGTGGTGCTCGACGAGGCCACCGCGAGCGTGGATCCGCTGACCGAGGCGCAGATCCAGGAGGGGCTGGATCTGGTGCTGGCCGGGCGCACCTCGATCGTCATCGCGCATCGGCTGTCCACGATCGAGCACGTCGACCGGATCATCGTGCTCGACCACGGGCGGATCGTGGAGGAAGGCGATCACGCGGCGTTGCTGGCCCGTGGGGGGCGCTACTGCGAGGTCTACAACACCTACTTCCGGCATCAGTCGCCGAACTACCGGGCCGGGACGGGGTTCGTGTCCGTCGGCGGGGACTGATCGTCCGGGGGCGGAGATCGTCTTATCCCCGGTATACCTTCCTCCCCGTCCACAGCTCGTACGAGCCGTCCCCGGGAAGCACCCAGGCGTCGACATCAGGCCTCGTCATCGTCCGGAGCAGCGTGGCCTTGCCGGTCGCCTTCGAGACCCGGTAGATCGCCACCCCGGTCTTGGTCTTCGAGCGGACGATCAGGCGGCCCGCCCGGTCGAAGTCGAGGTCGTCGATGTACTGCCCGCGCGGCAGCGGCACGGTCACCGTGCCGCCCGCGCGGCCCGTGCGCAGGTTGAGCAGGCGCAGTTTGCGGACCTTGCCCCAGGTGCCGACAGGCACCGCGGTCGTGATGTAGTCGTTCGCCAGCGCCATCGGCGACAGCCGCGTCTTCAGCCGCATCCGTGCCCGCAGTCCTCGGTCGAACACCACCACCCGATCCCCTCCCAGCAGCAGCCGCTTGCTGTCCGGGCTGAATCCCCCGAAGCCCCACGTATCCGTCTTCTCCGGTGGGGGCAACACCTTGCCGTTCCGCAGGTCTATGAAGACCCCCAAACCCGGAGCCGAGGTTTCTGTGATCACGTAACCGCCGTCGTCCGAAACGAGCGGCCACTCCTCTTCGATGGTGTGCACGGTGATCCTCCGGGACACCACCCTTTCCTCGCCGTTCAGAGTCCGCCTGACGAACAGCCCATCCGACGTGCGGTAATAGAAGAGATGCCGCCCATCACCGCTGACCAGGAACGGCGCCTCCTTGCCGGCGCTGAGCGCGTCCTTGGGCGCCTTGGTGAGTGCCTCCGGCACCTCCACCACGTCGCCGTTGGTCAACACCAGTTCCCAGGTCTGCGTTCGCTGCGCGTACGCGATCGTGGTCGGGGCGGCAGCCGACGCCGGCTGCGCGATCAGTGTGACGGCGGTCAGCAGAAGTGTTCCGAGAGTCATCCGAAATCTCATGCATCATGGGATGTCAGAAGTTGTCAGAAGGTTGCGGGATTCTTCGCGAGTTGGGAGATCAGGGCGCGGATGGTGGCTACGCGTCCGGCGAGCGGTCCGGCGGGGATGTCGATGAGCTGGTAGCCGAAGGCGCGGTAGGTCTGCTCGTGGAGGCGTTCGAACTCCAGCGAGTCTTCGAAGCTGATCTTGCGAGCCTCCGTCGGTTCGCAGAAGCCGAGATTGCGGACGAAGAACACGTGCCGGTCGTAGATCTGCTCGTGGGTGATCCTGTCGATCTCGGTGGACAGGGCCGAGGAGATCGGGTGTCCGACCCAGGTGCTGAGAGCGTGGGTGCAAAGAGGGGAGCGGTCGAAGAACTGCACGTGCGGCTCGGCGGTGATCGACTGCAGCTGCCGCTGTCGTTGCAGGGCCACGATCTTGTCGATGAAGGACGGCCGGGTCCACGGCTCGGCCTCGCCGCGGGCTTGCTGGCGGCCCTGCCCGCCTGAGGTTGGAAGGGCCGGTCAGGAGAGCTGCGGCGAGGGGACTCCGGCGTCGATGTCGGAGGCGGTGGCGCCGAGTGCGGCGATGAGCTCGCCCAGCCGGGCACGCGCCGCGGCGGCCGACGCCTCGCTGCCGCGTTCGCTGTGCACCCTGGCGGCCTGGCGTAGGGCGCGCGCTTCCCAGAGGGGCGCGCCGATGGCCTGCGCCAGCTGCTCCGCCCGCCCGAACCGGTGCAGCGCCGCCTCGTGGTTGCCGCGTGACCGGCTGGCCGCGCCGAGCGCCAGCCACGCCTTGGCCTCGACCAGCGGCTCGTCCACCGCGCTCGCCAGCTCGATGGCCTGGTGGAGGTACTCCTCGCCGGCGTTGTGGCGATTCCGTTCGAGGTGCAGGTAGCCGAGGCCGTAGCGGGCGAAGGCCTCGCCGCACAGGTCCTCGAGGTCGGTGACGGTGGAGAGCAGGTCGGTGAACGCCTGCTCCGCCTCGTACAGCCGTCCCGAGGCGAGCAGCAGCTCACCGATCCGGTAGACGACCTCCGGATCATCCTGGTACGTGCGGGCGGAGTGGCCGACGTCCAGCAGGAGCTGGCCGAGCAGGCGCAGTACGAAGATCTCCGCACCGGTGTCACCTGCCTGGCGTACCGCGTCGAGCGCGTGCCCGCACCGGTCGACCGCCTCGGCGTAGAGACCTCGCATGCCTGCGGTGAAAGCGGCGACCGAGCTCGCCAGGCCCCAGCCGTGCTGGTCGGCGCAGCGTTCGAAGAGCTCGAGGGCTTCGTCGACGGCTGCGGCGGCGGGTCCGTAGCGGTGCCGGTGAGCCTCGAGCAGGCCGATTCCGGTGAGGAGGGCGGCGGAGCCGCGGGTGTTGCCCGCGGCGCGGGTGGCGGCGAGGGCGATTCGGTGGGTTTCTTCCCATTCGTCGTAGTGTCCGCGGGTCTGGAAGAGCGATGCTGCGCTGACGGCCAGGTCCCAGCACAGCTCGTCGAGGCCGAGGGCGGCGGCTTGGCGGACGGCGGCGAGGATGTTCGGGCGTTCGGTCTCGTACCAGGTGAGGGGGTCGGCGTCGACGATGTCCACGCCGGGTGGCTGCCAGCGGGCGGCTGTGCCGTGCAGGATCGCGTAGTCGCCCCCGTAGACGGTGTGGTGTGCCCGTTCGACCAGCGCCAGCCAGCCGCCGAGCACGCGGGGCATCGACTCGGGCTCGCCGAGGTCGCGGGCGTAGTCGCGGACGACGTCATGGAGGCGATACCGCAAGGGCCCGGCCACCTGGAGGAGCTGGGCGTCGACCAGGCTGTCGAGCAGATCCTGGGTTCCGCCGGCGGCGAGTGCGGTCCAGTCTGGGAGCTCCGGGGTGTCGCCATGGGCGAGCGCGCACAGCAGCCGGAGCGCGGCCGGGTCGAGTTCTTCCGCCGACAGCGCGATGCTGCCGCGTACCTCCAGGTCCTCGAGATCACCGAGCTGCCGCCGCACGTCCTTGAGTCGTTCCACCATGTGGACGATCCGCCGGCCGGCGAGCCTGGCACCAACGATCCTGAGCGCCAGCGGGAGGCCCCCGCACAGCCGGATGAGCTCGTGTGCGGCCTGCGGCTCGGAGGACACTCGGTCGGCACCGGCGACCCCGGCGAGGAAGGCCATGGCCTGGAGCGGCTCCAGCTCTTCCAGCTTGAGGTGGGCCATGCCGGCCAGGGCCGGCTTGGATCTGCTGGTGACCAGCACGGCACACTCCGCGCCGCCGGGGAGCAGGGGACCAACCTGCGCCTCGTCGACCGCGTCATCCAGCACGACCAGCACCCGCCGTCGTGCCAAGCAGTCCCGGAACCTCGCCGCGCGTTCGTGCACGCCGTCGGGGAGCTCCTGGGCCGGCTCGCCGAGCGCGCGCAGGAACTGGGCGAGCACGTCCCCGGGCGGCACCCGGCGACCTCGTACGTCACGCAGTGCGGCGAACAGCTGGCCGTCGGGGAAAGATTCGCGCAGGCGGTGAGCCACGTGGACGGCGAGGGCGGTCTTGCCCACCCCGGCCTTGCCCGTGATGACGATGACGGGCGTCGCTCGCGCGGGGCTGGGCGGCAAGACCGCTTCCAGCGTGGACTTGGCCTCGTCCCGTCCGGTGAAGCCGGGCACGTCCGGTGGCAGCTGACCGGGGCGCCGGTCGAGGTCGAGTGCCGGGTCGTCGGCGAGTATGGCCTGTTCCAGCCGCTTGAGCCGGCGGCCCGGTTCGAGGCCGAGCTCCTCCAGGAAGATCATCCTGGCGTCCTGGTAGAGCGCCAGCGCCTCCGCCTTGGCACCGCACCGGTAGAGGGCGAGCATGCGCAGCTCCCACATCCGCTCGCACAGCGGATGCTCAGCGGTGACCGCAGCCAGCTCGGACAGCAGCTCGCGGTGCCGGCCGAGTCGCAACTCCAGCTCCACGCACTCCTCGTGGACGGCCATGCGGGCCTCCCGCATGTGGGACTGCTCCGCCTCCAGCCCAGGGGCGTCGATGTCGGCCAGAAACGGGCCCCGCCACAGCGCCAGCCCGCGCCGCAGCGACGCGATGGCCTGCTGATCCCTGCCCTCCGCGGCCGCCCGGCGGCCTGCTTCGACGTGCTCGGCGTATTCGAGCAGGTCGAGCGTGTCCGGTCCGGCTTCGAGGAGGTAGCCGCCCGGCATGGTCTTGATCACGTCCGGGCAGCCGGCCGCGGTCAGCGTCCGGCGGAGGCGTCCCACGGTGTTCTGGATCTGCCGTCGTGCCGACTCGGGCGCCGAGTCGGCGTAGGCGACCTCGACCAGCTGGCCCACGGTGACCGTGTCGTTGGCGCGGAGCAGCATGAGCGCGAGCACCTCACGCTGGCGGCTCCCCAGGTCAACCACGTTGCCGTCTGCGGTGAACTCCACGCGCCCGAGCACCCGGAACCGTACGGCCATGTGGTCGCTTCCCTCGCGCCTTCTATGAGTTTGCCGATAATCGTGTCGAGGCCGTGACGGCGCGTCTACGCTGTGACGTCACAGCTTAAAAGCCCAGCTTGAGGCGACAGACATGTTGCGGATTCATTTCACGAGCGACGACCTCGTGCGGACTCGCATCGTTCCGGCGGCCGATCCGCTGTGGGAGATCGCGCTGAGCATCTGCCGGCTGGCGGGGCGCCGGGGCCAGGCCATGTTCGCCGAGTGGCGGCACCAGGCCCGGGACGGCCTCGCCAAGTCGGACGCGCTGGACATCGTGCGGCGCGTGCTGGGGCCGCTCTACCGCGGGACCTCTCTCTTCATCCCCGACTTCCTCACCCCGCCCGACTCCTCGCTCGGCCTGGATGCCGGAGTGGACGCCGTGCTGAGCACGCCGCGGCTGCTGCTCCGGCAGGAGCTGGACAAGCTCGCCGGCCTCGCGAGGACGCCGACATGGGCGTGGGGGCTGGCCGACGGGCGCAAGGACGCCTTCCACGACCTGCGGGACGGCCTGTACACGTACTTCGACACGGCCCTCCGTCCGCACTGGTCGAACATCCAGGGCATGGTGGACGCCGACCGGGCCATGCGCGGGCGCGCGTACCTGGAGGGCGGCGTCGAGGCCATGCTGTCGAGTTTCCGGCCGGCCATGAGCTGGGAGTCGCCCGTACTGACGGTCGCGGGTCACCCGGTGGACCGCGACGTGCATCTCGGCGGGCGCGGACTGGTGCTGATTCCTTCGTACTTCTGCTGGGGCGCGCCCGTGCCGCTGGCCGACCCCGACCTGCCGCAGGTCCTGGTCTACCCGATCCAGCGGGACCGGATGCTGGGGGTGCACAAGGAGCATTCCGAGCAGCAGCCGGGCACCCCCATCGGGCGGCTGCTCGGCCCCACCCGCGCCGCGATCCTGCGTGCCACCGTGAACGGGGCGACCACCAGCGAGCTCGCCCGCCGCCACGAGATCTCCGCCCCCGCGGTCAGCCAGCACACGCAGGTGCTGCGGGAGGCGGGTCTGATCGTCAGCCAGCGGGCCGGCCCCAGCGTGATCCACACGCTCACGCCACTGGGCAGGGCCCTGCTGATGGGGGCGACCATGGCCCGCGGGCCGTTCGCCGGAGAGCGGCGCGGGGACGGCTGAGAATCTTCTCGCGGGAGGATGTCGAGACGCGGTCCCAGGCTCCGACCCATGGTCAAAGGCACCACGACCGTGAGGGAGCAGATGGTGCGTTACCTGCTGATGATCTACACCAGCGCCCAGACCTGGGGCCACCCCGCCTTCCTGCGTACCCCTGAGGCCCTCTCCATGTCAGAAGAGGACCGTGCCGGACTGACCGCGCAGGCCGAAGCCCTGATCGAGGAGATCGTCGAGTCCGGCGAGCTGGTCGGGGGTGAAACGCTGGCCGACCCGGTGACCAGCAAGACCATCCGGGTACGCGGCGGCGTCCCCGTGACCGCGGACGGCCCGTGCGTCGAGGCCAAGGAGCATCTGGCCGGCTACTTCGTCGTCGACTGCACCAGCACCGAACGGGCGCTGGAGATCGCGGCCCGCTTCCCTGACGCCCTTTTCTCGGCCGTGGAAGTCCGTCCTGTCATGAGCTCCTCCGGGGAGGAGATGTGAACGAGATCTCCGCTGCCCCCACCGCCGAACGGCTCAGCCTGGCCGCCGGGCCCGTGGCGACATCAACCGCCTGATCGCCGAGATCCAATATCGCGGAGATTCGTGGCTTTCGCGAACATTTGTGGGCACCAGGGACGCTACGCCCGGCGGGAGGTGGAGGCTCCCGTCTCAGGGCATCAGAGGCAGCCGGCCCACGATCTTGTCGACGCGGTTGCGGGGTCCCACGATGCTGACGGCGTAGTACTCGAGGCCCTCGGCAACCGCTTCCTTCATGGCGGCGAGATAGTCGGCGTAGACGCGGGTGTGCTGCGCGGCGGACGGCATGTCGGCCACGAAGCAGCCGACGGCTGCCGCGGCCTTGCCGCGGATGGCACGCAAGGTGGCGGTGTCGGCGGCCAGGACGGAGCAGCCCGCCCAGGGCAGTCCCGGGTGCGCGCTGCCGTCCGCGTCGATCGCGGCGTCCCCCAGGAGGCCGGTGACCGCGCTCGAGGTCGCGGCGGCCACGCAGACGGCCGCATTGACCGCGCGGCCCGCGGGCAGCCCGTCGTTTACCACGATCACCCATTTGAGGCGAGCCGCCCGGGTCGGCTGGGTGGGGTCCATCTCCTCCGGCGCGAAGCCTACGACCGCGACGCTGTTGTCGGTCATTCTCCTCAACCTCTATCCATTCGTACGGAAAATCGGTCGCCATGCTACGTTCTCATACGAGGGCTGAACAACAGATCCGTATTTATGTCGGACAGCACGAGATTCAGGCGGTCATGGACGAACTTGATAAGGCGATCCTGCGGGAACTGCAGTCAGATGCACGGAAGTCCAATCGCGACGTGGCCGCGGCAGTGGGCGTCTCGCCGACCACGGCGCTGGACCGCACCCGCGCCCTGCGCCAGCGAAAGATCATCCGCGGCGCGATCCTCGACGTGGACCTCGCCGCGATCGGACGCCCCGTCCAAGCCCTCATCGCCATCCGTGTCCGCCCGCCGTCGCGGCGCAACATCGAGGGCTTCCGCAACTGGGTCAGCGAGCTGCCCGACACGCTCGGCGTCTACGTGACGACCGGGACCGAGGACTTCATCGTGCACGTCGCCGTCCCCGACAACGCCAGCCTGTACGCGTTCGTCATCGACAGGCTCACCGAGCGACCCGAGGTCGCCGACGTCCGTACGTCCATCGTCTACGAGCACATCCGCAACAACGAGATCGCTCCCGCCACCCCATGAAGAACGATCACGACATCGGCGCGGACCCCCCTGACGACCGCGTGTTGACCACGTCCCGCTTGAGGCTCCCGCCCTGGGAAGAGCGCTTCGCGGACGACCTCGTCCGCCTCTCCCGCGACGAGCGTGTGATGCGCCACATCGGCAGCGGGCCGTGGACGGCCGAGTACGCCGGCGAACGGCACCGCCACGCGCTGCGGCAGTGGCAGGACGAGGGCTTCGGCATGCGCGCGATCCTGCGCGGTGAGCGGTTCGCCGGCCTGGTCTCGCTCGTCTCCTGCACGCTGCCCGGCGTGGCCGAGCCGGCAATGGAGATCGGGTGGTGGATCGACCCCGCGGCCTGGGGACAGGGCATCGCGACGGAGGCGGCGGCAGCCGTACGAGACGAAGCGTTCCGGCTGGGCGCCGCCACCCTCATCGCCCGCCACCACCCGGCCAATGAGGCCTCCGGACGGATCATGGTCAAGCTGGGCATGATCCCGCACGGCGACGGCACCGACCGCTACGGCCGCCCCTGCCGCATCCACATCCTCCCCCAGCCCGGCCTCCATCGCGCCGGCTCACCCGACCGGCCGGACACGCCGGGCTAGAGGCCCCGTCGCCGGCCTAAGGGCTGGTCGTTCGCCTCGTGCAAGAGGCCTGCTGCCAGTCCTCGGCTGCCTGGATCATGTAGCGGCCCACGTGGTCGAAGAACTCGCTGACGTCCTTCAGCCGGGCGCCGGCGGGTGTCGTGGCGCCGACGACGGCGGCCGCTTTGCGGGCGAGCTCGGCCATCGTGACGTTCTGACGGGCGCTGACGAGCCAGCCCTGGATCCAGACGTCCGCGTCGATGACGTACCGTTCGCGGCGGCGGCGCGGGTCGCGTTCGCGGCGGATCAGTCCCTGCTGTTCGAGCTCGGCGACGGCCTTGGAGATGGACGCCGGGCTGACCAGCGTGACCGCGAGATCGCTCGCGCCCGATTTAGCGCGTGGAGTCATGCTCCTGTTGATCGCCCTGGCCCACGGTGGCTGATCGCCATCGGGTTCGCACACACGGTGCTGCTCGTGCCGCTCGACATCATCGCGGTCTACGGGATGACACTGCTGGTGCTCGTTCCGCTCGTGCGAGCACGGGACTCGGTGCTGCTGTGGACGGGCGTCCTGTCGCTCATCCCCGCGACGCTGCTGCTGGCCTGGCAGAGTGTGCAGGCCCAGGCGGGGCCCGTCACCATGGCGCGATTCATGGAGCCCACCTTCGGCGCCCACGTCGTGGCGAGCATCCCGACCTGGCCGGTGGAGACGGCCATGTCCACCATCATGGTCGTGCCGGGCATGCTGCTGGGCATCTGGGCCGCCAGGCGCAGGATCCTCGACGAGCCGGAGCGGCACGCGCCGCTGCTGGCCCGGGTCACTGTGATCTTCCTGCTCGTGTCCGTCCTCGGCAGGCTCCCCGCCGCCCTGCTGGCCGCCGGCGCCTGGACGAACACCTCGGTCGGCGTCGGCTGGACCGTCGCGATCGCCCACGACCTGACCGGGTACGCGGGAGGCATCGGCCTGGCCGCCGCCGTCGGACTCGTCGCGATCAGGGCCCGGGGCGGCCGGGTCACCACGGCACTCGCCGCGCTCGGACAGCGCTCGATGACCTTCTACCTGTTCCAGTCGGTGGTGTGGGTGACGCTGTTCTACCCGTTCACGCTGGGCCTGAGCGACGACATGAGCTTCACCGCCACCTTCGGGCTGGCCATCGGGGTCTGGCTGCTGTCGATCCTGCTGGCCGAGGGGATGCGGGTGGCGGGCTACCGGGGCCCGGCCGAGGTGCTGCTCCGCAGCCTCTCGTACCGCTCCCGCCCGGTCAGAGAAACGCGCTGACCTGGTCGGCGAACTCTTCCGGACTCATGATCCGCACTCCCAGCGTCTCGGCCTTGGCCCGCTTGGACCCGGTCTTCTCCCCGGCCACCAGCAGGGACGTTTTGGCCGACACGCTGGAGGACGCCTTGCCGCCGGCTCGTTCGATCAGCTCGTTGACCTCGTTGCGCGAGAGTGAGGCCAGCGGCCCGGTCATCGCGCCGGTGACCACCACCGACATCGAAGCCAAAGGCAGCCCGGACTGCGTCTGCTCGCCCTCGGCGGGCGGCGTGGCACCGGGCTCGGTCATGTTGACCCCGGCCTGGACGAGCTTGTCGATGAGCGGGGCGAGCTCGGCCAGCTCGGCCACCACGACCGGCGCCTTCTCCGGGCCGATGCCCTCCACCTGCTGGATCGCCTCGGCGTCGGCCGCGCGGATGTTGTCCATCGTGGCGAAGTGGCGGGCGATGCGGCGGCTCATCGACCGGCCGGTGCCGCGGACGCCGAGCGCCGCGAACACCCGGCTGAGCGGCCGCGACTTCGCCTGCTCGATGGCCGCCAGCAGGTTGTCGGTGCTGGTCTCGCCCATGCGCTCCAGGCCGAGCAGCTGCTCGCGGGTCAGGAAGAACAGGTCGGCGAAGTCGGTGATGAAGCCGGCGTCGAGGAACTGCTTGATGCGGTTTTCCGCCAGCCCTTCGATGTCGAGCTGGTCGCGGCCGACCGCGTAGATGATGGACGCGATCGCGCGGCAGGCGCGGCCACGGACGCACCGCCAGCGCTCCTGCGAGCTGTCGATCGAGTCCCCGCAGGACGGACAGGCCGTGGGGATCGGGATCGGCTGCTCGTCGCCCGTGCGCAGGTGCACGACCGGCGCCTCGACCCGGGGGATCACGTCGCCCGCCTTGTAGACGGTGACGCTGTCGCCGATCATCAGGCCGCGGCGGGTGATGTCGGCGACGTTGTGCAACGTGGCGTACGTGACGATGCTGCCGTCCAGCTCGACCGGCTCCAGCACCGCGCGCGGGGCGATGACGCCGGTGCGCCCGGTGTTCCACTCCACGCCGATCAGCTTGGTGATCTTCTCGGTGGCGGGCAGCTTGTAGGCGATCGCCCAGCGCGGCGCCCGCGAGCTGAACCCGGCCGCCGCCTGGTCGGCCGCCAGATCGCACTTGATCACGATGCCGTCGATGCCGAACGGCAACTCGGGGCGGACCGCGGCGATCTCCCCGACACGCTCCTGCACCCGCTCCAGGGTCTCGGCGACGATGCCCGCGACGGGCGTGGCGGCGGTGGTCTGCACACCCTGCGCGGCGACCCAGTCCATGATCTCGCTGTGCGGCAGCTCGCGCAGGCGCACGGCCAGGTCGGAATGGTCGTCCGGCGGCGGCAGGACACCGTAGCCGAAGAACGTCAGCTCGCACACGTACGGCCGCTCCCGCGTGCGCAGCGTGCCCGCGGCCGCGCTGCGCGGGTTGGCGAACGTGGTGCCGTCGTGCGCCTGGCGCTTGGCGCAGGCCTCCTCGAACTGCGAGGCGGTCATCATGACCTCGCCGCGCAGCTCCACCGTGACCGCGTCGGCCAGCCGGTCCGGCAGGCCGACGATGGTGCCGATGGCGTGCGAGACGTCCTCGCCCGCGCTGCCGTCGCCCCGCGTGACCAGCTGGGTCAGCCGGCCGTTGTGGTAACGGGCCGAGATCGCCAGCCCGTCGAGCTTGGGCTCCACGCTCCACACCGTGACCGCGCGGCCGAGCCTGCGCTCGAGCCCGGCCGCCCAGTCGGACAGCTGCTCGGCGCCGAACACGTTGTCCAGGCTGAGCATCGGCACGGTGTGCGGCACATCGCCCACCACGGCCCCGCCGGCCACCTTGCCCGTGGGCGAGGACGGCAACACCGCCTCGGGGTGCTCCTCCTCGTACGCCTGGATGCCGCGGACCAGCCGGTCGTAGGCGTCGTCGTCGAGCGTGGAGGTGCCGTCTGCGTAGTAGGCCGCGGCGGAGTCCACGGCCAGCTGCACGGCCTCGGCGTAGGCTGTGTCGTCGGCCAGGACGGTGAGCGGGGGCGTCTCGGTCATGGAATCATCATGGCGAGCGCGACCGACAATTCCCATGCCGAGAAGCGGCGTCTCTCACCTCCCGGGACCGGCCGGCTGGACGGGCGCGCCCTCCTCGTCTTGTAGATCCACCGGCCCTCCTCGCCCTGTCACCAAGCGAACACGCGAGGGAGGCGGCGATCCGTGCCAGGGCCCGCGATGTGCCTATGGCAAGGGCGGGCAGTGCAGACCGAATAGAGGTCGTTGGTGGCCGAAACGGGTCGCGGCTGATTTTTGCCCATGAGAGCATGACCACAATTGGCGATCATGCCAACCTGCTGTCATGACCGCGGTCAGGCTCCGGCCCGGCCGCCTTGCGAAGGATGAACGCATGCGCAAGTCAGCGAAGGTCCTTACCGCGGCCACCCTGGTCGCCGCCGGTACGGTCCTCGCCCACCCCGCCCCCGCCATGGCCG
>NZ_VCKY01000214.1 GCF_005889735.1 Nonomuraea turkmeniaca
ACACCGCCCTGGAAGCCGTCGCTGCACGCGTCCGGCGCCACGAAGAGCAACTCCGCCGACTTACCACCCGGGTCAGCTGAAAGCGTTAACCGGCCAACGCCCAGAACCAGCGTCATTAGCCGGATAAGCGGTGGATAACGCCGTCAACGAGGTGATGTTCATCGTCGGCCCGTTGCTCGTCCCCCTGCTGATGCTGCGGATGCCCGCGTCCGGGGTGGTGGCCGTGGCGGGTACCTTCCTGCTGGTCGGGACCCTATTTCTGCTCCTGTTCCCAGCTGTACGCGCATCGGCATCTGTACGGTCCGCATCTGTATGGTCCGCCCAGAACCCCGGACGCCGGCTGAGTCGCCTGGCCGGACCGCTCACCCATCGCCCCACTCTGGTGCTGCTGGTCCTGGCCGCTTTCGGCACCTTCTCCTTCGGCAGCCTGCGCATCGCCACGGTGGCCGCGGCCACGAGGTTCGACTCGCCGTCCGCGGCCGGCGTGCTGATGGGGCTGCTGTCGGTCGGTGCGCTCATCGGCGCGCTAGGCTACGGGGCCCGTGACTGGGGCGTCCCGGCCAAGCTGCTCCTCATCGGGCTATCCCTGGCCGATAGCGCGGGCATGCTGGCCGGAGCCCATGTCTCGGGGTTCCTCGCCCTCGCCGTGCTGATCACCGCGATCGGGCTCCTGACGGGACCGCGAGACGCGGTACATCCCACACTGCTCGCGGAGCACACCCCTGCTCGATACCGGTCGGAGGTCTTCGCATGGCTGAACACCTTCATGTGGACCGGGTACGGCCTGGGCACCGCCGTCGCCGGCCGCTTGACCGGCCCCGACGACAACGGAAGCCCCGCGTTCCTCACCGCGGCGGTGGTCTCCCTGCTGGCCGCGCTCGTGGCCGGCCTCGCCTATCGCCCTACGACGGTCGCTTCGACGCCATCTACCGACCACGACGACCCGGATCGTGCCCGGGCGGACCGGTCTGCATGACGACGTCAGGTGCTCCCGCACCCACGTGCTCGATGTCGGTGTCGGGACGGTGCTAGTAGGTCTCACCGTTCATGACACGCGTCCATCCAGAGATTTGAGATGTAGGTCCCGTGCATACCGTAATCCGAACCAATCACTTTCCAGAGGCCGACCGATTCGAGTACTGGACCGAATCGCTCTCCCGGGTTCTCGTGCCGGTGAATCTGTACACCCGCGATCCCGCGAGGTTCCGGGGCTCCATGCATCTGCTCGACCTCGGTCCTGTGCAGATCGGCCGCGTGACGTGTTCATCCGTCCACACGCGAAGAACGGACGAGCTCATCCGCCGGTCGGATCCGGAGGTAATCCTGGTCGCCATACCGCTCAGTGGCCGATGTGTGGTCACGCAATCCCGCGACGAGGCGTTCGCCGATCCGCAGGGCGTGCTTGTCTATCCCACATGGCGCCCCTTCTCGTTGAAGGCGTACGCGAATGAGGCGGGCATCGTAGACGGCGTTTTCGCCATGGTGCCCCGATCACTCCTTCCCCGCCCTCGTGGTGTCCACTACGACCGGCCCATGGCCCTGACCAATGCCGACGGGACCAACGCCGTGTTGCGTGATTTCCTGACCAGCGCGCTGGGCGAAATCGGCGTACTCCGACGGCCCAAGGCGGCACGTCTCAGCCTCGCCGTCGCCGACCTTGTCGCGGCGGCGGTGACCCATGACATGGGGCACGACGCGTCACAGGCAGACGCGTCACAGGGAAGGCAGGAGCGTCTCAGGACACGCTTGGCGTCCATCTATCGCTTCATTGCGGAAAACCTCGGGGATCCGGGGCTGACGCCCGCGACGATCGCGGCCGCTCACCACATGTCCACGCGTACTCTGCACCGACTTTTCGAAAACGAGGGACATACGGTGGCCCGGTGGATACGGGAGCAGCGTCTGGAGCGTTGTCATCGCGACCTCAATGATCCGACGCTGTGGCACCGGCCGATCCACGCCATAGCCGCCGGCTGGGGCATCGAGGATGCAGCACAATTCGCTCGCGCATATCGGGCTAAGTTCGGTCATACAGCCCAGGAGTACCGGCATGCCGCCATCGAACGCTTCCTGACGGCGATCGAGGGAACCGACGACGTCCGTGGCCGGGACGATCGCCGGGAAGGCGCGTGAACCCGTGAACCTGACCCATCTGAGGCGGGGATGGCAGTTCGCCGGGGAGTGCCTGCTCCCCGTTGCGGTGGCCGTTCCGCTGGTGGCCGACCTGTTCTGTGCGCCCGACTCGGACGCGCTCGACCTCGCCGCCGTCATAGTCGGTTCGCTCGCGCTCGTGGACTGGCGCCGGGCTCCCCTGGTGCCGCTACTCGTCACCACCGCCTGCATGCTGGTGCACGCGCTCCATGCCCCAGCCGGCCTGTCGGCCGCTCTCCCGGTTCTAGTGTCAGTGTTCGCCGCGGCACGGGCCGGACATCAGCTGCTCGCCGCGCTGGCCGGCGTGGTCTTCCTCGGCGCCGGCCCTGCGATGAGCCCGGCCGCCGTCTCCAGCCACCCCGGCCACGAATTCGTCGAAACCACGGGCCTGCTGCTCGGCTGGTTCATCGCCGCCGGGCTGGTCGGCGTGGTGATTCGGCTCCGGCAAACGTGCCTACGGAAGGCGGAACAGGACTCGGTCGACACCGAGCGCGCACGCGAGGAGGGCGCCAGGTGGCGGGCGGATCACGAGCGGCTGCGTATCGCCCGGGAACTGCACCACTCTCTTACCCACAACATTTCGGTCATCAAGGTCCAGGCCGGGGTGGCGGTCCATCTGGCCCGCAAGCGTGGCGAAGAGGTCCCGGCGGCCCTCCTGGCCATTCAGGAGGCCAGCGGCGACGCCATGCGCGAACTGGGCGCCACCCAGCACGTACTGCACGACCCTCGTTGAGAGGCGGAGGCAAGCCCGTACGGCCGGCGCGGCCGTACGAAGCCGTCGACGCCCATCCTCGACATACCCTGGCGGCGTGCCCGTCCCGCCCAGACGACCGTCACCCGGGTCCGCCGTCGGACGGTGCCGCACACAGCAGGAATGTCCTCCGTGCCGTCCTATGACTGGTCCGACCGGGAGGTCGTCGCCTCATGGCGACGCCAGGACGCGGCCAGTGGCAGAGCGACGACCGTTCCGGCGAGCCCGTACACGGCGATCGCGACCGGCGGACCGAGCAGGTCAGCCAGCGGGCCGCTGAACAGTACACCGATCCCCTGAGCCGCGACGAGTGCCGCGCCGGCGAAACCGACCACTTGGCCACGCCGCTCCGGTGGCACGGCCCGCACGAACGCCGCGTTGGCGATCACCTGGTACGCGGACAGAACGCCGGTGAGCGCCCAGGCGATCGCGGTGACGGCCACCCCCGGCGCGAACGCGCTCACCACCAACGGCAGACAAGCCGGCGCTGCCAGCGTCGCCAGCCTGGCCGTTCCCACCGACAGCCGGTTGACCAGGTACATTCCCAGCAGGCTGCCCGCAGGGATGGAACACAGCAGCACCCCCGCCGCTACCGTTCCGCCACCCACGGCATCCGCGTAGGGCACGGCCAGCGCCTCCGGCGCGATCGAGAACGCGGCCAGGAGGCCGAACGCCAGCAACGCACACAGCCTGCGGTCACTGGTGATCGTCTGGATGCCGCCCGAGATGTCCCTCAGCGACATGACGCGCCCGGTACGCCAGGCGGGCCGCTCTCGCACCCTCATCATCACGACCAGCGCGGACAGGGCGAAGGACAGGGAGTTCAGCAGCAGTGCCGGTCGGGTCCCGATCGCCGCGACCACCAGCCCGCCCAGGCCGAACCCGGCGATCGCAGCGACCTGCGAGGTGAACTGGTGGAGCGTGACGCCCGTCGTGTACAGGCGCTCGCCCAGCACGTCAGGCGTGGTGGCGATCCGCGCGGCTTTCTCCGGCGCGTCGATGAGCTGCACCGCGAACAGCAACACGCAGACGACGGCGAAGTGCAGTCCCGGCGCCGCCATGGCGGCCATCAACAGAGCCCGGATCATATCGCAGACGATCATCACTCGCCGGCGCGGAAAGCGGTCGGCAAGACCACCCAGCAACGGCCCGCCGACCAACGAGGGCACGAACGTCAGTGCGTAGGTGATGGTCGTGACCGCCGCGGACCGGGTGAGATCGTAGGCCAGCACGGCCAGCGCCACCCGCGCGAGCTGGTCACCCGCCCGCGAGACCAGCCCCGACAGCCACAACGCCCCGTATTCGCGGACCTCCAGCACCTCACGGAACCGCGGCCGGTTGTCCGCCGACGTCATTGCGTCAAATCCTTCCAACACGACAGCCGGGCGGCACCACGCGCGCGGCCCGCCCGGCCTGAACCGATGTCACACCGATGAAAACCTCAGCCCCAGTCGTAGCCGGGCGCGTTCCACTCATTGCTCTTGCGCATGTCGTTCCCTCCCTTCCATCCGATCTGCAGACTCGCAACAACGTGCGGCATACCGACGGCGCAGCCGACCAAGCTGCCGCGCTACAACAGACGCTCCCGCAGCAGCCTGGCCCGCGCATTAGTGCGAAGCGTCGAATGGTTGTCGATTCGCGTCAGTCCGCGTGCCGAAGTCACGTCGCGTCCGGTGGCGTACGAAGGCCCGGCAATCCTCCCCGCCGCGTCGGCCGACCTGCCGTCTACTACCGACTTCCCGCCTGGAGGGCCAGGTCGGGGCGCCTGATCGCCGTCAGCACGGCGAGGCGGTCTGAGCGAGAAACCCCATCCGCCAGTGCAAGCCGGCCGTGGTCGCGCAGGCGTCCGGATTCGTGCCCCGGTACAAGCCGCCGAGGGATCACGACTCGTGGTTGGACTCAAAGAAGCGAACGAACCGGTATCGCGCTGTAGCGCCATGCGGTCGTGGTGTCGATGCCGAAGCCGGCGGCGACCTCCGCCAGGGTCTCGCCTAATGAGCAGGTGGACGCTACATGGGCCTGGACGTCCTGGCCAAAGCCCGCGTCCGGCTCGTCGCCGGCGACACACCGATCCAGAAACCGCTCCCGCAAACACTTACCGCTTAACCTGCAGAATAGGATCACGCGAAGATCGATTCATACACCACATCCGTGGACGTGACCTCGAGTGAAGGTGAGAGGGCTTCGCCGCCGTCCTGTCGTAGCAGGGCAGTGAAGCTGAGCTAGCCCGACCGGGGCGTGCGAGGAAGGGCGGCAAGCGGCCCCGACAATGCATCCAAAGGAGAGACGAAACGTAAGCTGCCACGGCGCCAGATCACCACGATGTGTCCCCATCCCCAGTCTCCTGTGAAATTCGGCGGACCAGCAGCCTCGAGGCCCACTCAACCCTTATAGTGGCCATCCTGTAACTGCAAATTCCTCGCAATAACATGCCCGACACCAATCCGCCCGTGCGGCGGTCGCTGTTCCTCCACGCGCCGATCCGGCGCAAGCCACGCGTGATGCTGGAGCAGATGCTGGCCCTCGTGGACGACGACACCCCGCCGGACGGCCCGGGGGGACCGGTCGCGGTGTTGGAACGGCGACTGGCTGACCTGCTTGGCAAGGAGGACGCGCTGTTTTTCCCCAGCGGCACCATGGCCCAGCAGACCGCATTGCGCGAGCACCACGTCGAACCGACGACCTTCCGGCCGGCCCCTTCGAACGGTCCTGCTACGGTTGCGAAGCAATCTGATCACAGCCCACCGCAGCGATGTCGGCTCGACTTAACGTGCGCATATGCGGCGCTTATGCGGGATTGTGCTGGTAGTCGTCGGGATCATGAGTGTCTCAAGTTGCTCGCCTCCCGTAGCAGGGTCGACCGGAGTCAGCGTCGACGCAGAAGGGCATCCGATCATCGTCTTGGCATGGTGCGAAGGAGCGACTCCTGAGGGCGTACATATTTCTCATACGAGGACACCTCAGGCCCGTGGGATACCATGCCCGGCCCTTCTTCAGCCGCGACAGTCGTGGAAGACGTGAACTTCATCGCACCGTCTCTGGACGGGCAGAGCGGATCCGTCCGACTGGACACGCCACAGGATGGCTGGACGGTAGAGCCGAAACCGTTCACGCTGCGCCCAAGAGTCCTCTATCACGCATTCGGCTACCAGGGGCGGGGCTCCAACCAAGTCAACACCAACCACGTCAGCTTCTCCGCCGACAGCGTGGCAAAACTCAAGCCAGGCTCGGTCCTGGTCCAGCGGTACGACGAGAAATTGTCACCGCCCGATTGGGCCGACGTCACGATCACGCAGGAGGAGTTCGACCGCCAGGGCCAGGATCCGGCCAACTGCCAATGATCACTCCTCCTTACCACAATCGCGGACAGTGCATGGAGGCAGTACCAGCCGCGTATCGAGGGCTTCATCCACGGGCAACAACGCGACGATCAGCCCGCGCCCCCTCCTGCTATCGCGCGACGCGCACACCCTGCCCTGCCGGATCATCCCGTCGCCGTCGTCCCACCCGTCAGGGAAGCGGGCCAAAGGCCTGGGGTGAAGGTGGAGCCCCCAGCTGGAGGAACGACCTTCGCCCCAGGCCTTTGGTCTGCTTGGCTCGTCCTGGGGCGATGGCGACGGGATGATCCGGCTTCCGCCTCAACCGCCCGCGGGCCTTGAGTTGCGTGTAGCGATCATCCCGGAGCCTGAGGCCCCCGCCGGAGGCGCTATTTGCGGCCGCGCAGCAACGTCACGGTTAGCCAGATGATGGTGGGGAGGAGGAGCAGCAATACCGCTATACCGCCCGCGACGAGAAGGGCGCCGTCGCTCGACGGCGAGTAGATGAAGGCGTCATCGTCGTCCACGGTGTGACGGTATCGGACAAGAGGCGCGACGTGGTGTGGAAGCGGCCCGAGCACGGGCGCGCGCGAGAACGGCCCCCAGGCCGCACGCGCAGCGTGCGGCCGAGCGCAGGGCCGCGCCGGCGGCGCGAAGCGCCGCCGCTTGATCTCTATGAGAGCAATTCAGCAACGACACACCGTCGTCGATACGTGTTGCCGTGCGTCTGGCCCGCGCTCCGGATGGGGCGACCTTGCGCTCTGGTTCGTCTCACTGCCCGAACAGCAATGAGCTGATGACAGCGACCTCAATCCTTGGGCGATTCTCCTACTTCGCCGAGCGGGCAGCGCCAGTGACGCAAGTGGCCTCGTGGAGATCATTGAGATGACTGAAGAAGGCTTCAGAGATTGACATATGATGCAATAGATGTAACGTATGACTCACTCCTGCCAATATGCCATATAGCAGTACATATGTCTGGCTTGGAAGGCTTCACATGACACGCTATTCGGTCGCAGCATACGGGCTCAAAGTCGCACCATTTCGCCAGAACAAGAAGTTTCTCAATCTAGGAGACATGGATGGACGCGGCCTTGATCTACTACATCTAATACACGGGTTCCTTAAAAGCATCCAGACCAGCGCGATCATAGAAGAACAATTCGGTCACTATCTCTCGACAGAGAACATCACCATTCAAGGCAGGTCCATATCCTTTGGCGCTGAGTACGGCAGGTTCGGCTTCGAAGGCGCCGTAAAGAATGTCCGCACAAACCGACGCACTCATCGATTCGGCGTGGATGAGTCCGCAGTGGTTCACGTACGCAATATGATCATCGTTCCTCCCAGTTCGAACACCGCACTACTTCTGGCGGAGAGATGCAGCGGGAGAGGGGCTGCGAGCATTTTCCTGCGCCACCTCACGAAGGCCTTCCGGAAGCGATTCCATGACGAAGGGCTGATTCTACACAAGGAAGGATTAACAGAGGAGGCTGCCTGGAAGAGATTTATGGAGCGTGCTCGCCTTACGCAGATTAAAGTGGTCCGGTATTCAAGGAACCACGACCTGGCCGACGCAATCACCGGGATCGGTGAAACTCATATCGGCAGGCTGGAATACACTGTCAAGCCCCTTCGCTCCAGCGGTCTTGCCAGGCAGCTTATATCCCCCCTAATGGATCGTTCCCTCAAGCCCGAAACTCAGATATTGGGACTGCGCGACGAGGTCGAGGCCGACGAGATTCGCCTTCAACTGACTGATGGAGACCAGCAGAGAGAGATCGTACTTGGCAAGGATGGACTCCCCACTCTCGTCTATCCAATCAAGACCTCCAACGAGGATCGCCCTCCCGATGAGGCCGTCTACGACTACATGACCGAGTTGGCCCTGACGCTGGCGCAATCGCTAGAGCTTGGGTTACCATCGAATTGGAAACTGGGCTCTTGGACCAAGCAGGCCAAAGCGGTCCAGATGGAGGCGGTGAGAGATGAGTGCTAAATGGTCCATCCTGCCCCTCGTAGAAGATCACCTTGATACATTCAGAGATCAGCGCACCAACGAGCTACGGCGTCAAGATTATCTTTCTTTCTATGCATTTCCGCTAGCCATCGGAATAGCGTGCTACTTATTTGATTTCAAAATGCAAGACCCCGCGAGCATACTTGCAGGAATAGCTGTTTTCACCGCCCTTCTCTTCGGGTTACTCATACACATTTTCAGCATGGGCCTACGCGTCAATGATGATCCCCGTCTTCCCAAGTCAGGAAAATTGGCAACGCTGATCGACCAACTACAGGCCAATGTAAGCTACTCGATATTGATCGGCATTATAACTACCGCTTTTTTGATCGCAGCAGCAGCAATACGCGAGAACAATCAGCCAATCAACAGTTTTCTATCAGCTATTATCACTACGCTGTTAGTGCACTTGATGCTCACCGTGTTGATGGCCCTCAAGAGAACACGAGCAGCATACGCGGCTCTAAGATTCTAGCTGCTGGTCGAACTGCGAGACGGCTTATCTTGTTACTCAAGCAACTCTGGACGCCGGTTCGCGAGTGCTCGCCGTGCAGTCACAAATCGTTCGTGGAATTCAGTGGCAAGTGCATCTTTGCGGTAACGCTGCTGCAGGATACGGTCGAGGTCGCCAGCGCGATTAACCAAATCAGTGAGGGATCGTCGGTCGATGTCGAAGGCAGCCAGGCCCTCATCGGCAGCCGCGTCGAGGTCGCCGCGCCGGGCGTGGATGATGCCGAGATCTATGTGCGCGTCGGCGACACGCATGGGGGCGTTGGAGGTGCCGTCCGGGCGGGTGTGCATCTGGATGGTTTCGCGGGCGTGTTCCTCTGCACGGTCGTCGTCGGCGAGCCAGGTGTAGCAGGTAGCGGCGTAGAAGATCCACTTGGCGTGGTCGAAGACGAAGTGGTGGTCGGGGTGCTCGGGCATGGGCACGCTGCCGAGGACTTCGGCTCCGCGGGTCAGGGCGCGGTCGGCTTCGCGGCGGTCTCCGATGCGGGCCAGGCCGCGGGCTTCTTGGAGGGTGAGTTGGACCATGGCGCTGCTGGTGCCGGCGACGGCTTGGCCCATGCGGGCGGCGGCGACGACGTCTTCGTAGCGGCCTTCGACGAGGGCGAACCAGGCTGACATTTCGTGTGCCCAGCCCATGAGTTCGCCGTGTCCTACCTGGCGGCCCATCTCGAAGGCGGCGCGTCGGGCCGTTTCGGCCTCTTCTCTCTCGCCCAGGTCGTAGTGGACGCAGCCCAGCAGAGCTGTCAGCCAGCCGGTGATCACGAGCAGTTCGCGGTGCTGGTCCAGGGTGAGGCGTCCGGCGAGCAGGCGGTTGATCTGGGCGAGGCGCTTTTGGGTGCGGTCCCGTAGCGTGCCTGCGGGCACGACGGGGTAGGCGCGGCATAGCAGATCGACGGCCTCGGCAAGGGCCTCCAGGGTTCCGGTTCCTACGTCGGATGCCTGGAGTTGCTGGGCGAGTTCCATGGTGCCGTACAGGTCGGCCTCGGCACGGAGGGCGTCGGCGGGGATCACGCGGGCCTCGATGAGGCCGCCGCCGGTCTGCTTGGTCTGAGAGAACCCGAGCGCTTCTGGCTCCAGCCCGGTCAATTGGGTGAGTGCCAGCCGGTACGGCGTACGTGGCCAACGGACTTCGCCGGCCTCCCAGCGACGGACCCGTTCCTCATCACACGTCAGGCGTTCGGCGATGCCTACTGGTGTGGCGTTGATGCGGTCGGCCATGTCCGCGCGGGTGAGCCGGTGCTCGTTGCGCCAGGCGCGGAGGCGGACGTTCGGGATGTAGTCGCGCATCTTCGGGTCTTCCTCCCGGCTGGGGGCTCGAAAGGGGAAATGAGGGGGCCGTTCAGGGGTCCTGCTCAGACTCGGTTGCCGGTGGACTTGTCATCAATCAACCACGGTACGTCACGCGGCCTCCTGCCACAGGGAACGCCGGATGAACGAGGAGATGGCGACGGTGATCCGGCCAGACGAGACAAGCAAGACGTCGCCGTGCCCCGGCTGCCGGGGACGCGGGATCAAGCTGCGCGACTCGCGCCGTGCGCTCCTCATCGGCGACTGCGACGGAGATCAGACCCCTAGTGAGGAGCGGGAGTGTCTCGACTGCCTCGGAGGCGGCCAGGCCGAAGGGAACGGGAAATGAACTCGATCATGCAGGCGGCGCTGAACTTCCCTCAGAACCGGGAAGAGGGCGACATGCTCGTCCGGCTGCGCGACCAGCTCACGAACCTCGGTGTCAACGCCGAGCTGCGGGACAACAACACCGCGCTCATGGTGCACAAGCGTGAGGCGGGGATGCCGGTGTGGGTGTTCGTCGGGTTCGGCGGGGCCTACTACTCCTGGCAGAGCGCCGAGCAGCGGCACCCGACCGCTGATCCGGAGGGTGCGGCGAAGCTCCTGGCTGAGTACATCGCCAGGTGATGACCGGCGCGGCGAGACGAGCGCGTTCCCTATCGGAGGGGGTAGGGACGCCGCCGCCTCGTCTCGTCGCGCCACTCCCGGCAGGCAGTTGCAGTGGTGGCCCCCGCGGCGACCTTTCCCCGCCCGGCTGCTGTGCTGCCTGCCGGTTCTCTCTGTACGGCTCCCCGCCTTGTCGCAACTGCGTGGACAGGCTGTGGCTGGCCGGTTACTCTCAAACTTGGTAAAACAACCTGTCGGCTGTTGGACGGTCATGATGTCGCTAGAGTCCGTGCCGCCTAAGTATGCGCAGCTTGTCCAGACTCTTCAGAGGCGCATCGAGGCAGGAGACTACCCACCGGGCACGCTCCTCCCCAGCGAGAACCAGCTCATCCAAGAGTTCAGCGTCTCCCGTCCCACCGTGGTCGCCGCCCTGCGCGTGCTGCGTGAGCAAGGCTGGATCGAGTCCCAGCAAGGCAAGGGCCGTTTCGTGCGCGGCCGTCCGGCCATGGCCTCCGTTGAACAGAAGCGGCCCGGACAGGCGTACCTGACCAAGCCGGAGGCCGACACCACCGGCGAAGTTGTCGAAGTGGGCGCTGTCACCGCTCCGAACCGCATCGGTGTGCTGCTCGACGTGCAGCCCAAGAGCAAGGTGTTCGTCCGGCGGCGGCTCATCGTGCGTGACGGCGAGCCGACCGAGCTGGTGTCGCTCTGGCTGCCGTTGGATCTCTCCGGAGGTACGGATCTCACCAGTGGTGAGCCGTTGCGGCAGGGGTTCCGGGAGCATCTTCAGGCTCGTAAGGGCGTCCGGTTCGATCACATCGTAAAGCAGATCACCGCGCGCATGCCTGCGTCCGACGAGGCCAAGCAACTGGCCATGCCCAAGAACATCCCGCTCCTAGCGGTCTTCGGCGCTGTCCGTGATGCCTCCGGCCGGCCCCTTGCTGTCGTCGAGGTCCTGCTCCCTGCTGACCGGCACGAGCTGGAAGACGCCTACCCGATCACGTGATCGGGCTGCCGTCTATGTGCAGCGGTGGTCCCAATCGCTAGAGCTGATGTCGCTGAACTCCACAACGACGGCTCTACCGTCTCCGGTGTCCTCGCCCCAGGTCAGACGGACGTTGGCCTCGTTCTCCCACTCCGGCAATCGCGGCCTTGCGGTAGTAGGCACCGATCTCCCCCGCCGACAGGCCGGTGCTGAGAGGCAGTCGGATCTCATAGTGGCAGTAGTCGCCACTTCCACCGGAGTTCTTGCCGAATTCGGCTTCGGTGTCGCCATTGCTGCGTGTCTCAGGCGGCAGCGGGATGGCCAGCACTCGCTCATGAAAGTCGTCGAGCCGGGCATCGTCACGCCATACCGGCTTCATGATCAGTAGGAACAGCCCGACCAGCGGGGCGATCACGACCACGGCTAAGCAGCCCCACAGGATTCGCACCAGATCCTCCCGGATGTTTGGGCCATCGGCTTGGGCGACTGTCTATCGCACTGGTGACACGGCCGTCACCTCACACCTAGTCACTTGACCTAGCAAGCTACAGAGAGTTACGGTCTAACTACTTGATAGGTCGAGTGCCTGTCATCCAAGAGAGGAACCCGTTATGGCTCTGCAAGGCCCCATCCCCGTCACTTTCGCCATGGTCTTCCCGCACGGCTGCTACATCGTCGGCGAGGTCGAGCCCGTCAAGGACTTCGACGCCTCGTCCAACGGCCGGTTCGTGCAGGCCCGCGACAAGCAGACCGCAGAGCTGGTCTGGCAGGTCGCGGTCATGGACGGTGACCCGACCCTCAAGCCCGCCCAGAAGACGGTGGCGGTCAAGATCCTGGCCCCGGTTCAGCCGGTGCCGCCGCAACCGATGCCGGGGCTACCGTTCACGCCCGTCGAGTTCGACGGCATCTCGGTCACGCCGTACGTCAACGCGGCCGGACGTCTCGCCTACTCCATCAAGGTCCACGACATGCACGCTCCCCGACAGACCGCCCAACCCGCCAAGGCCGGAAAGGAAGCCGCCTGATGACCCGACGCCGCACCCCGCGTAACAGCGTGATCCGGCTGACCACCGGACACGCCGCCCGCACCATGAACCACCCGTTCGCCCGCCGTGAACCCGTCCTGGCGCTCGACTTCGGCGCCACCTCCGTCCTGGTCACCACGAGCGGTCCCGTGACGGCGGAGGACCTGGAGTTCGCACGCCAGCTCGCCCGCGAGGCCCACCGCTTCGCCCGATCCATGGAGCGCAGCTTCTACGGCCTGCCCGACGGCGAGGGGATGGCGGCGTGAGCGAGCCCCGGCCCTACACCTACGTCACCTTGTCCATGCGGCCCGACTCCGCACCACACGTCGGTGTCTCCTTCCACACGTCGCGGCTGAAGGTCCGCGCCGGACTGCTGATCAGCAATCCGCGGCCGTACCTGGAGTTCAGCTCCCACGAGGCCGACGTGCACATCTCTACCACCGGGGCCGGGCCGGTCACCGACGCCGACCTGGCCACCGCCCGCGAGATCTTCAACGCCGCCGCTCGCTATCTGGCCGACTGCGAGCTGCTGCACGCCGAAGAGTCGGCCAAGGACGCCAGCGACACGGCGGCCTGAGACGAAGCGGGGCCGCTGGAAGCGGCAACTTCCGGCGGCCCCTCGGTTCTCCCCTGACTCCACATCACGAGAGGTTCCCAGCTTATGTTCAAGCGGCTGCCTGGCGATGAGGCGCGCAACCTCGTCTCCACCACGCCGGATACGGCCGTCGTCTTCCGACCGGCCGTGCTCAAGACTCCCGCCATCATCACCTTCCTCGTCTACGGCTGGCGCTTCCTGGCTGCCCTCGTCCGCACGACATGGCGGCATCCGGTCGCCGTCGCCGTCCCCGTCGTCCTCGGCGGCATCGGGTATTGGTACGGCTGGCCTGCTGCGGCATCCACCCTTGGCTTCGTCGTCCTGTCCCTGCTCGCCTGGGCCTGCACCGACGGCGATCTCTTCTCCCGCATCGTCGGCTTCCGGCTGCTGGCCTGGTGGCGGCTGGTGTCGGTCTACCGGCGTCACTGGCATGGCGTCATGGACGTCTCCGGACTGGCCAAGCGCATCAACGGTCGCGTCTACATGCCGCGTCTGCTCCGCGTCACCTGCGACGGCTGGGCCGACCGCATCACGGTCCGGATGCTCGGCGGCCAGGCGGTCAAAGACTGGTCCGACCGCATCGACAACCTCGCCCAAGGCTTCGGCGCAACCTCCTGCCGGGTCGCGCTCGTCAAGGGTGGCCGACTGCTGCTGACCTTCCCGCGCAGCGATCCGCTCGCCGCGCCCATGCCCGCCCTTCCCATCCCGGACGAACCATCGGTCGGACCGGTCGAGATCGGCAAGCAAGAGGACGGCCGACCGCTCCGGCTCAAGGTGCACGGCACGCACGTCCTGATCGCGGGCGCGACCGGGGCGGGCAAGGGTTCGTTCCTGTGGGACACCATCCGCGGCTTGCTCCCCGCCATGCGGGCGGGCCTGGCCGAGGTCTGGGCGCTGGATCCCAAGCTGATGGAGCTGTCCTTCGGGCGGGAGCTGTTCCAGGGCCGGTACGCCGCCGATCCGTCCGACTGCGCCGACCTGCTCGACGAGGCCGTCTCCGTCATGCAGAAGCGAGCGGCCGCTTTGCCAGGCCTCCAACGCTCCCACGTCCCGACGATCGAGGACCCGTTCGTCCTGGTGCTCGTTGACGAGGTGGCGTTCCTGACCGCCTGCCAACCCGACCGGCAACTCCGGCAGCGCATCTCCGCCGCCCTGGCCACCCTCGCCACCCAAGGCCGCTCGGTCGGCGTCGGCGTCATGGCCGCCCTCCAAGACCCGCGCAAGGAGGTCATGAACATCCGCAACCTGTTCCCCGACAAGATCGCCCTCCGGCTCGACGAGTCGGAGCAGGTGGACATGGTCCTCGGCGACGGCGCACGCGATCGAGGCGCACTCGCCGACCACATCTCACCCATCCCCGAGCAAGGGGCCGGCGTCGCCTACATGCGGCTAGAGACATCACCCGAACCGATCAGAGTGCGAGCCGCCTATGTCTCCGACACCGACATCCGCGCCATGGTCGCCTACTACGGGGCAGGCCGCATGACACTCGCCCACTTCCTCGACGGCCTTCGCTGCGCCACCTGCCTCACCCTGAACGTTCTCTGGCTCGACCCGGTCCGCGCCGTGGTCGAGTGCTCCGAGTGCGGCCAAACCGCGCTCATCGTCACCGATTCCGACGAAGGGAGGATCGCATGACCCATGCGCAAGACCGCGCCCTCCCCCGCGCCGTCCGACAGGCCATGCCGATGGTCCGAGACGTGCTCGTAGAGGTCGCCAAGCTCCACGGCGTCTGCATCCGGCCCATCCCGCTCAAGCGGCTCGACACCCACACCGGCAAGTGGGAGATCATCGACGTACCGTGCGGAGCCACCCTCGACAGCAAGTGCCCGCCCTGTGCCAAGCGCAACAAGCAGCTCCGCAAAGCCCAGTGCCGCGAGGGCTGGCACCTCGACGAAGAACCCACCATCACACCCGACGAGGCCAACGAGGAACAGCGCTGGCTCATCGAGTTCCGCGCCGACGTCCAAGCCCAGCGTGACGCCGCTGACAAGGCCAGCCAGGACACCGCCGAGCTGGATGCGCTGATCGCTGGCCTCGACGAGGAGATCAACGCCGCCGGGATGCGCGGCAACGTCCTCGGCCGTACCGCCGCCAAGCGCTCCCGCTCAACCAGGCGGCGGCGGGACGCTCCCGACCTGCCCAAGCGCAAGATGACCAACACCACCCTTGGACGCACCTTCCAAGGCACGGACGGCAAGACCTACCGGCCGTCCCTATTCGTCACGCTCACCTTGCCCTCGTACGGCAAGGTTCGCGACGGCGCACCCACTGACCCCGACACCTACGACTACCGGCGCGCCGCCCGAGACGCGCTGCACTTCTCCAAGCTCGTCGATCGCTTCGTGCAAAACCTGCGCCGAGTCGCGGGCTACGACGTGCAGTACTTCGCCGCCGTGGAGCCTCAGAAGCGGCTCGCGCCCCACCTGCACATGGCCATCCGTGGAACGCTCCCACGCGCCGAGATCAAGCAGATAGCCGCCGCCACCTACCACCAGGTCTGGTGGCCCCAGGCCGACGAAGTCGTCTTCGACGGCGACCACATGCCCGTCTGGCAGGACGGCACCGGCTATCTGAACCCGGCCACCGGCGAAGTCCTGCCCACCTGGGATGAGGCCCTCGACGTGATCGACGAGGACGCCGAACCCCTTCACGTGATCCGCTTCGGGGAACAGGTCGATGTCCACGGCGTCTTGGCTGGCACTCCGGACGCCGACCAGTGCATCCGGTACCTGTCCAAGTACCTCACCAAGTCCATCGGCGACGCCCTCGACGGCGGCCAGGCCCAGCAACAGCACGCCACCCGCATGCTGGACGCCCTCTGCTACGAACCCTGCTCACCGACCTGCCCGAACTGGCTGCGCTACAGCATCCAGCCTAAGGATGCCAAGCCCGGCATGCAGCCCGGCCGCTGCCGTGGCAAGGCCCACAAGCCGGAACACCTCGGCTACGCCGGACGTCGAATCCTCGTCTCCCGCAAGTGGTCCAATAAGACCCTCGCCGAGCACAAGCAGGACCGCCGCACCTGGGTCCTGGAGGCCCTCGGCCAGACCGGCCAGCCCACCGACCCACACCGCTACGTCTGGCGCCCCGTCCCGGCTGGCGACGCCAACGTGCCGCCCCTCGCCGTACGCCTCCTCAGATCCGTCCACGAACGCCAACGCTGGCGCGCCCACCTGCGCGAACTGGAGGCCCGAGCAGCCGGACAAGATCTTTCGGCAACCGAGGACGTCGGGTGGGCCGCATGACCGCACGAGACGAGCTGCTGACCGTCCGACAGGTCCTCGACGAACTCGGCGGCGTCTCCCGCCGCACCTTCTACCGCTGGCGCGAGATCGGCAAGGCACCGGAGGGCATCCGCCTGCCCAACGGCGAACTCCGCATCTACCGCAGCGACCTCAATGCATGGCTCGAATCCCTCCGGAGCGCCGCATGACCACCTCTTACAAGGTCAAGTTCTGGGACATCCGCACCAACACCAGAGCGGACAAGCCCGGTAAGAAGCCCCGGATCGTCTCTCACACTGTGCGGTGGACGGTCGGCAACCGCGAGAAGTCGCAGACCTTCAAGACCAAGGGGCTGGCCGAGAGCTTCCTGTCCGACCTGCGGCAGGCGGCCAAGAAGGGCGAAGCCTTCGACATGGATAGCGGCCTTCCCGCTTCGATGGTCAACGCCAAGGATGCCCGGACCTGGTATGCCTTCGCCGTCGCATACGTCCACACCTGGTGGCCTCACGCGGCAGCGAAGTCCCGTGAGGGCATGACCGACACCCTCGCCACCGTCACCCGCGTCCTGGTCGGCGACGTACCCGGACGTCCGTCCGACGAGATCATCCGGCGGGCGCTGCGCGAGTACTCCTTCCTGCCCGAGGACCGCAGGCGGGAGCCGGCACCGGAGATCTCCCGCGCTGTCCGCTGGCTGGAGGGCGCTTCGCTCCCGCTGAGCGCCCTGGAGGAGACCAAGCACGCCCGTGCGGCGCTGGAAGCCCTGGCGCTGTGCCTGGACGGCACGCCTGCGGCGACCTCGACGTACCGCCGCAAGCGGGCCGTCTTCCATCACGCGCTTGAGTACGCCGTGGAGCTGGAAGAGCTTTCGGCAAATCCGCTGCACAAGGTCAAGTTCCGCAAGGCCAAGGTGAGCGGCGAGATCGATCGGCGCTCGGTGGTCAGCCCCAGGCAGGCGCGTGAACTGCTCACCGCGGTGACCTACGTCGGGCGGTCGCGCGGGCCGATGCTGGCCGCCATGTTCGCCTGCATGTACTTCGGCGGGCTTCGCCCGGCAGAGGCTGCGGGACTGCGGCAGAAGGACTGTCAGCTTCCAGAGAAGGGCTGGGGGCTGCTGACGCTGGAGAAGACCAGGCCACAGAGCAACAGGCGGTTCACCGACTCGGGGCAGGCCCACGACGAGCGCGGGCTGAAGCACCGGGACGTGAAGCACACGCGCACCGTGCCCATCCCGCCCGAGTTGGTGGCCATCCTTCGGGACCACATCGCGGCGTTCGGAGTCGGCGAGGACGGCCGGTTCTTCCGTACGCGCACGGGCGGCGTGATCTCGGGTTCGGCATACGCGAAGGTCTGGCAGGAAGCCCGGATGTACGCCTTCACCCCCGACCAGGTCGCCTCTCCCCTGGCGGGCAGACCGTACGACCTCCGGCACGCGGCCGTCTCGCTCTGGCTCAACGCGGGCGTGCACGCCCCAGAGGCGGCCGAGAGAGCGGGACACGGCGTGGACGTGATGCTCCGCGTCTACGCCAAGTGCATCGACGGCCAACAGGAGATCGCCAACCGGCGCATCCTGGAAGCACTCGCGGCGTGACACAGGAGCTACGGCAGGACCCCGGGACACCTCGGGGTCCTTTCGCCGTTCCGGGCGCCCGAACTGCTGCGCCGACCTGGGCAAACGTGGCTGCGAGCATTCCGCGTATGTTCCGCGAGCAGTGGCACAGGGCTGCTTTCGGCGGCCTCCCGCTGCGTACGGCGCAACCGGGGCGATCATGCAAAAGACCAGGTCAACCCGTGGATTGCCTGGTCTCGATTGCGCGCCCTGCAGGATTCGAACCTGCGACCGTCGGATTAGAAGTCCGGTGCTCTATCCAGCTGAGCTAAGGGCGCTCCTGCCTTATTGTGCATGATCCTGCGACTTGTCATGCACTCGTTTTCACCGTGTCAGCCTTCCAGCCCCGTGACACCGCCCCTGAGCAGCGTTCCTGTAGCCGGGATCCTCGGCGTGTGGCGGGCTCTCGATCATCGCGAAGGGGTGGAAAAGGCGGGGCGATCGTGGGGTGGGAAGGTCTAAGCTGTCGTGGCATGGTCGCGACGCTCCTGCATGAAATACCCCTGCAGGGTGGGGATGTGACTG
>NZ_VCKY01000215.1 GCF_005889735.1 Nonomuraea turkmeniaca
TTTTCCCGCTGGCGCCCCCTTCCCGCCATTCTGTACGCCCCTATCGCGCGCCCGAAACCGTCCCGCCGATCACCCCAATGTTCTCTTTCTGTTCACCTTCTGTTCACCTTGTTCATATCTGCGTGCGGTGAAAGTTCCGGAACGACCTGGACGGCGTGGGCCCCCGCTCGCCGCGATGACGCCCAGCCACAGCAGCACGCCACCCGCCCAGCCCTCGCTCGGCGCCGCCACGCCCGCCTGCACCGCCCCGCCGGCATCTGCCAGCGGGCCGGTGGCCGGCGGCGCGGCGTCCAGGGTGGCGGCCGCGAGCAGGAGCTGGCCGAGCGCCAGCGCGCCCAGGACGGCGGCGAGCACCCGCCGCCGGCCGAACAACTCCGAGCAACGCATCGCCACCGAGCGGCTCGTGCCGTTGAGCGCCACCAGCAGGGCCACCGCGGCCCACGAGCCCGTGCCGGCCACGACGATCACGTCGAACACCGACACTGCGCCCGCGCACGTCAGGATGAGGGCGAGCGCCGGCAACGTGCGGGTGCGCAGCGCCTGCGGCAGCTTGAACTGCTTGGCGGCATCCGGCGTGATGCGTAGCCGCGCGGCGTTCAAAGCATGCGTGCGCGGGTCCACGTCGTCGGGCCACCACAGGGCGGGAGCGAGCCGCAGGTGCCGGGCCGCCGTGCCGATGACGGTCACCGCGACGACCGCGGCGACGAGGAAGGCGGCGGGCGTCGCCCCCGGGGCGATCCCGGCCCACACCAGCAGCGGGACGGCGCCGTACCCGAAGGCGCCGGTGATGAGCCCGACCCGGGCGGCGGGCCGCTCCGGGTACCAGGAGGAGACGACCTCGCCGCAGACCCCATAGACCAGGCCGGCACCCAGTCCGCCCAGCAGCGCGTAGCCGACGAGGGCGATCAGGCCGGGGCCGGCGATCGCCGGCGCGAGCAAGCCGGACCCGGTGAGCCCTGCGGCGGCGAGGCCGGGGCCGGTGAGTCCGGCCGCGGCCAGGCCCAGCCCGCTCAGCGCGGCGCCCGCGGCCAGCGCGTGGCGTACTCCGAGCCGGCCCCGGCGGACCAGGTGGAGTGCGGGCAGCGCGCCCGCGGCCTGGCCGGCGATCCAGACCGCCAGCAGGGTCAGCCCGGCGCCCTGCTGGGCGAGGAGTGCGGCGTAGCCGTACTGGAGCGGACTGATGGTCGCCATGGCGCCCCAGGCCAGCCAGAACATGCGGGTGCGGTCGGCGGGCACGGGCGCGGGGAGGTACACGCGCCCCCGCCAGTCCCTGATTGCATTCTCCATACCGTATGGAATATCCAGAAGACCGAGCCCTGTCGAGACCCTAGACGGAGAATACTCCATACGGTATACCGTAGACAAAGGAGGCTCGAATGGACCTGTACGAGTACCAGGCGAAGGAGCTCTTCGGGCGTCACGGGATCCCGGTCCCGGCAGGCAGAGTAGCGGCCACCCCGGCCGAGGCCCGCGAGATCGCGGCCGAGCTGAACGCGCCCGTAGTCATCAAGGCCCAGGTGAAGACCGGTGGACGGGGCAAGGCAGGCGGGATCAGACCGGCGGCGGGGCCGGTCTCGGCCGAGCAGGAGGCGGCCCGCGTGCTCGGGATGGACATCAAGGGTCACGTCGCCCGCCGCGTGCTGGTCGAGGCGGCGACCGTGCCGTTCGAGGAGTATTACGCGGCCTTCCTGGTGGACCGCACCGAAGGCGGCTTCCTGGCGATGGTGTCCGGCCAGGGCGGCATGGAGATCGAGGAACTGGCGGCCACCGACCCCGACGCCATCGTGAAACTGCCGATCGACCCGGTGACGGGGGTGGACGCGGACACCGCGCGGCTGCTGGCGGCCAAGAGCGGCCTGCCCGAGCAGGCGGCCGACACGCTGGAGAAGCTGTGGCGGGTGCTGGTCGAAGAGGACGCGCTGCTGGTCGAGGTCAACCCGCTGATCTGCACGACCGACCAGCACATCGTGGCGCTCGACGGCAAGGTGACCCTCGACGACAACGCGTACTTCCGGCACGCCTGGGAGTACGCCGAACGCACGGACAGTTTGGAAGACCGGGCCAGGGCCAAGGGTCTGAACTACGTCAAGCTGGACGGCCGGGTCGGCGTCATCGGCAACGGCGCGGGCCTGGTCATGAGCACCCTGGACGTGGTGGCCGCCTCACGAAGTGAGGCCATTAGCAGGGCCGCGCCCGCGAACTTCCTGGACATCGGCGGCGGCGCGTCCGCCCAGGTCATGGCGGACGGGTTGGAGATCATCCTGGCCGACCCGGACGTGCGCTCGGTGCTGGTCAACGTCTTCGGCGGCATCACGGCCTGCGACGCCGTCGCCAACGGCATCGTGACGGCACTCGAGCTCCTCGGCGAGCGCGGCCACGCCAGGCCCATCGTCGTACGGCTGGACGGCAACAACGCGGAAGTGGGGCGGCGCATCCTCAGCGAGGCCCGGCACCCGGCCGTCCGCCAGGTCTCCACCATGGACGGCGCCGCCGAGACGGCGGCCAGACTCGCGGCAGGTGCGTGAGATGGCGATCTTTCTGACCAAGGACAGCCGGGTGCTCGTGCAGGGCATGACGGGCGCGGAGGGCACCAGGCACACGTCCCGCATGCTGGCCGCGGGTACCGACGTCGTGGCCGGGGTGACCCCCGGCAAGGGCGGGCGATCGGTGGACTTCGGCGAGCGTACGGTGCCGGTGTTCGGCTCCGTGGCCGAGGCGATGGCCGAGACCGGGGCGGACGTGTCGGTGGTCTTCGTGCCGCCGAGGTTCACCGGCGGCGCCGTGGAGGAGGCGGTGGCGGCGGGCGTGCCGCTGTGCGTGGTGATCACCGAGGGTGTCCCGGTGCACGACGCGGTACGGTTCCGCGCCCTGGCGAACGGGCGTACCAGGATCATCGGGCCCAACTGCCCCGGCCTGATCAGCCCCGGGCAGTCGTCGGCCGGGATCATCCCCGCCGACATCACCTCGGCCGGCCGCATCGGCCTGGTCTCCAAGTCCGGCACGCTCACCTATCAGCTCATGTACGAGCTCCGCGACCTCGGCTTCTCCACCGCCGTCGGCATCGGCGGCGACCCCGTCGTCGGGACCACCCACATCGACTGCCTGCGGGCGTTCCAGGACGACCCGGGCACCGACGCCATCGTGATGATCGGCGAGATCGGCGGCGACGCCGAGGAGCGGGCGGCTGCCTTCATCGCCGAGCACGTCACCAAGCCCGTCGTGGCCTATGTCGCCGGCTTCACGGCGCCGGAGGGCAAGACCATGGGGCACGCGGGCGCCATCGTGTCCGGCTCGTCCGGCACCGCGCAGGCCAAGAAAGAGGCCCTGGAAGCGGTCGGGGTGCGGGTCGGCCGAACCCCGTCGGAGACAGCCCGCCTCATGCGCTCCGCTCTGAGCGAGGGAGTGCCGTCGTCTGGAGGAGCGGCGGGAGCGGAGCGACCAGAGCGGGGGAAGGCGGCGGCGTATGGCGACCGAGCCCGCCTCACGGAGTGAGGCCATGAACACGTATGTCGTGAGGTTCGATGTCAACCTGTCCATTCTCTTCACCGACCTGCCGTTGTTGGAGCGGCCCGCCGCGGCGGCCAAGCACGGGTTCGACGCCGTCGAGCTGTGGTGGCCGTTCGACGGCCCCGACCCGACCGAGGCAGAGTTGGCGGCGCTGCGGCAGGCCGTCGAGGACGCCGGGGTGCGGCTCGCCGGGCTGAACTTCGACGCCGGCGACATGGCCGCGGGCGAGCGCGGCCTGCTGGCCAGGCCGGACGGCTCGGCCCGGTTCCAGGCCAATATCGAGGCCGCCGTCCGGCTGGCCGGCGAGCTGGGCTGTGGAGTGCTCAACGCCCTGTACGGCAACGGCCCGGACACCGACAGGGACCTGGCCGTGGCCAACCTGCGCAGGGCCGCGGACGCGGCGGCCGGCATCGGCGCGACCGTGGTGGTCGAGGCCCTCAACTCCCACGAGAACCCGAACTATCCGATCACGTCGTCGCAGGCGGCGTTCGAGCTGATCGACGAGGTGGACCGGGAGAACGTGGCCTTCCTGGCCGACCTCTACCACCTGCACCGCATGGGCGAGGACGTGCTCGCGCTCATCGACCGGCACTGCGCACGGTTCGGCCACGTGCAGATCGCCGACGACCCCGGCAGGGGACGGCCGGGGACCGGGCGGATGCCGTACCCGGAGATCTTCGCGCGGCTGGAGGCCGCGGGCTATCGGGGACACATCGGCCTGGAGTACCGGCACGAAGGGCCGGGCGCGTTCGACTGGAGGCAAGGATGAACATCGGGTTCGTCGGCTTGGGGATCATGGGCAGCCCGATGGCGGCCAACCTCCTCAAAGCCGGACATGTCGTGACCGGGTATGACGTGAGCGCCGAGCGCACCGACCAGCTCGCCGGCCTGGGCGGCAAGGGCGCGTCGAGCGTGGTCGACGCGGTCGCCGGCGCGGACGTCGTGATCACCATGCTGCCCGACTCGCCGCAGGTCGAGGAGGTCGCGCCGCTGGTCATCGAGTACGGCCGCCCGAACCTCCTCTACGTCGACATGAGCACCATCAAGCCGGAGACCTCCCGCTGGGTGGCGCGGCAGGCGGCGGCCGTCGGCGTACGGGCGATGGACGCCCCGGTCAGCGGCGGCGAGCGCGGCGCTGTCGACGGCACTTTGTCGATCATGGTCGGCGGCGCCGTCGAAGACGTGGAGGCGGTCCGCCCGATCCTGTCGACGCTCGGCACGACCGTCGTGCACGTCGGCCCCGCCGGCGCCGGCCAGACCGTGAAGGCGGCCAACCAGCTCGTCGTCGGCGGCATCTACGGGCTGGTGGCGGAGGCCATCGTGCTGCTGGAGGCGTCCGGCGTGGACCCGGCGGGCGGGCTCGACGTGCTCGCGGGCGGCCTGGCCGGCTCCAGGATCCTGGAGCTCAAGCGGCACACCATGGTCAAGCGCGAGTTCGCCCCCGGGTTCCGCATCGACCTGCACCACAAGGACATGGGCATCGCCCTCGCCGCCGCCCGCGAGGCCGGGGTCAGCCTGCCGCTCACCGGGCAGGTCGCCCAGCTCGTGGCCGCGGCCAGGGCGCAGGGCCACGGCTCGCTCGACCACTCCGCCCTGCTCAAGGTCGTCGAAAGGCTCAACAGATGAATCGGATTCCGTGCATGGAGGCCGTGGTGGCGGTGCTGGAGTCGGAGGGGGTGGACACCGTCTTCGGCATCCCCGGGGCGGCCATCCTGCCGCTCTACGCCGCGCTCCAGCACAGCTCGATCAGGCACATCACGGTACGCCACGAGGAAGGCGGCACCCACGCGGCCGACGGCTGGGCCCGGGTGACGGGGAACGTCGGCGTCTGCATCGGCACGTCGGGCCCCGCCGGCACCAACATGATCACCGGCCTCTACACCGCTCTGGCCGACTCGATCCCGATGATCTGCATCACCGGCCAGGCCCAGACCTCCAAGCTCCACCAGGAGGCGTTCCAGGCGGTCGACATCGTGGAGATCGCCCGGCCGGTGACCAAGTGGGCGGTGCAGCTCAAGGAGCCCGCCCAGGCGCCGTGGGTGTTCAGGGAGGCGTTCAGGATCGCGCGGTCCGGCCGGCCCGGCCCTGTGCTCATCGACCTGCCGATCGACGTGCAGCGTGGCACCTGCCTGTACGACCGGGACCTGGACGCGCCGCTGCCCGTCGAGGTGCCCAGGCCGCTGCCCCGGGCCGTGCGCGCGGCGGTGGACATGGTGTCGGCGGCCAGGCGGCCGATCATCCTGGCCGGCGGCGGAGTGATCATCGGCGACGCCACCGAGGAGTTGCGTGCGCTGGCCGAGCACCTGCAGGTGCCGGTGCAGGTGACACTCATGGGCAAGGGCGCCTTCCCCGAGGACCACCCGCTGTTCGCCGGCATGGCCGGCATCCAGACCCAGACGCGGTGGGGCAACGCCGCGTTCATGGAAAGCGACCTGGTGCTGGCCGTGGGGGCGCGCTTCGGGGACCGGCACACCGGCGACCTCGACGTTTACCGCAGGGGCCGGACGTTCATCCACGTGGACATCGAGCCCACGCAGCTCGGCCGGGTCTTCGAGCCCGACCTGGGGATCGTCGGGCACGCCCGGCCGGTGCTGGCGGAGTTGCTGGACGAGGCGCGCCGTCGTACCGACAGGAGAGCCCCGGGCACGTGGGTGCGCAAGGTCGCCGACCTGCGCCGCACGATGGGCCGCCGGGACGATTTCGAGGACGTGCCGATCAAGCCGCCACGGGTGTTCAAGGAGATCAACGAGTTCTTCGACCGGGACACGACGTTCGTCACCGCCATCGGGCTCTACCAGATCTGGTCGGGCCAGTTCCAGACGACCTACCTGCCGCGCCGCTACCTGGTGTGCGGGCAGGCCGGGCCGCTGGGCTGGGAGATCCCGGCCGCGATGGGTGTCAAGTGCGCCCATCCCGAGCGGCAGGTCGTGGCCGTGGTGGGCGACTACTCCTTCCAGTTCCTCATGGAGGAGATCGCGGTGGCCGCCCAGTACCGCATCCCGTTCGTCATCGTCATGATCAACAACGAGTACCTCGGGCTGATCAGGCAGGCCGAGATCCCGTACGGCATGAACTACGCCGTGGACCTGCACTACGGCGAGGGCGGCATCGACCACGTCAAGGCGATGGAGGCGTTCGGCTGCCCGGCCCGCCGGGTGGAGGTGCCCGGGGACCTGCGGGACGCGCTGGCATGGGCGTCGGCCGAGGCGGCGCGCGAGCGGCTGCCTGTCCTGGTCGAGGTGATGGTCGAGCGCGAGGCCAACGCCGCCATGGGGCCCTCGCTGGAAGCGATCAAGGAGTTCGAGCCGCTGCCCGAGCTCATCACCGCCGACTGGTCCGACTGAGGAGGGATGCACATGCGGCTCAAACCGGGTACGGCCTGGCGGGACGCGTACGACCGCTGCTGTGCGGCGGCGCCCGAGGCCTTCCACGACGACCGGGTGCTCAACCACTGGGGTGGCGTCTGGCACCGCGACGGGCGCCCCGTGCCCGGGTTCTCGCCCCTGGACGGCACCGCCATCGCCGGGCCGCCCAGGCTGGACCGGGCCGGCGCGGGGCGGGCGGTGGCCGGGGCGGTCGAGGAGCACCGGCGCTGGCGGCACCTGCCGCTCGACGAGCGCAAGGCCATGGTCTCGGCCGCGGTCGAATCCATGGCGGCCCACCGCGACCTGCTGGCCCTGCTGCTGGTCTGGGAGATCGGCAAACCGTGGAAGACGGCCTGCGCGGACGTGGACCGCTGCCTGGACGGCGTGCGGTGGTACCTCGCCGAGGTCGACCGCATGGTCGGGGGCCGCACGCCGCTGCCGGGGCCGGTCAGCAACATCGCCAGCTGGAACTATCCGATGAGCGTGCTCATGCACGCCATGCTCGTGCAGGCGCTGGCCGGCAACGCGGTCATCGCCAAGACCCCCACGGACGGGGGCCTGAGCTGTCTCACCCTCGCCTGCGCGCTCGCCGTGCGGGAGGGGCTGCCGTTCACGCTGGTCAGCGGGGGCGGCTCGGAGTTGTCGCCGGTGCTGGTGGCGGGACGCTCACTCGGATGCGTGTCGTTCGTCGGCGGCAGAAGCGCCGGGGCGAAGGTCGCCACCTCCGTGGCCGACCTCGGGCGCCGGCACGTGCTGGAGCAGGAGGGGCTCAACTGCTGGGGCGTGTGGGAGTACGGCGAGTGGGACCTGCTCACCCGGCAGATCTGGGCGTCGTTCGACTACGGCAAGCAGCGGTGTACGGCCTACCCGCGGTTCGTGGTGCAGCGGTCGTTGTTCCACGAGTTCCTGCAGGCATATCTGGCGGCGGTCGGATCGTTGCGCTTCGGGCACCCGCTCGCCGTCGAAGACCCCGATGACCCGCTGCCTCAGCTGGACTTCGGCCCGCTGATCAACGCCTCGAAGGCCAAGGAACTGGCCGACCAGGTGGACGAGGCCATCGCGCGGGGCGGCGTGCCGATCCATCGGGCGTCCCTCGACGCCGGACATTTCCTGCCGGGGCAAGATATTTCCGCTTACTTTGCCCCGACGGCCCTCCTCAACCCGCCACCGTCCTCGCCACTCCACCACGCCGAGCCCTTCGGCCCGGCCGACACGATCGTGCTGGTGGACACCGAAGCGGAGCTGCTGGCCGCCATGAACGCCAGCAACGGCGCCCTCGTCGCCACCCTGTCCTGCGACGAGGAGGAGACCTTCCACCGGCTGTCGCCCGAGGTGCGGGCCTTCAAGGTCGGTCACAACCGGCCGCGCTCACGAGGCGACCGCGACGAGCTCTTCGGCGGCCTCGGCGCCTCCTGGCGCGGCGCTTTCGTCGGCGGCGACCTCCTGGTCAGGGCCGTGACCGTGGGCCCGGACGCCGAACGCCTCCCGGGCAACTTCCCCCACTACACCCTGCTGCCTCGGATCTAGGGTCGCCCTGGATCAGGGTTGGCTTAGATCAGGCCGAAGCGGGTCGCCGCGAGCAGCACCAGAAAGGTCATCATGGCGACCCGCAACACCTTCGCGCCCACCCGCAGCGACGGCCAGGACAGATACGCCAGCCACGCCACGAACGCCAGCACGACCAGCGCCGCCGCCCCGCCCAGCGGGTTGGTCACGGCGAACCCGGCCAGCATCAGCACCACCAGCAGCACGGGCGGCACCCACCGGGGCACCTGCGTGAACAGGTAGGTCATCGGCACCGAGCTCCGCTGCTCCACGGCCTTGCGCAGTCCGGTCGCGCCCGGCGTGAAGAACCGCTCCCCCTGGGGGAGCGGGCGCTTGTTGTTCGCAGCCACGCCCCGAGCCTACGGGACTCGGGGTGACACCTGCGCGGGATGCGTCGACGAACACCTCACCTATGGGCCCGTGGTGGAGCTGGTTCACCTCTAGGCTGGTCAGGTGCTCGCCGTGATCCGATACACCGTCCCAGAGTCCCAGTCCCAAGACTTCGTCAAGCAAGGCCACACCATCCTCGAGACGTTCGCCGCCCAACCCGGCTACCAGCGTGGCAGGCTGGCCCGGTCGGTCGATGAGCCCAATCTGTGGGCGCTGGTCACGGAGTGGGAGGGGGCCGGGTTCTACCGCAGGGCGCTCTCCGCCGCCAGGATGGTGATGTATCCGCTGATGATTCTCATGGTCAACGAGCCCAGCGCGTTCGAGGACGTTTACCTACAGGACGGCGCGTAGACAATTCTCGCGCGCGAGAACCTGTGGGCGTCCCCTAAGCTGGGAGCTCATCAATTTCACTCGCCGACCTCCAGCCGGAAAGAGAACCAACCACAATGGCACGACGCACCGACGTCATGGACACCATCGTCAGCCTCGCCAAACGCCGCGGGCTCGTATACCCGTCGAGCGAGATTTACGGCGGACTGCGCGCGTCGTGGGACTACGGTCCACTGGGTGTCGAGCTGAAGAGCAACGTCAAGCGGCAGTGGTGGCTGTCGATGGTCCAGGCCCGCGAGGACATCGTCGGCCTCGACTCCAGCGTCATCCTGGCGCCCGAGGTGTGGCGGGCCAGCGGCCACGTCGACACCTTCACCGACCCGCTGACCGAGTGCCTGTCCTGCCACAAGCGCTTCCGGGCCGATCACCTCATCGAGGCGTACGAGGAGAAGAACGGCAAGACGCCGGAGGGCGGCCTGGCCGACATCACCTGCCCCAACTGCGGCAACAAGGGCACCTTCACCGAGCCTCGGCAGTTCAGCGGCCTGCTCAAGACGTTCCTCGGCCCGGTCGAGGACGAGTCGGGCCTGGCCTACCTGCGCCCCGAGACCGCGCAGGGCATCTTCATCAACTACCTCAACGTGCAGCAGTCGGCGCGTAAGAAGATCCCGTTCGGCATCGGCCAGGTCGGCAAGTCGTTCCGCAACGAGATCACGCCGGGCAACTTCATCTTCCGCACCCGCGAGTTCGAGCAGATGGAGATGGAGTTCTTCGTCAAGCCGGGCACGGACGAGGAGTGGCACCAATACTGGATCGACGAGCGCTTCCGCTGGTACTCCGATCTCGGCATCAACAAGGACAATCTCCGGCTCTACGAGCACCCCAAGGAGAAGTTGTCCCATTACTCCAAGCGCACCGTCGACGTCGAATACCGATTCAACTTCGCCGGCTCGGAATGGGGTGAGCTCGAAGGCATCGCCAACCGTACCGACTTCGACCTGACCGCCCACTCCAAGGCGTCGGGCGTCGACCTCAGCTTCTTCGAGCAGGACACCGGGGAGCGTTACGTCCCCTACGTCATCGAGCCCGCGGCGGGTGTCGACCGGGCCACGCTGACGTTCCTGCTGGACGCCTACAGCGAGGACGAGGCGCCCAACGCCAAGGGCCAGATGGAGAAGCGCACGGTCATGCGGCTCGACCACCGGCTCGCCCCGGTCAAGGCCGCGGTGCTGCCGCTGTCGCGCAACGCCGACCTGTCGCCGAAGGCCCGTGACCTGGCCGCGCAGCTGCGCCGCCGGTGGAACGTCGAGTTCGACGACGCGGGCGCCATCGGCCGCCGCTACCGGCGTCAGGACGAGATCGGCACGCCGTTCTGCATCACGGTCGACTTCGACACGCTGGAGGACCAGGCGGTCACGATCCGCGAGCGGGACAGCATGGCCCAGGAGCGCATCTCCATCGAAGGCGTGGAGTCGTATCTCCGCCAGCATCTGAACGACTGACTCCTGGATGAAGGGGCCGCCTGCCGTACTTCGGCCGGCGGCCCTTCGCTTGGCAGCGGGTGTGTGATCGCAGGCGAGGGCCCACGCCGCGACGCGCGCACGCTCGCCCGGCTCCGTGGTTCCACGACGCCCATTCGCGGAACTGTACGGAGCCGGACTCGCACCGGATCAGGATTGACCGGATGTGGCCGTGATGATTGACAAGAGTCCGGCAGACACGGAGATTGCGGGCATCCCTAGCGGTATTCGGGGGCCGACTTCTCGGAGGCGCGATGAAGCGCATACTCATCATGTTCGCCGGCATGCTTCTGTTACTCGGTTCGGTCACCGCACCCCCTGCCTCGGCGGTGCAGAAACCGGAACCGGCGGCCGGACCCGACGGTGTGTTCGTCTACACCGGCGAGCTCACCGCCGGCCAGATGGCCAGGCTCGTCGCGGCAGGCGTGGACCGCGAGGAGATGAGGATCGTCAAGCGGGCCGACGGCAAGGTCACCATCGAGGTGATCCTCGCCTCCGCGCTGGCCGACTCGCTCGCCAAGCAAGGCATCTCCCTCACCGCCCAGAACGCGAACAGGGCGCGGCTCGCGCAGAAGGGCGACGGGGTCTTCAAACGGTATGCGGGCGCGGGCGGCATCCGCGAGGAGATCATCGCCGCGGCCAACGCCAAGCCGGGCATCGCGAAGGTCGTCGACCTCGGCAACAGCCTCAACGGCACGCCGATCACCGCGATCAAGGTGACCAAGGACGCCCGCAAGCTGCGTGACGGCAGCCGGCCGGCCATGATGTACATGGCGGCCCAGCACGCCCGCGAGTGGATCACGCCTGAGATGGTGCGGCGGCTGCTGCACCACTTCCTCGACGGCTACGGGAGCAACGCCGAGCTGACGCAGCTGGTCAACACGACGGAGCTGTGGTTCCTGCCGGTCGCCAACCCGGACGGCTACGACTACACCTTCACGCCGGACAACCGGCTGTGGCGCAAGAACCTGCGGGACAACGACGGCGACGGGCAGATCACCAGCAACGACGGCGTCGACCCCAACCGTAACTTCGCCTACAAGTGGCGTTACGACGACGAGGGCTCGTCGAGTCTCATCTCCAGCCAGACCTACCGCGGCGCGGCGGCCCAGTCGGAGCCGGAGACCGTGGCGCTGGACAACCTCACCAAGCGGGTGCAGTTCAAGTACCTGCTGAACTACCACTCCGCGGCCATGCTGCTGCTGTACGGCATCGGCTGGCAGCAGGCCACCCCGTCGCCCGACGACCTGATCTTCGAGGCCATGCTGGGTGACGACGCGAACCCGGCGGTGCCGACGTACGACCCGGACATCGGTGCCGAGCTCTATACCACCAATGGCGAGACCGACGGCCACATGACCAACCTGCGCGGCATCATGTCGATCACGCCGGAGATGTCCACGTGCGAGGCGGCGGCCGAGCGTAACCCCAACGACGAGTGGACGCTCGAGGACTGTGCCGGCGGGCTCGGGTTCACCTTCCCCGACGACGAGGAGCTGATCCAGGAGGAGTTCACCATGAACGTCCCCCTGGCTCTGGCCGCGGCCAAGACCGTGCACACGCCGGACAAGCCGGTCTCCGTGGTCGGGCGCACGGTGCCCGACTTCGCACCGGACTCCTTCACCGTCTCGTACGGTGACCCGCAGCCCGTGGCCGTGACCGCCCGCCGGTCCCTGGCGGCCAAGGTGCTGCGCTTCCGCATCAACGGCGGCCCAGCGCAGATCAGGCCGCTCAGCGAATGGAAGGGCGGCGAGCGGTACGGCGGCGAGAACGACCTGTACTTCGCGGAATACCGGGGCACCGTGAGCGGGGCGAAACCGGGCGACAAGGTCGAGGTCTGGTTCCAGGGCTTCAAGCCCGGGACCGGTGTCGTCTCCAGCCCGCACTTCACCTACACGCTGGCCAAGGACTCCCCGGCGAAGGTCCTGGTGATCGCCAACGAGGACTACACCGGCTTCAACCCGGACTACCCGCCCTCGGTGACCGCGCCCAAGTACACCGCGAAGTACCAGCAGGCGCTCAAGGCCGCCGGGTACGCGTCCGAGACCTGGGACGTCGACTCCCAGGGCGTGCCGCACCACCTGGGCGTGCTGTCGCACTTCAAGGGGCTCGTCTGGGAGCTGGGCGACAACCGGCTGTCCATGGACCAGCAGGACCTGGTGACGGTCACGCCGCTCGGCAACCTGCCCGACGCCGACGTCAAGCCGTCGCAGCAGTACCTGACGGTCGCCATCCGCGACTACCTCAACGAGGGCGGCAAACTCCTCTACACCGGCGAGACCGCCGCGTACTACGGCATTCTCGACACCATCGTCGGCGGCATCTACTACGGCATCGACGGCAACCCGGACGGCGACTGCGTGATCACCACCATCCAGGGCCTGTTCGACGAGTGCCTGCTGCTTGCCGACGACTTCACCCAGTACTACCTGGGCGTCGGCGGCCGTATCCCGCGCGGCAACCCGACCGGCTTCACCGGCACGGGACCGCTGGCCGGGACGAGCGGCACGTTCGGCGGACCGGCCACCGTCGACAACCCGGTGGACGAGGCCGGCGTCCTGCTGCCCATGGGCACGGACTTCCCGCGCTTCACCGGCACACCGGCGGCGGACTACCGGCTGGGTACCCCCGGTCCGTTCGACCCGATCGAGGGCCAGTGGTACATCAACGGCTCGCACGCCGACGACTCGTACATGCGGCTGACCAGGACAATCAACCTGGGCTCCGTGACGGCGGCGCAGCAGCCGCAGCTGGCGTTCCAGCTGTCCTTCGACACCGAGCCCGGGTACGACAACGTCATCGTCGAGGCCCACACGGTCGGCCAGGACAACTGGACGACGCTGCCGGACCTCAACGGCGGCACCGACACCACGGTGCCCACCGAGTGCGAGGCCGGGTTCCTCCTGGAGGAGCACCCGTGGCTGCTGCACTACCTGACCCCGGGCAACCCTTGCACGGCCACCGGGACCAGCGGCTCGTGGAACCGGTTCACCGAGAACTCGGGCGGCTGGCAGCAGGTGGCCTTCGACCTGTCCGCTTACGCGGGGCAGCAGGTCGAGGTGTCGATCAGCTACGTGACCGACCCGGCCACCGGCGGGGTGGGCGCGTTCGTGGACGACACCAGGGTGACCACCACGGGTGCGAGCTCTGGCACGCTGGACGCCGAGGGCTTCGAGAGCGGGCTCGGCCCGTGGGCGATCCCCGGACCTCCGGCGGGCAGCCCGACCGGCGGCGGCGACTTCGCCCGGGCCGAGGCCGACAAGACGGCGGCCGTGACCACCAAGGACACGGTGTTGCTCGGATTCGGGCTGGAGCAACTGGCCGGAGACAGTGAGCGGAACGCGACCCTGAAGAAGGTGATGAAGTATCTGATCGGCTGACCCGTGCATGACGGACGGCCACCCCCTTCGCGGGGGTGGCCGTCCTATGGTGACCGGCCCCTTCCGGGCGGCCGGGATGATCAGGACAGATGGCGGTCGAACCAGGCCAGGACCCGCTCGTACGCCTGGGCGGCCGCCTGAGCGTTGTACCGCTGTCCCGTGTCGTTGAAGAACGCGTGCCCGACCCCGGGGAACGTCACGATCTCGTGCGTCAGCCCCGCCTTCTCCAGGGCGGCCTCGGCGGCGTCCCTGCTGGCGTTGACGCGATCGTCCTGCTCAGCGTAGATCCCGAGGACGGCGGCCTTGGTGCCGGCCATGTCGGCGTTGTCCGGCAGCGGCCCGTAGAACGGCGCCGCGGCGGCCAGGCGGGGCTCCGCGGACGACAGCAGCAACCACGTCATCCCGCCGCCGAAGCAGAAGCCCATCATGCCGAGCTTCGCCCCCTCGGCACGCCGCCCCAGCTCGCCCACCGCGGCCTTCATGTCGGCCCCGAACCGCTCCGGCGGGATCTCCCCGAGCTTGGCGGTGGCCTGCGCGGTGTCGGTGAACGACGCGGTGCCGCCCTCCCGGGACAGCAGGTCGACGGCCATGGCCGAGTAGCCGCTGGCGGCCAGGCGGCCGGCGACCGAGCGGATGTGGTCGGTGAGGCCGCGGTTCTCGTGGATCACCAGGACCGCACCCTTGGCGTCCCCTTCGGCGGCCGCCCACGCGGCCTGCAACGTCGTGCCCTCGCGCCCGGCGAACGTGATCGCCTCCGTAGGCAGCGGCGAAGGCCCCGCCGGGCTCGCCGTCGTGGTGGCCGGGGCGGGCGAGCTCGGCGCCGTGGTGGTGGGCGTGGCCGCTTCCTCGGGCGCGCCACAGGCGGCCAGGAGGGCCGTGGCGGCAGGCAGGCCCAGGCCCAGCAGCGCGAGTCGCCGCAGCGCCTCGCGGCGTGGGATCAGGCCATCCACGTGGTCGTGGGCCACCTCTTCTGCGAGATAGCGCTGGATGGGCGTCATGCCGGAGGTCTACCCCGCTCCACCGAAAAATCGTGTAAAGGCGAGGGTTACGCCGGTTTTCGCGGTCGCCTGATGACATGCCTCTTAAGCCCGATATGAGGGCCGATACGAGGGACAAGGGAAACCATGCGTACATCTCGTTTCGCTGTTGTGTTGCTGGCCGTCGGTGCGGCGCTGATGACGGGGAGCGCCGCGTTCGCCGAACCCGAGCCGAACGCGCTGGAGCTACGGGTCGTCGTGGACGACTGCCCCCTGACGGACGTGCAGCCATGACGGATACCGCGCTCCTGGAAAGAGCGCTGTTCGAGGTCAAGCGGGTGATCGTCGGGCAGGATCACATGGTCGAGCGGCTGCTCGTGGCGGTGCTCGCCAAGGGGCACTGCCTGCTCGAAGGCGTGCCCGGCATCGCCAAGACGCTCGCCGCCGAGACCTTGGCGACCGTGGTCGGCGGCACGTTCGCACGGATCCAGTTCACGCCCGACCTGGTGCCGTCCGACATCGTGGGCACCAGGATCTACCGGCCGTCGACCGAGAGTTTCGACATCGAGCTGGGCCCGGTCATGGCCAACCTGCTGCTGGCCGACGAGATCAACAGGGCTCCCGCGAAGGTGCAGTCGGCCCTGCTGGAGATCATGGCCGAGCGGCAGGTCAGCATCGGCGGCGTCACCCACGACGTGCCGACGCCGTTCCTGGTGCTGGCCACGCAGAACCCGATCGAGTCCGAAGGCGTCTACCACCTGCCCGAGGCGCAGCGCGACCGCTTCCTCATGAAGATCGACGTGGACTATCCCAGCGAATCGGAGGAGCTGGCGATCGTCTACCGCATGAGCGTGGACCCGCCCACACCTCAGCAGATCCTCGACCCCGCCCTGGTCGCCGCCTTGCAGCGGCGGGCCGAGCAGGTCTTCGTGCATCACGCGGTCGCCGAGTACGCCGTCCGCCTCGTCTACGCCACCCGCGACCCCGACCGGTACGGGGTGCAGGACGTGCGGCGGCTGCTGGCGTTCGGCGCGAGCCCCAGGGCCACGCTCGGGCTGCTGGCGGCCGGCCGCGGGCTGGCGCTCATGCGGGGGCGCGACTACGTGCTGCCGGAGGACGTACGGGACGTGGCGCACGACGTCATGGCCCACCGGCTGGTGCTCTCCTTCGACGCGCTGGCCGACGGCGTGATGCCCAGGCAGATCGTGGAGCGGGTGCTGGCCGCCGTGCCGCTGCCGGTCATCGCCCCGCAGCAGCACGAGGGGCATCCCGAGGCGCCGCATCAGCAGGAAGCCGTGGCATGAAGCCGTACCTGATGGCAGAGCCCGCGCTGCGCAGGCTCGAGCTGACGATCACCAGGAGGCTGGATGGACTGCTCCAGGGCGAACATCTGGGGCTGCTGCCGGGTCCCGGGAGCGAGCCGGCGGAGACCAGGCCGTACCAGCCGGGCGACGACGTGCGGCGGATGGACTGGAACGTCACCGCCCGCACGAACGAGCCCCATGTGCGCGACCTGGTCGCCGACCGCGAGCTGGAGATCTGGGCCCTGCTCGACGCCACCGCCAGCATGGACTTCGGCACCGCGGCGATGGAGAAGCGGGAGCTGGCCCTGTCCGCCCTGGCCGCGATCGGCTTCCTCACCCAGCGGACCGGCAACCGCATCGGCACCCACATGCTGCACGGCGGCGGCGTCAGGACGCTGCCCGCCAGGACGGGCCGGCCGCACCTGATGGCGCTGCTGCAGGCGGCGTTCGCCCTGCCCCGCACCCGGCCCGGGGTGGCCGAGCCGCTGCTCGGCGTGGCGGCCGAGCAACTGGGCCGGGTGGTACGCCGCCGCGGTCTGATGGTCGTCGTGTCCGACTTCCTGGACGCACCGGAGACGTGGGAACTGCCGCTGCGCAAGCTCACCGCCCGGCACCAGGTGCTGGCCGTGGAGGTGCTCGACCCGCGCGAGCTGGCCCTGCCGAACGTGGGGATCCTGACGCTGATCGACCCGGAGACCGGGCGGCGACGTGAGGTCGCGACCTCCAACGCGCGGCTGCGGCGCAGGTACGCCGAGGCGGCGGAGGCGCAACGCGATGCCATATCGCAGGCCATGCGCCGGGCCGGTGCCACCCACCTGCGGTTGCGTACCGACCGGGACTGGGTGCGAGACCTGGTCAAGCACGTCATGAGACAGCGCCGCCTGGCCGCGCTGGCCGCCACCCCCGTCCTGTCCACCCGTCCGAGGACGGACGGGCCGCCCAGGGGAGGTGATGTGGCGTGACGTTGCTCGCACCCATCTGGTTGTTGCTGCTCATTCCGGTGGCGCTGCTCGCCGTCACCTACGTGGTGGTGGCGCTGCGGCGGACCGCGTACGCCGTCCGCTTCACCAACCTCGACCTGCTCGACAAGGTCGCGCCGCGAGGGCCGGGCTGGCGGCGGCACGTGCCGGCGGTGGCGCTGCTGTTCATGTTCGCCCTGCTCGTGGTGGGCTTCGCCCGGCCGACGGCCGAGGTGACGGTGCCCAGGGAACGGGCGACGATCATGGTGGCGTTCGACGTGTCCGCGTCCATGGGCGCCACCGACGTCTCCCCGAACCGGTTCGAGGCGGCCAAGCAGGCGGCCAGGCAGTTCGTGCAGGGCCTGCCCGAGCGGTTCAACCTGGGGCTGGTGTCGTTCTCGTCCGCGGCCTCGGTGGCCGTGCCGCCGACCACGGACCGGCAGACGGTGCTGATGGCGCTCGACCGGCTCAGCACGGCCTCCGGCACCGCGATCGGCGAGGCCGTCTACTCCTCGCTGGAGGCCATCGCCTCGCTCGACACGGAGGAGGAGGTGCCGCCCGCGCACATCGTGCTGCTGTCGGACGGCTCCAACACCACCGGCCGCACGCTCTCCGACGCGGCGGCCGAGGCGGCCAACCGGGGCATCCCGGTCACCACCATCGCGTACGGCACACCGGACGGCACCATCAGGCTCTCCGGCCGCGACGTGCCGGTTCCGGTGGACGGGCCCGCGCTGCGCGGCCTGGCCCAGGCGGCGGGCGGCGGCTTCTACGAGGCGGCGAGCGGCGACGAGTTGCAGGCGGTCTACGACGACATCGGCACCTCGGTCGGCTACCGGACCGAGCGTCAGGAGGTTTGGCAATGGTTCGTGGCGGCAGGCCTGATCTCCGCGTTGATCGCGGCGGTGACGTCGATGTTGTGGTTCTCGAGGCTCCCATGAGGGGGCTGGGCAGCCCGCGCGGGCCGGAGTTCCGCACCCTGCCGATGGAGGACCGCCCCGATTTGGTCGTGATGCCCGGCGGCACGGTTCCCAGGACGGCCCCGCCGACACCCAAGGCCCCGCCCAGGGGACGCTTGCTGGTGGCCGCCGCGCTCGTCGCGGCGGTCACCGGGGCGGCGGCGGGTGTGACGGGGGCCCGGCTCTTCGAAGGGTCCGAGCCGGCCCCCGCGGCCGCCC
>NZ_VCKY01000216.1 GCF_005889735.1 Nonomuraea turkmeniaca
GTGGTGTTGATGGATATCAATATGCCGCGGATGGGGGGTTTGGAGGCGACGCGGCGGATCTGTGAGGGGCAGGGTCCGCGGGTGATCATTTTGACGATGTATGACCAGGACGAGTTTGTGTTCGAGGCGTTGCGGGCGGGGGCGTCGGGTTTCGTGTTGAAGGATTCGTCGCCGGAGCTGCTGGTGGAGGCGGTGCGGATGGTGGCCTCGGGGGAGGGGCTGCTGGCGCCGTCGGTGACGCGGCGGTTGATCGAGGAGTTTGCGCGGCGGCCGGTGGTGTCGGCGGCGGTGGCGCCTGATCTGGTGGGGTTGACGGATCGGGAGCTGGATGTGTTCCGGTTGCTGGTGCGGGGTTATCGCAATGAGGACATCGCGCGGTTGCTGGTGTTGGGGGAGTCGACGGTGAAGTCGCACGTGCAGCATCTGTATCAGAAGCTGGGAGTGCGGGATCGGGTGCAGGTGGTGATCTACGCCTACGAGAACGGGCTGGTGCAGCCAGGACGTGGCTGGGACTCCATCGAGGGGACGACCTCGTCCACCGCGAAGGGGAGGCTGGAGTTCATGTCGGCGGCGGGAGACACACGCGGCGCCGCTACCTAGCGTGGCGCTGTCCGGATCCCGACGACGAGGAGATCCTCGTGACCGACAGGAGTTTGATCGTGGCCCGCCTGGAGCCGGGGGCGGCTGCCGACGTCGCCCGCCTCTTCGGGGCCTCCGACGCCACCCCCCTCCCGCTCGAACTGGGTGTCGTCCGCCGCCACCTGTTCCAGTACCACGACCTGTACTTCCACTACGTGGAGTTCGACGGCGACGCACGCGCCCAGGTGGGCAGGGCCCGCGACCGGGCCGACTTCCAGCGGCTCAGCGCCGACCTCGACCGCTACGTCAAACCGTTCGACCCGGCCACCTGGCGCAGCCCGGCCGACGCCATGGCCAGCGAGTTCTACGGGTGGGAGCGGCGCTCATGACACTCACCATCGACGGCGCCGCCGCGTCGTGGACCGCCTGTGCCGGCTGCGGAAGCCTGCTCTACGTGCCCAAACTGACGCGCGGCAAGCACGTCTGCCCCGACTGCGGTCACCACCACCGCTTGGGCGCGCGAGAGCGCCTGCGCCTGCTGCTCGACGAGGATTCCTTCCAGGCCGCCCCGGCGGTGGAGGGCGGCGACCCGCTGGGCTTCGCCGACTCCCGCCCGTATCCGGAGCGCCTGGCCGCCGCCAGGCGTGCCACCGGGCTCGCCGACGCGGTGCTGCACGGCAAGGGCACGCTCGGCGGCCGCCCGCTCATCGCGCTGGCCATGGACTTCGCGTTCATGGGCGGCAGCATGGGGTCGGCGGTGGGAGAGACGGTGTCCAGGGCCGCCGACGAGGCGCTGGCCACCAGCAGCCCCCTGCTGCTGGTCGCGGCCAGCGGAGGCGCCCGCATGCAGGAGGGCAGCCTGTCGCTCATGCAGATGGCCAAGACCGCCCAGGCTGTGCGCCGGCTGCGCAGGGCCGGTGTGCCCTCCATCTGCCTGCTGACCGATCCCACCTTCGGCGGGGTCACCGCCTCGTTCGCCACGCTCGCCGACGTCCTGGTGGCCGAGCGCGGCAGCCTGATCGGCTTCGCCGGGCCGCGCGTCATCGCCGCCGCCACCCGAGAGCGCCTGCCCGAGGGGTTCCAGACGGCGGAGTACCTCTTCTCCCGTGGCATGCTCGACCGGGTCGAGTCGCGCGAGTCGGTGCGCCCGCTGCTGGCACGCCTGCTCAACCTGCTGGACGGGGCCACGCCACCGCGCCGGGGCCGGCAAGACCCGCCCGCCCGGGACGGCGGCGAGACGGCGGCGAGCGCCTGGGAGACCGTCCGGCTGGCCCGCGACATCCAGCGGCCGAGCACGCTCGACTACATCAGCCACATGTGCGAGGACTTCGTCGAGTTGCACGGTGACCGGGTGCACGGCGACGACCCGGCCATTGTCGGGGGGCTCTGCTCCCTGGGCGGCGTCAACGCTATGATCATCGGCCATCAGAAGGGGCACGACACGCAGGAGCTGATCTCCCGCAACTTCGGCATGGCCCATCCCGAGGGCTACCGCAAGGCGCTGCGGCTCATGCGCCTGGCCGAGTCGTACGGTCTGCCGGTCGTCACGCTGATCGACACCCAGGGCGCCGCGCCCGGCATCGGCGCGGAGGAACGCGGCCAGGCCTGGGCCATCGCCTCCGCCATCGCCGGGATGGGCGAACTGACGGTGCCGATCGTGGCGACCGTCACCGGTGAGGGAGGCAGCGGCGGCGCGCTGGCCCTCGGCGTGGCCGACGAGGTGCTGATGATGCGCAACGCCTGCTACTCGGTGATCAGCCCGGAAAGTTGTTCAACGATCCTGTGCGGAGAGCCCTCCAGGGCGGCGCACATGGCCGAGTCGCTCCGCCTCACCGCCCCCGAGCTGCTGCGCCTGGGCGTGATCGACGGCATCGTGCCCGAGCCGGAGGGGGGCAGCCAGACCGACCACGTGCAGGCCGCGGCGAGCCTCAAGGACATGATCCTCGACTCGCTCGGCCGGCTGTCCCGCTACGACCCGCACGAGCTGGTGCGGCGGCGGCACGACAGGTTCCGGGCCCTGGGATCGGTCTCGGATGTCTGAGCAGGCGTGGAGTGAGGAATTCAAGCTGCTGCGCGCGGAGGTCAGCAGCCTGGTGAAGACCATTCCCGGCGCGGTGTCCACCGTTGTGCTCCGCTCCGGCGACCGCAGCGTGGAGGTCAGCTGGACGCACCAGGAGGCCCCGGTCGCCCGGCCCCCGGGCGAACCGGAGCAGCCCCGGGACGAGGTGGCCGACCCGGAGCTCAGATCGGTCGTCGCGCCGCTGGTCGGCACGTTCTACGTGGCCCCAGAGCCGGGTGCGGAGCCGTTCGCCCGCCCCGGCGCCCGGGTCGAGCCCGGACAGACCGTGGCCATCGTGGAGGCGATGAAGCTGATGAACCAGGTGCCGTCCGAGTGGTCGGGAGAGGTGGTGGAGGTGCTGGTCGCCGACGGACAGCCGGTGGAGTTCGGCCAGGAGCTGCTCCGCGTCCGGGTGGACGGCACATGACCGCGCCGCCGTTCCGCAAGGTGCTCATCGCCAACCGCGGAGAGATCGCCCTGCGCATCGCCAGGACCTGCAGAGAGCTGGGCATCGCCACGGTCGCCGTCTACTCCACCCCCGATCGCGACAGCGCGGCGGTGAGGTTCGCCGACGAGGCCGTGCACATCGGGCCCGCCGCGCCCAGACGCAGCTACCTGTCCATGCCGGGCCCCATCGAGGCGGCGCTGCGCTGCGGCGCCGACGCGGTGCACCCGGGCTACGGCTTCCTGTCGGAGGACCCGGACTTCGCCACCGTGTGCGCCGACAACGGCCTGACGTTCATCGGACCGCGCCCCGAGGTGATGGCCGCCGTGGGCGACAAGGCCAAGGTCCGGGAGCTGATGCGCGCCGCCGGGTTGCCCGTGCTGCCCGGCAGCGACGGGGCCGTTCCCACGCTCGCCGAGGCCGAGCGGGTGGCGTCGGAGATCGGCTATCCGGTGGTGGTCAAGGCGGCCGCGGGAGGCGGCGGCAGGGGCATCGGCATCGCCAGGAACGCGGCCGAGCTGCCACGCGTGCTCCAGGAGACGGTCGCGCTGGCCCGGGCGGTCTTCGGCAACGGCGAAGTCTACGTGGAGCGGTATGTAGAACGGGCCCGCCACGTCGAGGTCCAGGTGCTCGGCGACCAGGCGGGCAACGTCGTGCACCTGGGCGAGCGCGACTGCTCGCTGCAGCGGCGCAACCAGAAGCTCGTCGAGGAGGCCCCCTCGCCCGGTCTCGACCCGCGCACGCGTGCCGCGCTGGGCGAGCACGCGGTCGCGGGGGCCAAGGCCGTCGGCTACACCGGGGCGGGCACCATGGAGTTCCTGGTGGACGAGGCGGGGACCGTGACGTTCATGGAGCTGAACGCCAGGATCCAGGTCGAGCATCCGGTCACCGAGGCGCTCACGGGAATCGACCTGATCCGCGAGCAGATCAGGATCGCCGCCGGGCTGCCGCTCGCCGTCAAGCAGGAGGACGTCCGCCTGTCCGGCGCCGCGATCGAGTGCCGGGTCAACGCCGAGGATCCCGAGGCGGACTTCCGGCCGGCGCCGGGCCGCCTGGAGGTCTTCGACGTGCCCGGAGGCCCCTGGACGCGGGTCGACTCCGGTTTCGTGCGTGGCGACACCGTGCCGCCGTATTACGACTCCCTGCTCGCCAAGCTGGTCGTCTGGGCCCCGACCAGGGCGGAGGCGCTCGCCAGGGCCGACCGGGCGCTGGCCGAGTTCGTGGTGGCGGGGCCGGGCGTGGTCACCACGATCCCGCTGCTGCGCAGGCTGATCTCGCATCCCGTCTTCGCCGCGGGCCGGCACACCACCCGGTTCGTGCACGAGCTGCTCGACGGGTGACCCTGACGTGCTGGTCAGCGGACCTTCAGCTTTTCGTCAGTCTCGCCGATGATGATGACCGGCGAGATGAATGACACGAAGCGGGGTGGAGGCGTGGTCGAGACCGTCAGGCGACCGGAGGCGCGGCTGCTCGTCATCGAGGACGAACCCGACATTCTCGAGCTGCTCTCCGCCAGCCTGCGTTTCTCCGGGTTCGAGGTGGTCGGCGTCTCCAAGGGGGTGCGCGGGATCGAGGCGGCCCTGCGGCACCGCCCCGATCTGATCATCCTGGACGTGATGCTGCCCGACGTCGACGGGTTCGAGGTGATCAAGCGGCTGCGCTCGGGCGGCGACCGTACGCCCGTGGTGTTCCTGACCGCCCGTGACTCGGTCGACGACCGGATCAGAGGGCTCACCCTGGGCGGCGACGACTACGTGAGCAAGCCCTTCAGCCTCGACGAGGTCGTCGCCAGGATCAGGGCCGTGCTCAGGCGCCTGCGCGATGGCGCGACCACACCGCCGCCCCGGCTCACGTTCGCCGACATCGAGCTCGACGAGGAGAGCCACCAGACCTGGCGGGGCGGCGAGCCGGTGCAGCTCTCACCGACGGAGTTCGCCCTGCTGCGCTACTTCATGCTCAACGTCGGCAGGGTGCTGTCCAAGGCGCAGATCCTCGACCACGTCTGGCATTACGATTTCCGCGGCGCCGACGCCATCGTGGAGAAATACGTCTCGGCGTTGCGCAGAAAGGTTGACTACCGCGACCCGCGGCTGATCCACACGCTGCGGGGCGTCGGATACGTTCTCAGGCCGCCCCAGTGAGCCTGCCAGTGAGCAGGACCCCGCTGAGGGTCAAGCTCACCGTCATCGTGGTGCTCCTGGTGACGGTCGCCGTCACGGTGATCAGCGTGGCGAGCGTGGTGCTGCTGCGCGACCGCCTGCTCGACCGGGTGGACGACCAGATCAGGCGGGTCACGGAGACGCTGCACAACGACATGCGGGACGAGCGCCCCACCCCGGAGGGTCAGCTGCTCGTGTACGTGCCGAGCGACGTCTCCGTGCTGCGGGTGGGCAGGGACGGCACGGTGACCGCCCGCTCCAGGAACGCTGACCCGGACTTCGAGGCCGCGCTGCCGCCGAGCCTGTCCTCGGGCATCTCGACCGTGGAACGCTGGCGGGTGCTCGCGGACGGCGGGCTGCTCGTCGCCATGCCGCTCACCCAGGTCGACGAGACCGTGACCCAGATGGCGTGGATCGGTGCGATCGTGGCCCTGGTCGTGGTGGCGATCGTGGCCGCCGCCGGCGTGATCGCCGTCAGGGGCAGTTTGCGGCCGCTGGAGGAGATCGAACGCACGGCCCAGGTGATCGCCGCGGGCAATCTGTCGCGCCGGGTCGAGGGCGAGGACCCGCGTACCGAGGTGGGGCGGTTGGCGCGGGCGCTGAACGGCATGTTGGCGCAGATCGAGTCCGCCTTCCGCGCCAGGGCCGCGTCCGAGGAGTACATGCGGCGCTTCGTCGCCGACGCCGGCCACGAGCTGCGCACCCCGCTGACCGCCATCCGCGGCTTCGCCGACCTGTTCAGGCGCCAGCGCGGCGAGGACGAGCTGGTCGCCAGGATCGGCAGGGCCGCGGGGAGAATGAGCCTGCTGGTGGAGGACCTGCTGCTGCTGGCCAGCCTCGACCAGCGCAGGCCGCTGCGCAGTGACCGCGTCGATCTGCTGGCGGTCGCGGCCGAGGCCGTGCAGGAGGCGGCGCTGCTCGCGCGCGACAGGAAGATCGACCTGACCGTGAAGGGTGAGAACGCGCCCCTGGTGATCGGCGACGAGTCGCGGCTGCGCCAGGTCATCGGCAATCTGCTGAGCAACGCCGTACGGCACACGCCGCCGGGCACGGCCGTCGAGGTGCGGCTGCTGGAGGGACGGCTCGACGACGGCGGGCCCGCGGTCGTGCTGGAGGTCGCCGACCAGGGCCCCGGGCTGAGCCCCGAGCAGGCCGAGCGGGTCTTCGAGCGGTTCTACCGTGCCGACAAGGCCCGCTCGCGCGACGAGGGCGGCAGCGGGCTGGGGCTGGCCATCGTCGCCGCGCTCGCGGCCGCGCACGGCGGCGTGGCGGAGGTGGACTCCGGCTCGGGCGCCACCTTCCGGGTACGCCTGCCGGCCGCTGACTGAACGGTCTGCCTGCGGTCAGGCGGCGTTCAGCCACGCTCGCTTCGATGAGTCCTCGTCCAAAGGATGAGAGGGCTTCTCATCACCATGGTGGAAGACCCGGGAAACAGGGGGTGCCTAGCGTGGCGGCCGTGGAAGAGATGGGTGTTTACCGACAGGGGCCGACCCGGCGCCAGGCTTTCGCCGGCGCGGGCGCGCTGCTCGGCCTGGCGATGGCCGGACAGGGATCGGCGGCGATGGCGGCCGGCGCGGGAGAGCCGCCACGGGATCCGGCACTGCAGCTGACCAAGTTCGTGGACCGGCTGCCGATCCCGCCGCTGATCAAGCCGCAGCGGCGCGGGTCGCTGTGGGAGCTGACGATCCGGCTGCGGGTGGCGCAACGGCGGATGCACTCGGAGCTGCCGCCCACCCGCCTGTGGACCTACGAGGGCGGCTTCCCCGGGCCCACCATCGAGGTGGAGCGGGGGCAGCGGGTCAGGGTGACCTGGGCCAACCAGCTCGCGACCCCGTTCCCCGTCAGCGCGGTTCAGGTGTCGGACGAGGGGCTGCCGGCGACCAAGCCGCCGTCGAACTACCCGGGCAGGGACGGCGTAGAGCCGATCGCGGACGTCGCCGCGTTACCCGCCTGGGCCGCGGTGCACCTGCACGGCTCGCGCACCGGCGGCGGCAACGACGGCTGGGCCGAGAACGCCGTCCACCCCGGCGACGCCCAGCTGTCGGAGTACCCGAACGACCAGCCGGCCGCCACGCTCTGGTACCACGACCACGCCATGCACCTGACCCGGTTCACCGTCTTCTCCGGGCTGGCCGGCATGTACTACATCAGGGACAAGGAGGAGGCGGCGCTCGGGCTGCCACGCGGCGCGCACGAGATCCCGCTGGTGTTGTGCGACCGCAACTTCGATCTGGGACAGGACGGCAAACTCGACGGCAGGCTGCTCCACAAGGTCATCCTCGAACGGGAGGAGCCCCCGTCGCCGGGTTTCTTCCTGGGGCCGTACAACCTGGTCAACGGCATGGTCTGGCCGTATCTCGACGTGGAGCCGCGCTGGTACCGGTTCAGGGTGCTGAACGCGTCCAACGCGCGTACGTACCGGCTCATGGTGCTGGACCAGGACGGCAAGCCGCTGTCCGGCGCGCTGAAGGTGATCGGCTCGGACAACGGCCTGCTCGGCGCGCCCGCTCCGGTGACGGGCGCGCTCACCCTGGCGCCCGCCGAACGGGCCGACGTGCTGGTGGACTTCTCCGCTCTCGGCGGCAGGACGCTCAAGCTGGTGGACACCTACCCGGGCATCACCCCGGGCGAGCCCAACCCGCGCAACGGCATACCGGAGCCGGACATCATGCAGGTCAGAGTGTCGGACGGCCGCTCGGGCGACCGCTTCACGCTCCCTGCCGCGATCTCGCCGTCGTTCAAGCGGCTGACCCACGACGACGTCCCGGCCGGCCACGGGCATCGGTGGATCGTCGTCCCGCCGTCGGCGACCTTCAGCGGCCAGCCCAATGAGCTGGGAATGTGGGAGATGGCCGAGGTCGATCCGAGCACGGTCACGATCCCGAGCGCCGGAGTCGTCCAGGTGCAGGGGCCGGACGGCAAGGTCAAGACGCTCAAACGGGTGGCGGGCGAGTACGCCGACCACAGTGACTTCGTCATCGCCCGCGGCAGCTGGGAGATGTGGAACTTCCTGGTGCTGACCCGGCAGCCGCATCCTATGCACGTGCACATGGTCCGCTTCCAAGCGCTGAACAGGGACGTCTACGACCGCAGCGGCTGGAACGAGGAGCTCCGCGGCACCACCACGCCGATCAAGTTCCTCCGCGAGGGGCCGCTCGAAGGGCATGAGCAGGGCTGGAAGGACGTCGTCCGAGTGCAAGGCGTCGAACTGGCCACCGTCGTCGGGCAGTTCGATCAGGTCGGCCGCTACGTCTACCACTGCCACATACTCGAACACGAGATGCACATGATGCGTCCCTTCGTGGTGATGCCGCCTGAAGTGCTGAAGCTCCACCCACCCGGCGGCGGGCATCACTGAACTGTCAGGTTGTTTTCTGCCGGACGGGAAGGGCCCGGTCAGCTTCGGCCGCGAAGGTGAGCGCGGAGGTGATCGAAGATGAGACCACGATGGTCCATGATCCTTGTTTGCGCCGCCGCCCTGCTGGCGCTCCCGGCCTGTACGCCGGAGCAGGCGGCGGCACCGTCCACGGGAACGGCGTCGGCGTCGGCGTCCTCGACCGGCGGCACCGAAGACAGCCTGGCCAGGTGGATGACCTGCATGCGCGAGAACGGCGTGCCGGTGGAGGACCCGAGGGAGAGCGGCCGGCTCAGCGCCGCTGACACCGGGGTCAGCCAGGAGGTGCTGGAGAAGGCCCAGGAGGCCTGCCGCCAGTACGTCCAGCCGGCCGCCGGTGACCGGCCCAACGCGAACGACCCCAGCGTGATGGACAAATACCTGGCCTACGCCGCCTGCATGCGTGACAACGGCGTCGACATGCCCGACCCCAAGGCCGACGCCAACGGCGAGATCGTGATGGAGCCGAAGACGGCCACCGACTCTCCCCAGTACGTGAAGGCGAACAAGGCCTGCCAGAGCAAGCTCCCCGGCGGCGGTCCTGGCGGGGCACGGTGAGCAAGCGCGGACTGATCGTGTCCGTCACGGTGGCGCTGGTGCTCGGCGCGGGGGCCGCGGCAGTGGCCCTGCTCGCGCCGGGCGGCGCCGAGGCCGGAGGCGGCGCGGCGACATCGCCTCCGGCCACCGCGACGGTGGAGCGCGGTGATCTGACCGACACCCTGACCGTCAGCGGCGTCCTCGGCCACGGCGCCGAGCAGCCGGTGATCAACTCCGCGGGCGGCACGCTCACCGCCCTGCCCGCGGAGGGCGCGGTGATAGGGCGCGGGGACGAGCTCTACGAGGTCGACCGCGACCCCGTGGTTCTGATGTACGGGCCCAAGCCCATGCACCGCACCCTCGAACTCGGCGTGACCGACGGCGCCGACGTGCGTCACCTGGAGAAGAACCTGAAGGCGCTCGGCCACGATCTGACCGTGGACGACCACTTCGGCCTGGCGACCCTGACAGCCGTACGGGAATGGCAGGCCGACACCGGGCTGCCCGTGACCGGCTCGGTCAGCAAGTCCCAGGTGGTGTTCCTGCCCGGCAAGGTCCGCGTCCAGGCGCTGCGCGCCTCGGTGGCGGCCCCGGTCCGCAAGGGGCAGACCCTGCTGACCGTCACCGGAGTCGAGCGGATGGTGACCGTCCAGCTCGACGCCGGCCGTCAGCGCCTGGCCAAGAAGGGCGCCCCCGTGGGGCTCCAGCTCCCCGGGGAGCTGGAGCTGACCGGGAAGATCGCCAAGGTGGGTACCGTGGCCAAGCCGGCCGGAGACGACGGCACCTCCACCGTGGAGGTGCGGATCACCTTGGACGACCCGGGCAAGGCCGGCACGCTGGACCAGGCGCCGGTCAGCGTGGAGCTGCAGAGCGAGATCCGCCGCGGCGTGCTGTCCGTGCCGGTGGAGGCGCTGCTCGCGCTGCGCGAGGGCGGCTACGGCGTCGAGGTCGTCGAGGGGTCGTCCGTGCGGGTCGTGCCCGTGAAGGCCGGGGTCTTCGCCGGCGGCCGGGTCGAGGTGTCCGGCGGCGACCTGCGCGAGGGCATGCGAGTGGGGGTGCCGGGGACGTGACAGCCATCGGCAGGCGAGCGGAGGGTGCCGGCCCCATGACGCCCATCGTCCGCCTCGAGAACGTGGTGAAGACCTACGACGGCGGGGTGGCCGCGCTGCGCGGCGTCGACCTGGACATCTTCCCGGGAGAACTGCTCGCCATCGTCGGCCCGTCCGGCTCGGGCAAGTCGACGCTCCTGCACATGATGGGCGTGCTCGACCGGCCGACCTCGGGACGCGTGATCATCGCCGGGCACGACATCGGGCGCCTGCCCGACCGCGAGTTGTCGGGCCTGCGCGCCTCGCTGCTCGGCTTCGTCTTCCAGCAGTTCCACCTGGCCGCGGGGGTGTCCGCGCTCGACAACGTGGCCGACGGGATGCTCTATTCGGGCGTGCCGCTGTCCGAGCGGCGCCGGCGGGCCGCGCTGGCGCTGGAGCGGGTGGGGCTGGGCGAACGCCTGACGCACCGGCCGCACGAGCTGTCCGGCGGCGAGCAGCAGCGCGTCGCCGTGGCCAGGGCCGTCGTCCGGGAGCCGGCGATACTCTACGCCGACGAGCCGACCGGCAACCTCGACAGCGCCTCGGGCGCGGAGGTGCTCGGCGTGCTCAGGACGCTCCACGCCGACGGCACCACCATCGCGATCATCACCCACGAGCACGAGGTGGCCGCGGCGGCCGGCCGGCAGGTCAGCGTCCGCGACGGCCGCATCGTGTCCGACGTCAGGAGCCCGTTATGACCGCGGTGACGCCCTCCCGGCTGATGGCGCGCGATCTGCTCAGGGTCGGCCTGGCAGGGCTCAGGGTGCGGCGGACGCGGGTGGCGCTGGCCTCGCTGGGCATCGCCATCGGCATCGCCACCATGGTCGCGGTCGTCGGCATCTCGTCCTCCAGCCAGGCGGACCTGCTGCGCAGGCTCGACGAGCTCGGCACGAACATGCTCACGGTCAAGGCTGGACAGACCCTGCAGGGGGAGGACGCCAAGCTGCCGGAGCAATCGGTCGCCATGGTGAGCAGGATCGAATCCGTGTACGCGGTGGCCGCCACCGGCGACCTCGAGGCCAGCGTCTACCGCACCGACCGCATCCCGGCCGATCGCACCGGCGGCATCTCGGTCCGCGCCGCCACACTCGGGCTGCTGGAGACCGTACAGGGGCGGGTACGCACGGGATCCTGGTTCACCACCGCGAGCGCGAGCTTCCCCACCGTGGTCCTTGGCGACCTGGCCTCCCGGAGGCTGGGCGTGACCGCGCCGGGCGCGCAGGTGTGGCTGGGCGGGCGCTGGTTCACCGTGCTCGGCGTGCTGGACCCGGTGCCACTCGCGCCGGGCATCGACCGGGCGGCGCTGGTCGGCTGGGAGGGCGCGCGCGACCTGCTGAGCTTCGACGGCCACCCGACCATGCTGTACGAGCGCTCCACGCCGGAGTACGTCGAGGCGGTCAGGAGCGTCCTACCCCGGACCGTGAACCCGGAGTATCCCGAGGAAGTGACCGTCAGCCGTCCGTCGGACGCGCTGGCCGCGCGCGCGGCCACGGCGGGCGCCTTCACCAACCTGCTGCTCGGGCTGGGCGCCGTCGCGCTGCTGGTCGGCGGCGTGGGCGTGGCCAACACCATGGTGGTCTCGGTGCTGGAGCGGCGCAGGGAGATCGGACTGCGCAGGGCTCTCGGCGCCACCAGGGGCCACATCCGCGCTCAGTTCCTCGCCGAGTCGCTGCTGCTGTCCGGGCTTGGGGGCGTGGCCGGCCTGGCGCTCGGCACGCTGGTCACCATCGGGTACGCGGTCTCGAACGGCTTCCCGACCCTGGTGCCGCTCTGGGCGATCGGCGGCGGGCTGGGCGCGGTCGTGGTCATCGGCTCGGTCGCCGGGCTCTATCCGGCCGTACGCGCGGCCAGGCTCTCTCCGACGGTCGCCCTCGGTACCGCTTGAGACCCACCTCCAGGAGGGGGATCTCCTCCCGGAGGCGCGGCCGGGTATTCATCACGGTGGCGGAAGACCGGGCCGCCACCCGCTCCTACCGTGAGCCGTATGCCAGCCAACACGTTCACCGAGGCAGACCTGAGGGCCCTTCTCCTGGCCGTGGGCCTGGGCCCCGCGCAGGACGACTACACCCTGACCTTCGAGCAGCTCGAACTCGACTCGCTGGCCAGGGTGGAGATCGCCACGAGGATCGAGGACCGGTTCGGCCTCATCCTGGAGATCGCCGCCGAGCAGAGCCCCGCGCAGGTGGCCGAGCTCGTCAACTCCCGCCTGGCCGGAGCGGTGTCATGATCGGGCACACCGACAACGCCATCGAGATCGACGCGCCGATCGGTTTCGTCTGGGCGCAGACGAACGACGTACGCACCTGGCCTGACCTGTTCACCGAGTACGCCAAGGTCGAGGTGCTGGAGGAAGAGGCCGCCTCGGTCGTCTTCCGGCTCACCATGCACCCCGACGAGCAGGGCAGGGAGTGGTCGTGGATCTCCCAGCGCAGCTGGGACGCCGAGACCTGGACCGTGCGGGCGCGCCGGGTCGACACGGGACCGTTCGAGTTCATGAACATCACCTGGACCTACGAGGAGATCACCGCCGACCGCACCCGCATGCGGTGGGTGCAGGACTTCCACATGAAGCCGGACGCCCCGGCCGACACCGAGACGATGACCGAGCACATCAACCGCAACACCCGCATCCAGATGGAGATCATCAAGGACCGGGTCGAGCGGCGGCGCCGGGCCGTGGTCGGCTTCACCGACGTCCCCTCCAACACCCGCCGCGGCGGCGACCTGCGCACCCTGGTCTCGCCGGCCACTGTGGGCGCCAGCTCCGGCTTCCTCGGCGCGGTCCGCCTGGCCCCGGGCGAGAAGGTCGCCGAGCACTACCACCCCTACTCGGAGGAGTTCGTCTTCCTCGCGCACGGTGAGCTCCGGGTCGACCTCGACGACGAGCCCGTGGCCCTGGGAGAGGAGCAGGCGCTGCTGGTGCCCAGGAACGTGCGGCACCGGCTGACCAATGTCGGCCAGGATGAGGCGCTGGTGATCTTCCAGCTCAGCCCGCTCGCTCCCCGGCCCGAGCTGGGCCACGTCGACACCGAGGGGGCCACGTGAACGGCGGCCTCAGGCGCAGCGTGGTCACCGGGATCGGGGTGATCGCCCCCGGCGGCGGCAGCCGCGAGGAGTTCTGGCAGCGCATCACCGGCGGCAAGCCCGCGATCCGGCGCATCACCGCGTTCGATCCCGAGCCGTTCCGGTCGCAGATCGCCGCGGAGTGCGACTTCGACCCGTCCGCCTACGGCCTCACCCCGAGGGAGGTCAGGCGGCTGGACAGGTTCGTGCTCATGGCGCTGGCCTGCGCGGAAGAGGCGTTCGCCGACAGCGGGCTGACTTCGGCCGACCCCGAGCGGATGGGCGTCTCGCTCGGGACGGCGGTCGGCTCCACCATCCGGCTGGAGGAGGAGTACGTTGTCGCCAGCAACGGCGGCCGGGATTGGGTGGTCGATCCGACGCACGTCACGCCCTTCCTCTACCAGGCGCTGGTGCCGTCGAGCGCGGCCACCGAGCTCGCCGTCCGCTTCCACGCGCAGGGCCCGGCCGCGGTGATCTCGACCGGCTGCACCTCCGGCATCGACGCGATCGCGCACGCCCACACCCTGATCCAGGACGGCGAGGCCGACGTCGTCATCGCCGGCGCCTCCGACGCGCCCATCTCCCCGATCACCGTGGCCTGCTTCGACGCGATCAGGGCGACCAGCCCGCGCAATACCGACCCGGAGCAGGCGTCGCGCCCCTTCGACGCCGACCGGCAGGGGTTCGTGCTCGGCGAGGGCGCCGCCGTGCTGATCGTCGAGGAGCTCCAGCACGCCCTGGCCCGCGGCGCCCGGGTGTACTGCGAGATCACCGGCTTCGGCGCCCGGGCGAACGCCTTCCACATGACCGGCCTGCGCGCGGACGGCTTCGAGCTGGGTGAGGCCATCATGGAGGCGATGGACCGGGCCCGCCTGGCGCCTGAGGACCTCGGCTACATCAGCGCCCACGGCTCCGGCACCAAGCAGAACGACCGGCACGAGACCGCCGCCTACAAGCATGCGCTCGGCGAGGCGGCGCGCCGCGTCCCGATCAGCTCGATCAAGTCGGTCATCGGGCACTCGCTCGGCGCCATCGGATCGATCGAGATGGCCGCTTGCGCGCTGGCCATCCAGCGCGGCGTGGTCCCGCCGACGGCGAACCTCACGACCCCCGATCCCGAATGTGACCTGGACTACACGCCGGTCACGGCGAGGGAGGTCACCGTGGATCACGCCCTGTCCACCGGGAGCGGGTTCGGCGGGTTCCAGTCCGCCATGGTCTTCTCGCGCCTGGAGGCCGCGTGAGCCACAGGATGGTGATCACCGGGATCGGCGTGGTCGCGCCCACCGGGCTCGGCGCGGTCGAGCACTGGGAGAACGGTCTCGCGGGGCGCTCCGGCATCAGAGCGCTGGCCGACTCGGCCGCGCTGCCGGTGAAGGTGGCCGGCCAGGTGGCGGCCTTCGACGAGACCGAGCACGTCGAGCCGCGGCTGCTGGTGCAGACCGACAAGTGGTCGTGGATGGCGCTGGCCGCGACCGAGTTCGCGCTGGCGGACGCGGCCCTCGACCCGATGGGGGAGTTCCCGTTCCACCTGTCGGTGGTCACCGCGAGCTCATCCGGCGGGAACGCGTTCGGCCAGCGGGAGATCGAGGCGCTCTACCGCTCAGGGCCGCGGGCCGTCAGCGCGTACCAGTCGATCGGCTGGTTCTACGCCGCGAGCAGCGGCCAGATCTCCATTCGCCACCGGGCGAAGGGACCCTGCGGCGTGATCGTGTCCGACGGGGCGGGTGGGATCGACGCGCTCGCCCAGGCCGGGCGGCTCATCCGGCGGGGCGGCCAGGCGGTGATGGTCGGCGGCACGGAGGCGCCGCTGTCGCCGTACGCGCTGGTCTGCCAGGCCGGTCAGGGAACGCTCAGCGGGGAGCCTGACCCCGCCCGCGCCTACCGGCCCTTCGCGCGCGAGTCCGGCGGGTTCGTGCCCGGTGAGGGCGGCGCCATGCTCGTGGTCGAGGAGTGGCACCGCGCCCACATGCGCCCGGCCGCCCACATGTACGCCGAGATCGCCGGCACCGCCGCCACCCACGACGCCCGCGATCCCGCCGCACCCCCGGCGGATGGCCGGCAGCTGGCCCGGGCCATGAGCCTGGCGCTGGAACGGGCGGGGTGCGACGCCGACGAGGTGGACGCGGTCTTCGCCGACGGCGCGGGAACCCCGGCGGGCGACGAGGCGGAGGCGGCGGCGCTGGCCCAGGTGTTCCGCGGCCGGAGGGTGCCGGTCACCGTCCCCAAGACCATGACGGGCCGCCTCAACTCCGGAGGCGGCGCGCTCGACGTGGCCTGGGCCGCGCTCGCGCTGCATCACGGCGTCCTGCCGCCCACGGTCAACGCCGGCGAGCCCGCCCACGACCTGGACCTGGTCACGCGGGCCAGGGAGCTGCCCGGCCTGCGCACGGTGCTCGTCGTGGCGCGCGGCGTCGGCGGGTTCAACGCGGCGGCGGTGCTGCGCACCCCTGACAGATGACTGCGCGCGGTGTCACAGGAACCGGTCAGCCTGGCGTCAGCGTGAGGGAAGGTAGCGGCCCGAGTGTGGCACCACGAGACACGCCAGGGAGGCCGCATGTCCAGTGACGAGCAGGGCCGCGACGGCGGCATCGTCTACACCTACTATCCCGGGTGCGGATCCTGGCAGGTGGAGCAGCCGGCGCCGTCCCCCGAGCGCCGCGGCCGTCTCGGAGCGGCGGTCGCGGGGCTCGTCGTGGGCGCGCTGCTCGCCTCGCTGCTCAGCGGCCTCCTGTTCGGCCGTGGAGGAGCACGGGAGCGCGTGTCGGCCGCGATCACGCCGGCTCCCGCCCCCAGCACGACCGCCCGTCCGCTTTCCAGCCTGGCCGACATCGCTGAGGCGGTACGCCCCAGCGTCGTCTCCGTGACCACGGCGCGCGGCGCCGGCTCGGGGGTCGTGTACGACGCCGAGGGCACCGTACTGACCAACGCGCACGTGGTCGAGGATGCCAAGGGAGGCGACGTGCGGCTCCGGCTCGCCGACGGCACCACGGCCGAGGCCACGGTCCTGGGCGTCGACGCCTTCTCCGGCATCGCGGTGCTCAAGGCCGGCAAGGCCACGGGCCTGCGGCCCGCCAAGCTCGGCGACAGCGACAAGATCAGGGCCGGCGACGAGGTGCTGGCCATCGGCGGCCCTTTCGGCTTCGACGGCTCGGTGACCGCGGGCATCGTCAGCGCCCTGCACCGGATGCTTCCCGGTGAGGGCGGCCGGGCCGCCCTCACCGACGCGATACAGACCGACGCCGCCATCAACCCCGGCAACTCGGGCGGCGCGCTCGTTGACGCGGCGGGGCTTGTGATCGGCATCAACACGGCCATCGCGAGCACCCGCAACGGCAACGTCGGGGTCGGCTTCGCCATACCGGTGAACGAGGCCAGGCGCGTCGCCGACCAGCTCATCGCCGAGGGCGGCGTCGGGCGCGCCCACCTCGGCGTTTCGGTCACCGACGCGTCGGGCAGGGCGGGAGCGCTGATCGACGACGTGGAGCGGGCCGGCGCGGCGGACTCGGCGGGACTGCTGCCCGGCGATCTGATCACCGGGCTGGGCGGGACGGCGATCCGAGCGGAGGCCGACCTCGTCGCGGCGGTGCGCACTCGCCTGCCGGGCGAGCGCGTCACCGTCACCTACGAGCGTCAGGGTGTCGGGCACACCGTCGACGTGATGCTGGCCACGTGTGACGGGGAGCGGACTGGGGGACAGGCAGGGCAGGCTCAGATCTCAACGCGTCGTTGTGCGAGGAAGCGCACCTGGTCACCCGGGCAGAGCTGGGCGGCGGCGGGCAGGTCGGCGGTGCGCACCACGGCGATGACCGGGTAGCCCCCGGTGGGCGGGTGGTCGGCCAGGAAGACGATCGGCTGCCCGCTCGGCGGCACCTGGACCGCCCCCGCGACCATGCCCTCGCTCGGCAGCTCTCCCTCCTTGGCCCGCGCCAGCTCACGGCCGCGCAGTCGTACCCCCACGCGGTTACTGTCCTGGCTCACCTCGTACGGTCCCGCGCACAGCGCCGCCAGCGCGTCCGGCACGAACCAGTCGTCGCGTGGACCCGGCAGCACGCGCAGCACGGCCGGCCGCGGCTCGGGCAGCGGCGCCAGGTCCACCGAGATCGCGCCCTCCGGCCGGCCCACCGGCAGCAGCGTGCCCGCCCGCAGCGGCTCGGGGCCCAGTCCCGACAGTGAGTCGGTGGACCGGCTGCCGAGCACCGGCTGCACCGCGATCCCGCCACGCACCGCCAGATACGTCCGCAGGCCCCGCTCGGGCGTCCCCAGCCGCAACTCCGCGCCTTCGGGAACCCAGAACGGCACACCCATGCCCGCCCTCCGGACAGGACCGGCCGGCACCGGCGCCCCCGCCAGCGCGACCCACGCCCCCGTGCGGAACCGCAGCCGCGCCATGCCGAACGTCAGCTCGATCCCCGCCATGCCTTCGGCGTTGCCCACGAGCCGGTTCGCCAGCCGCAGGCTCGCCGCGTCCGCCGCTCCCGACCGCGGCACCCCCAGGTGGGCGTACCCGGGCCGCCCCAGATCCTGGACGGTCGCATACGGGCCGGGCGCGAGAACCTCGATCATGTTCGTGGCCTCACTCCGTGAGGCGGCTTCGGTCGCCATACGCCGCCGCCTTCCCCCGTAGCTCCCGCGTCGCCCCTCCTCCGGACGGCGGCGCACCCTCACGCTCGAACCGCACGCGCATGCCCGGCTGGAACAACGACGGCGGATCAGCCTCCACGTCCCACACCCGCACGGACGTGCGCCCCAGCAACCGCCACCCGCCAGGCGAAGCACTCGGATAGACCGCCGAGTACGGCCCCGCGACGGCCACCGACCCGGCGGGCACCGACGTGCGCGGAGTGTCCAGCCTGGGCATCTCCAGCACCGGGTCCAGCCCGGTGAGATAGGCGAACCCCGGCGCGAACCCCAGCCACCCCACCACCAGCT
>NZ_VCKY01000217.1 GCF_005889735.1 Nonomuraea turkmeniaca
GCGGCAAGTACGAGAACCAGATCCTGCCCACCGGCATGTCCGCAGGCACGCCCCAAGAAGCCCTCGACTGCGCCTGCGACCTCTACCTCAGCCACTGACCCTCGAAGGACTTACAGGCAGAACCACTTAGCCGATGATCGTCGATCAGGGATTCGGCGGGATCACCCCGAAGCCGGAGCGACCCCAACGAGTGGCTCGTGATCGAAGTGGGTTGGACAGCACCGCTGCGCGGCAAGAAGATCTCGGCATGGGGACCGACATCCATGGGTTTGTTGAGTGCCGCACGTGGACTCGCGGGCTCGACATAGGTGAGTCCGCTTGGTGCGCCGCCATCTCTCTGTCCATGTTGGGGGTGCACAGAGACTACGACGCCTTCGACGGCCTCTTCGGGGTTCGCAGCTCAGGCGACTGGCGACCGATCGCGGCCGATCGCGGACTCCCCCAGGACGCATCGGAGACCGCCAAAGCGGAATTGGCGCATTGGGGCGAAGCCGCCTTCGGCGTCACTTGGTTGAGCTGGGAAGAGGTCACCGCAATCGATTGGGATGAGCCAGCCCTCCGCCCGACGAACGTAGCCCAGTACCGGCAACTTCCCGACCAAACCCTGGAACTCGTTTACCGCTCGGTATGGAGCAGGAGGTTCGCTCGAGTGAGTGGCATGGACACCTTAACGGTTGATCCTAGCCAGGTGGCGCTGTGGGACGAAGGCACCGAGTGGAAGGCCGGAAACACCGTCTTCCGTGTCGAACGCGCCACGCGCCGCCATGTGGTTCCGCCTGACGGTTACTGGCACGCGGTGTGGACAGTCATGCGCACGCTCGCGCAGGTTCATGGAGACGATGCTGTCCGCTTGGTGGCCTGGTTTGAGGAGTAGGCAATTCGGCATGCCGGACAGCCAAAATCCAGACGGATCGGGCGTGTATCGGGCATGGAAGATCGAAAGCAACTTAGAAACGACCAATAGTGGATCCAGGAACGATCCCTGACCTGGCCTTTCGTACTGAGAGCGGTGAGGGGAATCGAACCGGCGCTGTCAGCCTGGAATCTCTTTCGAGCTCATGCGCCTTAAGCAGGGAAACGCTGACCTGGGCAAATGCCGATCGTGTGGCCATGAATTCCTGTGACTTCCCGCTGGTCACCGAGCGAACGGGCGCGCAACAGGCACGCGGGGCAACGTTATGGAGCGGTCAGTACGAGAAACGGGATAGTCACCCTGATAGGGAGTTCCAGTTCGAGGTCTGCCTGGTGCACCCGATGAAGCCTGTACTCGGAGGCTACGGCATCAAGGTGGAACTCCTTCACCTCGATGATTTCGTACTTCTCGTCGAGCAGGATGAGTAGGTAGAGCGGGATGCCAGCGGCGGCATACTGCGTGCGTTTGTCGGTGAGGTCTTCGCGGACGGTCCCAGGTGAGGAGACCTGGACGACGGCCAGGGTCTGGGACGCATCCGGCTTCTGCCCAGGATCGTCCAAACATTTGTAGACCACCACGTCCGGACGTCGGAAGGTGAACTTGGGAACCCGCCAGAGCACCACGTCGATGTCGGTCTCAACGCTCAGACATGGCCCGATCATCGCACGAGCGGCTTCTAGTGAGCCGGCGAGACGCCGGGCTATGCGGTTGTGCTGCGGAGCGGGCGACTCGCACTTGATCACATGCCCGTGGACTACCTCGATGCTCCTGGCGACGTCCTCTGGCAACGCTCGATACTCTGCCTCGCTCATGACTTCGGGAAGTGACTCGTACCAGGAAGGGGTTGCCATGCCGGTCTTCCTCGCTTGAGGCTGACATCGAAGATCGGCTAACTGGAAGACGTGGAGCGGGGTACGGGAATCGACCCGCGCTGTCAGCTTGGGAACCGCACCGATCACGGCCACCGTACCATCGGGAGCCTGGCTGGAGGCGACGTTGTCCCGGGCCTGAATGGCCCCCTCGTCCCCCTGACCAGCTGCATGACAATCAGCCTGTGGAAGATCGAAGACGATCCCTGGTCGCGAACAAAGCCAGGTCGGGAATCCACCCCTGACTTGGCTTTCATACTCAGAGCGGATGACGGGAATCGAACCCGCGCTGTCAGCTTAGGAACTGTATCAATCACCGCCCACAGGAGCGCTGAGCTGGGCAGAAGGCCGGTCGTGAGTGACCGTGGTTGACCCCTCGTCACCCCTCTTAATGGCCCGCTAATGGCCCGGCGATCAGCCCGCGACCTGGTGTTTCCCGCGCAACGAGCACCCCACCTGCCTGATCATCCCGTCTGCCGCCGACCCGCCCGAAGGGGAAGCGGGTCAGGGCCACGGGTACCAGATGGAGCGCCCCACCGGACGAACGATCTGGTACCCGTGGCCCTGACCCGCTCGGCTTGTCCCGGGTCGATGGCGGGCGGGATGATCAGGCTTCCACCTCAGCCACCTACGGTCCTACGCACCACACGGCGATCATCCCGGAGCCGGAGCGCCCCCGCCGCAGGCATAGTGCCTGGGCTTGAAGATCTACTTGAGGTGGTGACCTTGACCGACGTCATAAGCTTCGCGAACCCATCCGGCGAATTCCTCGTCGAGCTGGTCAAGGTCCGTGATGCGGAAGGCATGTACGAAGAGGCGTTTGGTGTACGGCGTTGCGTTCGTAATGCGTGGGTCTTCCACGACCCGTTCCAGGTCTAGGTAACCGCGGATCCCTCGGGAGTCGGGCCGTGCTCCGGCGAACCCGCGTCGGTTGCCCTTGAGAGTGATCGTGCTCTTGGAGACCGCGTAGGTGAAGGGGCCGCATGCTTCCACGAGGGTGACGAACCGGTGGTAGAGGGCAAGGGATTCTTCCGGCTTGCCTGCTAGGTGATCATCGATTGTCCAGGTTGTCGGTTCCATGAGTAGCAAAGTAGCCAGTAGGGGTGACAGATTCGGTCCGCGGCTACTGCCTGGATTTCTGAGAGCGGCAGACGCTATTGGAGTGAGCGCGTGAAGCGGTCAGTGGCGATGCGAGCCAACCGACGAGGCGTCGGGCGTGGTCGGCACCGAGGTGGTTGAGCACTCAACCTGTGCGAGAGGTTGTAAGAGTGTGAACGTCTTGTCGCATGGCGCGGCCCGAGCACGACGCGCGCCAGAACGGCCCTCAGGCCGCACGCGCAGCGTGCGGCCGAGCGCAGGGCCGCGCCATGGCGGCGCGGAGCGCCGCCCTTGATCAGCACGCCGTCAAGGAGCCGACGAGGTGATCACGAATGCCATCGATCAGCAACTCGGCGGCGCACGTGACGATGACGGCGACGAGGGCGCGGCGGGCGTACTTTCGCTATGAGAGCGGGTGATGGGAATCGAACCCGCTCTGTCAGCTTGGGAACTCTTTCAAAATCATGGCCTCTGGCCAGGGGAAATGCTGGCCAGGGCGGATGTCGGCCGAGGGACCGTGAGTACCCGTGCCTCCCCGCTGATCGCTGTGATAACGGGCACGCAGCGGGCACGAAGCTACGGCCATTCGATGCGGACAAGATAGACCTCGAGCTGCCGGTCCAGAACCACATAGGTGGCGAGACCACGTTCTCCGAACGGGTGCGTAAAGCATGTTCGCCCTGGGGTTCTTGGAGTTGTACGGGTCTCCGCTCCAAGGTGCGGTCTCCAGAAGCGCGAACAGCTCCGCGAGCGGGCGCAGGGCATGATCGGGTAGCGCAGCGATCTGTTCCTCGGCTACGGGATCAATGATGAGCTTGAACACCTAGACATCGATCCCGCGAGCAGCAAGGATCTCCCGCCACGGCCTCCCCTGAGGAACGGGTTCGCCGGCCAGGGCTTGCTGGGCTCGGACGTGCATCTGACGGCGGCCCTCAGGATCCTTCGCTGTGTCACATGCGGAGATCCACCAGCGGTGCACGAAGGTGTTCAGCACGCCAAGATCCAGGCTCACCCTGACCTCGTCGAGCACGGCCTTCAGTCCGGCGTCAAAAGCCTCGCGATCTTCCGGGACGACCAGCGCAGCACGGATGGCCCGCAGGTTCTTCTCAGGCAGAGGTGCACCGGTGGAGATGAAGTCCTGCGGTTGTGCGGTCATGCCCAGCTCCCTTCCTTGTCCTCTAGAGACTACAGAGGGAAGGCGACATCCTTCATGCACAGGCGAGAAGCCAGACCTGTCACGGCGTGAAGTGGAGCGGGCGACCAAATCCAAGAGGAGCGGGGTCGACATGGGTGCATGGGGCGCCGGACCGCTGGACAACGACCCGGCAGGCGATCTTCTTGATGAGCTGGCACAGGCACGACACGAAGACCTGCCGGACCTGCTGGGGTCTGCATTCCGCCGTGTGATAGCCGCCGATGGCGTCATAGATAGTTGGGAAACCGAACAGGCATTGGCTGGTGCCGCCCTGTGAGGTTACGGAAGAGTTGAGGCGTCTCGCTGAGCAGGTCGTACGGCGGGCGCTGGTGCCTGAGGACAACGAGTGGTACCAGTTATGGACCCTCTCAGAGGGGATAGATGAGGCGAAGGCTGAGCTTGAGCCTTATCTGCGTGTCCTCGCCCTTTAGCAACGAGGTCGCCGGCCACAGGCCAGGGCTGGCCGAAGAGCAGTAGGCCAGCGGCGAGACGGCGAAAGGTGCGGCGCTGGGTCGGCGCGTTCGCTTGCTACGCCGGTGCGGCGCTGCTTGATCAGCAGCACGACGAGGACGACGATGACGGCTCGGCGGGTGCGCTGGCTCCAGTGGGCTAATTGCACGCCAGTTGTACGGAAGATCAAAAAGAGCCCTGGAAACGATCAAGGCCAGGTCGGAAAACCATCCCTGACCTGGCCTTTCGTAGTGAGAGCGGGTGACGGGAATCGAACCCGCGCTGTCAGCTTGGAAACATCTACTGATCTTGACCCGTTGACCTGGGCAAACCGGGATGCAGGTCAGGACGGGTTGAGTGACCGTGAGTATCCGTGAATGACCTCGGCTGCCCGTCTGTTCTGGCACGGATCTGGCACGTGGATCATGCCGGCTTCAGCGCAGAGGAAGCGCCCGGACGCGGATGCCTCCCGTGGTGAAGGCCGCGATCGCGCCTGTCTGAAGGTGTTGTTCGAGAACCTCGAGATTAGCCAAGATGACGTTGACCAAGTCGGGTGGACGAAGCTCCATCAGCTCCCGCACGAGGATCACGGAGGGTTCGGTCGCGCGAGCGTGGGCCAGGAGCGCGCCGAAGTCGGTGTCAGCGGAGATGATGGTCCGACTGTCCGCGACGGCAAGTTCCATGATCGTGGTGTCGGGTGCTCTCGTTGCCTGGAGATCGCGTACGTGGACCGCGTCGTGCCCTGCTTTGGTCAGCAGCTCGGCGACGCGGGGTGAGAGGTTCTCATCGACCAGGAAGTTCACGCCGGCTCTCGGAGACGGTAGAAGTGGACATTCGTTGACGCTGCAGCGTACTCAAGCGCCTGCTTGATGTCCTCGCGCTCCAAGTCAGGGTAGTCCGAGAGGATCTCGTCGAAGGTCCATCCGCCGGCGACGAGCCGTACCACCGTCTCCACCGTGATGCGAAGACCACGGATGGTGGGCTTGCCTTCGAGCTTGTCGAGCTCGAAGGTGATCCGATCGAAGTTCATGGTGTTTGCCTCCCCTCCTGATACTGCCAGGTTGGTCACGAGGGAGCGACCAAGATACGCCGCAGGGAAGTAGTGGGTCGAAGTCCGCGACGTCTCTGTGACGAGGACATCACATGTGCAGCGGGTGACGGGAATCGAACCCACGCTGTCAGCTTGGAAACTCTTTCAAGATCACGCCCTCTGAGCAGGGGAAACGCTGACCTGGCCGTATGCCGATCGAGTGACCGTGAGTCCCCGCGACTTCCCCGTGGTCGCGAACCGAACGGGCACGCAACGGGCACGGGTTGCCCGACCCGCTGGTCAGAAATACGCACCGACGTTTTTCTTGGCCGCTGAGGGAGCAGTAGTGCGAAATTTGATCTATGCGGTACTTCAGTGCGACAGGCTGGACTGCGATCTTCACCGGGACGGAGACTGAGACCGGACGCATGCGACCGGTGGAGGCATGGGATTCGGCTACCGGGGTGGCGCTTGTCGTGGATCCCCCAAGGGTGCGCTGCGCCCCGTCACCGACTGGCCGGACTTCTCCCACTTGGAACGGGGAGAGCGCGTTGTGAGCGTCATCCCAGGGGGTGGATGGCGCACTCACTGGAGCGAGGGGTACGACGGCACGCCGGTGACTGAGGCGGTACTTGCTTGGCTGATCCATACTGATGGTGGCGCCACTCCCATCAGCGTTGAACCTGATGGCAACATTGGCACAGCGGAGTTGGCTGATCGTATTCTCGCGCCCGGACAGGATCTGGACTGAGTCGCTTGCAGCAAGAGGCCTGGACCTGTGATCCTGAGCTGACCTTCTTGCTTGGAGCGGGTGACGGGAATCGAACCCGCGCTGTCAGCTTGGGAACTGCGTCGATCACGGCCTGATGAGGCGCTGAGCTGGGCAGAAGGTCGGTACTGAGTGACCGTGGTTTACCCCTCGTCACCCCTCTTAATGGCCCGCTAATGGCCCGGCGATCAGCCCGCGATCTGGTGTTTCTCGCGTGACGCAGGCACTTGATCAGGCTCCACCTCAGCCGTCCACTGCCCTTTCGCCCGTGCCATGATCATCCCGGGGCCAGAGGCCCTCGCCGGAGGCATAGATTCAAAGAGTGCGCCGCGCCTCTCGTGTTGTCGCATTGTTGGTGATCGCAATTGGAGTCGTCGCTACCGCGTTGCACGAGACGGTGACCTTCGTCTGGAACTGATCCGCTTACCGAGAGGCCGTGGCCGTCATGCCACAGAGGGGGTTCCTGCATCTCAGCCCGCGCGGGGACTTCGTACGGTCGCCATCCCGGAAGCAACACCAGTGAGCGCTCAGCTCCCGACGCTGGCAAGGCGGACGCGAAGTCGCGGGAGGATGAGAGGTAGGATAGAGAGCATGAGTGAGCCTACTGGCAAATATTCGATCACCATGCCGCGTGACATCGCCGAGGCCGCCCGGTCCCGGAGCGGCCCTTCCGGCCTGTCCGCCTACGTCGCCGCCGCCGTCGCCCGCCAGATCGAGCGCGACAACCTCAGCGAGCTCATCCAGGTCGCCGAGGCCGAGCACGGCCCCATTACCGACGACGAGGTCCAGGCCCTGCGCGACCAGCTCCACCAGGCCCGACGGGGGCAGGCCAACGGTGGGGCGGACGCCGCGTGACCCGTTCTCCCGCCACTCCCGGCGGCACCCTTGTCCTCGACAGCGACGGGCTGGCCAAGGCCGTCCTGCGCGACCGTACGGTCACCGCATGGCTCGCTCTCGCCCGTGCCGACGACCTCCGCGTCATCACCTCCGCCGCCACCCTCGTCGAGGTGGTCCACCCCCGCGTCAACCGGCCGGCCCTGGAGTGGACGCTGTCCCGCCTTGTCGTCGAGCCAGTCACGGAACCAATCGCCCGCCACGCCGCCACGCTCTTGTCCGACGCCAGCCTGCACGGGCACAAGTACGCCATCGATGCCATGCTCAGCGCTACCGCACTCGCTGCCCCAGGTCCTGTTACGGTGCTCACCTCCGACCCCGAGGACCTCGCCGCCCTGTGCGGCGTACGCGTCACTGTCATCAAGGTCTGACTGTGCTCCTGGCCTGCTGGTTCCGACAGGGTGATCATCCAGCCTAATGGCACGCAGAGATCAACAACTCTAGGAACGATCAAAGCCCAGGCACCGAATCCATCGGTCTACCTGGGCTTTCGCTATGAGAGCGGGTGACGGGAATCGAACCCGTGCTGTCAGCTTGGGAACTGCATCAATCACGGCCCACTGGGGCGCTGAGCTGGGCAGCGAGCCGGTCCTGAGTGACCGTGGTTGGCCCCTCTTCACCCCTCTTAATGGCCCGCTAATGGCCCGACGATCAGCCCGCGATCCAGTGTCTTGCGCGACGCCCGCACCTGTCCGCCTGACGCTCCCGTCCCCACTGTGGGATCGCCAATGGCCACGACTGTGGTCTGCAGCTCACGGGCATCGCCCACCTGAATGTCAGATCCGTTGGCGACAGCGCCAGCGCAGGTAGGCCGAGATCGGCAGCGCAGCCGCTTGCGTTTGCTGCGCTTGTTGCGGATACTTCGATCACAGCGGGGAAGGATAGACACATGACAGGAACGCAACTCGCAAGCTCGATCAAACCGGGCAGCCTTGACCAGGAGCAGTCAGAGCGGGCGCTCCGACGCATCAAGGACTATCTGATGCGACACCCAGAGGAAAAGACCATCGAGGTTGCGGCAGCGGTGGTTGGCGACGACGCCTTGATCCTCCCGCGCGAAGCCGTGTCGATGCTGGCCTTCATCCTTGCCCAGGTCGCCGAGGGGCGAGGCGTGCAGGTGATGCCGTCACACGCGGAGCTGACGACACAGCAGGCAGCAGCCATGCTAAATGTCTCGCGCCCGTATCTCATCAGCCTATTGGAGGCAGGCGCCATCCCGTACCGGCTGGTCGGCAGGCATCGACGAATCCGGCATGACGACCTCATGGAGTACAAGCGTCAGGACTCGGCTAAGCGCAGAGGGGCGGCCGACGAACTGAGCGAACTAGGCCAGGAACTGGGGCTGTAGTCATGCCTTTTGTCGTGATCTACGATGCCAACGCCCTATTCGGCAACACGCAAAGGGACCTGCTGATCCGGCTAGCGCAATCTGGCCTGGTCCAGGCCAAGTAGACGCATGCGATCCTGGATGAGGTACAGCGGAACCTCGCCGCGAACCTGCCAGATATCGCTCCAGCCAAGCTGGAGCGGCTGCGCGAACTGGTGATTGACGCCGTCCCCGACTGCATTGTCGAAGGGTACGAGCCGATCATCGAGGGTCTTAAATTGCCGGACCCTGACGACAGGCACGTGCTGGCTGCGGCCATCAAGGCGAACGCCCAGGTGATCGTGACGTCGAACCTGCGGGACTTCCCAGTCGAGACGCTGGCCACATGGGACGTAGATGCCAAAAGCCCGGACGATTTCGTCCTTGATCAGATTGACTTCGATGACCGCGTCGTCTGGGCTTGCGTGCAACAGATCGCGGACTCACGCACTAAGCCGCCACAGACTATCTATGACGTTCTCGACGCTCTGGAGCGCGCCGGCCTCGTTGAAGCGGTTGCGGCCCTGCGCAGCTGAGCGAGATCGTCAAGCAAGGGCTCGAGCCCGGTGACGACGCGGGGCTTACGACGACGACGGAGCACTCGAACCAGTCGGATGATCACAGCAAGATAAACTGTCTGGGACGAATCTGGCGCGACAGCAAAACCAAGCCCAGACAAGATCAAAGCCCAGGTACCGAATCACCGTTCTACCTGGGCTTTCGCTATGAGAGCGGGTGACGGGAATCGAACCCGCGCTGTCAGCTTGGGAAGCTGATGTTCTGCCATTGAACTACACCCGCGCACGACCCGAAGTCGCGCCCCCCACTGTAGCGGAAACTTGCCCCACAACAGCAATCCCGAGCCCACGCAGTTTGCGGCCGGACGGTAAGTTGCTCTGCGTGCTGCTATCTGACCGCGACATCCTTGCCGAGATCAACACCGGCCGGCTCTCGCTCGACCCCTTCGATCGGGACATGATCCAGCCCTCCAGCATCGATGTGCGGCTTGACCGGTACTTTCGGGTGTTCGAGAACCATCGGTACCCGCACATCGACCCGTCCGTGGAGCAGGCGGATCTGACGCGCATGGTGGAGCCTCAGGGTGATGAGCCGTTCATCTTGCATCCGGGCGAGTTCGTGCTGGCCTCCACGTACGAGGTGATCACGTTGGCCGATGATCTGGCGTCGCGGCTGGAGGGGAAGAGTTCGCTGGGGCGGCTCGGGTTGTTGACGCACTCGACGGCCGGGTTCATCGATCCGGGGTTCAGCGGGCATGTGACGCTGGAGTTGTCGAACGTGGCGACGTTGCCGATCAAGTTGTGGCCGGGGATGAAGATCGGGCAGCTGTGCGTGTTCAAGCTCAGCTCGCCGGCCGAGCATCCGTACGGGTCGGCCAAGTACGGTTCGCGCTACCAGGGGCAGCGGGGGCCCACGCCGTCCAGGTCGTTCCGGAACTTTCACCGCACGCAGATATGAACAAGGTGAACAGAAGGTGAACAGAAAGAGAACATTGGGGTGATCGGCGGGCCGGTTTCGGGCGCGCGATAGGGGCGTACAGACTGGCGGGAAGGGGGCGCCAGCGGGAAAAGAGCCCAGATCTACCCGCAATCTCGGTGTCGCACAACATACGGCGGGTAGCCATTAGGCGAAGGAGCCATGAAGTTCGCATTTCGCCTGATAGGCCATACCCTCTTCCACGGACCATCCCCGCACAGCTGGAGAACGACGTGCGACTGCGTCTCACGCCACGTGAGGACAGCTACTACGACCTGTTCGCCGACTCGGCGAACAACCTGGTCACGGCATCGCGCTTGCTGGTGGAGATCATCAGTGAGGGCTCGGACCGAGAGACCCTGGCCGAGAAGATGCGTGCTTGCGAGCACGCCGGCGACGAACGCACCCATGCGATCATGAACCGGCTCAACGAGAGCTTCATCACTCCGTTCGACCGCGAGGACATCTATCGCCTCGCCTCCAACCTCGACGACGTGATGGACGCCATGGAGGCCGCCTCCGACCTCATCGTGCTGTACCAGCTCGACCACCTGCCCAAGGACGTGGTCAGGCAGGTCGAGGTGCTGGAGCGAGCCGCCGAGCTGACAGCCGAGGCCATGCCGCGGCTGCGGTCGATGAAGAACCTCAACGAATACTGGATCGAGGTCAACCGCCTGGAGAACCAGGGCGACCAGGTCTACAGGAGACTGCTGGCCAAGCTGTTCAGCGGCGAGTACGACGCCCTCACGGTCATGAAGATGAAGGAGGTCGTCGACGCACTCGAGGAGGCGGCCGACGCCTTCGAGCACGTGGCCAACACTGTCGAGTCGATCGCGGTCAAGGAAAGTTAGGGGCAGTGGACCTCACGCTCGCCCTCGTCATCGGCGTGGTCGTCGTCGCTCTGATCTTCGACTACACGAACGGGTTCCACGACGCGGCGAACGCCATCGCGACCTCCGTCTCGACCCGGGCCCTCACCCCCAGGGCCGCGTTGTTCATGGCCGCGGCCATGAACTTCATCGGCGCCCACCTGGGCACCCAGGTCGCGTCGACGGTCGGCAAGGGCATCATCGACGCGCCGAACGGCTCGCACGGCCTCGTCATCGTGGCCGCGGCGCTCATCGGCGCCATCACCTGGAACCTGGTCACCTGGTATTTCGGCCTGCCCTCCTCCTCCAGCCACGCGCTCATCGGCGGCCTGGTGGGCTCCGCGCTGGCCTCGGCCAGCGTGGTGCACTGGGACGGCGTCGTGGAGAAGGTCGTCATCCCGATGGTGCTCTCGCCGTTGGTCGGGTTCACCCTCGCCGCCACGATCATGATCGCGATCTATTGGATCTTCCGCAACGCTCAGCCGGGCAAGACCAACCGCGGCTTCCGCTACGCGCAGACCGTCTCGGCCGCCGCCATGGCGCTCGGGCACGGACTGCAGGACGCGCAGAAGACCATGGGTGTGATCTTCCTGAGCCTCACCGTCGGCGGCTACGTCGCTCAGGATGATCCCATCCCGCAGTGGGTCATCCTGTCCGCCGCGGGTGCGATCTCCCTCGGCACGTACGCGGGCGGCTGGCGCATCATGCGCACGCTGGGGCGGCGCATCATCGCGCTCGACCCGCCGCAGGGGTTCGCGGCGGAGACTGCGGCGTCGACCGTGCTCTACGTGGCGGCGATGGGGTTCGGGGCACCGATCTCGACCACGCACACGATCACTTCGGCGATCATGGGCGTGGGCGCGACCAAGCGGCTCAGTGCCGTGCGGTGGGGTGTCGCGGGAAACATCGTGACCGCCTGGATCCTGACCATCCCGGCCGCCGCCGCGGTGGCCGCCGTCTCCTACTTCATCCTTCACGCCATCGTCGAATAACCGTTACGCGACGATCGCGTACATCACGTCCACGTCCCAGCGGGCGAAGCCCAGGGACTCGTACAGACCGATCGCCGCCGGGTTGGCCTCGTCCACGTACAACATCGCCTGGGCGAGGCCGCGGGCCCGCAGGTGGCTCAGACCGGCCAGGGTGAGCCCCCTGCCCAGGCCCGTGCCCTGCTGCGAGGGATCGACGCCGACCACGTACACCTCGCCGAGCGGCTCGTGGCCGTGCGCGGAGGAGCCGTGGATCTTCGTCCAGTGGAAGCCCGCCAGCCGGTCGCCGCGGAAGGCCAGGAAGAAGCCCTCCGGGTCGAACCACGGCTCCTGCTCGCGCCGCACCAGGTCGTCCATCGTCCACGCGCCCTGCTCGGGGTGGTGAGCGAAGGCGGCGGCGTTGACCTTGAGCCACGCCTCCTCGTCCTGTCCGGGCACGAACGTCCGCAGCCGCACCCCTTCCGGCAGGACGAGCGCCTCCAAGGGGGCGAACAGGGAGCGGCGCATCTGCCAGAGCGAGCGGACGCGTTCGAGGCCGAACCGCGCCGCCAGCGCGCCGGCGCCGGCGTGCCCGCCATGTGCCCACAGGCGCAGCCGGCCGTCGGTCAGGTCCAGTACGGATCGCAGCAGGCGGGCGCCGTGGCCCTGTCGGCGGTGCGCCGGGTGGATGACCAGCTCAGCGCTCGGGCCCTCGACCTCGTCCGTCGGATCGACGTGGGCATAGCCCGCCAGGGCGTCCTCCCCGTACAGGAGGAGCGAGCGCGCCTGCGGGTCGCCGCCGTACCTCAGATGGAGCATCACGTGCTCGTTGAGCGGGCGGACGCCGTCGGCCTCCGTCGCCGCCTCCACCAGGCCGAGCACCTCGGCGATCTCCGATTCGTGCAGCCGTTCCCTGATCTTCACGTGCGCGCTCACACGAGAACTCTAGGCGTACGACTGGCAAATAGCGCCATGTGCCCACCCGGCAAATCGTTACCTTTGCGACATTGGCCGCATAGATTCCGGCCGTAACGTCTAGGGCCATGACGTCCCGTTCCTTCACCCGGCTGGCGCTGGCCGGAGCCGTCGCCTCGGGGGCGGTCTTACTCGCCACCCTCCCGGCGGACGCGAGCAAGACCCCGCCGCGTACGGTTCCCGTACGGCTGCTCGCGCTCAACGACTTCCACGGCCACCTCGAGCCGCCCACCGGGTCCTCCGGCCGCATGGTGGACGAGCACGGCAACACCGTCGACGCCGGCGGCGCCGCGTACGTTGCCGCGCACATGAAGGCCCTGGCCGACCAGAACACCATCGCCGTGGCCCAAGGCGACCTCATCGGCGCGACGCCGCTGATCTCGGCGGCGTACCACGACGAGCCGTCCATCGAGTTCATGGACAAGCTGGGGCTCAAGGTGGCCGCGGTGGGCAACCACGAGTTCGACGAGGGATACGCCGAGCTGCGCCGCATCATGAACGGCGGCTGCCACCCGGTCGACGGCTGCTCGCCGGCCGGCGAGTGGAAGGGCGCCAAGTTCGACTACGTCGGCGCGAACGTGCTGTTCAAGAACCCCAACGAGAAGACCGACGCGCTCGCCGCACTTGGCGCCAAGCAGACGGAGGTCAAGAAGCTCCTGGCCGACTGGGGCGTGCCCGCGCTTCCGCCGGTCAGCGTCCAGTGGATGAACGGCGTGCCGATCGGCTTCATCGGGCTCGTCACGCAGACCACGCCGAGCATCGTCACGACCGAGGGCATCAAGGACCTGAAGTTCGTGGACGAGGTCAAGGCCGCTAACGTCGCCTCCAAGATCCTCAAGCTGGTGGGCGTGAAGGCGCAGGTCGTGCTCGTGCACGAGGGTGACCAGGTGAACGTCGGCCAGTCGCCGGACGCGTGCAGCGCCGTCCCGGGCGCGGGCAACCGCATCGCCACGCAGGTGGACGCCGAGGTCGACCTCGTGCTCAGCGGGCACTCGCACCAGGCGTACCTGTGCAAGGTCAAGGACCCGGCGGGCAACGACCGCGTCTATTCGCAGGGTGGCTCGTTCGGCCGGGTCATCACGCAGGTGGACCTGAACGTCAATGTCCGGACCCGGGACATCGAGCGGGCGTCGGTCGTGGCGGACAACCACGTCGTCACGCGGACCGTTGACCCCGATCGGGAGATCTCGGATTTCGTGCAGACGTGGAAGGACCGCGTCGCGCCCCGCGCGAACAGGCCGGTCGGCACGATCACCACCGACATCCTCAACACGGCCGCGCCGTCCGGCGAGACCCCGCTCGGCAACCTCATCGCCGACGCCCAGCTGGCCTCCACCAAGACGGGCGGCAACGCGCAGATCGCCCTGATGAACCCGGGCGGCGTACGGGCCCCGCTGACGTACGCGAGCTCGTCGGCGAACGAGGGCAACGGCGTGGTGACGTACGGTGAGGCGTTCACCGTGCAGCCGTTCAACAACCTCATGCAGGTCGTGACCCTGACCGGCGCCCAGCTGAAGACGCTGCTCGAGCAGCAGTTCACCGGCGGGCCCAACAACCAGGCGTTCACCAAGATCCTGCAGCCCTCGGCGAACTTCACCTACACCTACAGCCGGGGCGCCGCCTGGGGCTCCAAGGTGTCGGACATGAAGATCGACGGGGTGCCGGTGACCGACACGCAGACGATCCGGGTCGCGGCGAACAACTTCCTGGTGGGCGGCGGCGACGCGTTCCTCGCCTTCCGGGACGGAACGGAGCTGTGGAGCGGGCCGCTGGACATCGACGCCTTCGTCGACTACCTCGGCGCCAACAACCCCACCGCCCCGCCCGCCACCAACCGCATCACCGTGATCGACTGACCTTCGAACGGGCCGCCGCGACGGTGCGATGATCACCGCCGCGGCGGCCTTGCCGAATCCGCCCGGTTCCCATCGAGGACCCCCGGCCACCTCGCGGAACGGCGGGCGCAGGTCGGCCAGGCGGCGGTCACGACCTGAAGAGGTCGATGACGTCGTCCCCGTACGGGTCCCAGCCGCGCCGTCCCCGTCAGCCGGGGGTCGCTGCTGCCGTGCCCGCAGGATCCGCGTGGCAGCTCACCGAACCGGGGGTCGTACGACCAGTCCGCCGAGGTGTGCTGCACGACCTTCACCGGACCGCCCTGAGCTTGCAGCCGCTGCACCGCCGCTACCACGTCGACAGCCGCCGTGGCCTGGGCGGGCGCAGGCACGGTTGCCAACCCCAGCACGCCCGCGATCGTCACTCTCCACCTCATGGGGAGTGATCATGTCATAGCGCGAATCCCGCAGGTCTGCACCATCCTGATCCGCCTCGGAATCCAGCGGCCGGATATTCAGGCTTCTCGTTACCGGCATCATCGAGTCATGGGCGTCTGGGTCTACATACGGGGCTGGCTGGAGTTCTCTGGGCAGCGGCAGGAAGCTGAACGCCTCATTCGCCAAGGAGAGAGCCAAGGCTGGACCTTCCCCGAGGGGGGCTGGCTGGACGCTGCCTGCTATGCGCGGGCCGTTCGCGAGCACGAAGTCCACGAGGTGCTCGGCCTCGTCCGCCAGATCGCCGCGCTCCCCGCCGTCGACGAGGACGAGGACCGCGTCTCCGGCCTGTTCTTCGCCTCTCACGAGATGCATGGCCAAACCGAATGGCAAGTCCGTGACGGGGAGCTCGTCATCGGTCGAGCTCCGTCGCGCTACGACTACCTGCACCAGTAGTTTCCCGCATCGCGGCGATCGTCGAGGGAGCGGGTGTGGGCGGCCATCGCGTGGTCTTCGGAGAGGGAGCCGCCCGGAGGAACGAGCTGAGCACGTGATGGCCGCGGACAACAGTGTGACGCCTGTGGCGTCGCCGGTGCGGCGGATCCAGAGCGGTGGCTCCGACTTCCTGCGCGTCGCCGCGCGCCGGGAACGGCGACGGCCAGCACGTGTTCCTTGGAGGGGCATCGTCCGAGGACGGAAGAGAGCACGTGCGTGGCCGCAGGGAACAGTGTGACGCTTGTCCTGCGGCCGGCGCAGGCGAATCAGAACGCGGCCCGCACCTTCTCTCACCTGGGCACATGTCGCTCGCCGGCGCCGCGCGATCACCGCTCCTGGTGAGGGGACTTCGGGGCGCCCTCGTAGAGCGGGAGCACGGCCACGAAGCGGGCGCCGGGCGAGTGCTCGGCGATGGTGAGTGAGCCGCCGTGGGCGGCGGCGATTTCGCGGGACAGCGGGAGGCCGAGACCACTGCCGCCCTTGTCCTTGGCGCGGGCGCTCTCCAGGCGGGTGAAGCGTTCGAAGACCCGTTCCCTGTGCTCCGGCGGGATGCCTTCGCCGTCGTCCGTCACCGTCACGATCACCTTGTCCTCCTCGACCGTGACGGAGAGGTCGATCATGGTGGCGGCGTGCCGGGTGGCGTTGTCGAGGAGGTTCGTCAGGAGGCGGTCGAGCTGCATGGGCGAGCCGTGGACGGGGGCCGGGTGGCAGGGAGCGAGGACGATGGGGACTCTGGACCGCTCTCGGCGGCGTACCTGCTCTGCTGCCATCTGGCACATGTCCACCACGCGGCGCTGCACGACCGCGCCCGCGTCCAGCTTGGCCAGCATCAGCAGCTCGTCGATGATGTAGGTGAGTCGGTCGGTGGCGGCCAGGGCATGGGCGCCGGTGGCCGGCCAGTCCGTCTCCTCCGGGTAGGCGTTGGCGAACTCGAGCTGGGCGCGCAGGGCCGAGATGGGGCTGCGGAGCTCGTGTGAGGCGTCGGCGACGAAGCGGCGCTGGGTCTCCGCGGAGCGTTCGAGGCGGTCAAGGGTGTCGTTCGTGGTGGCGGCGAGACTGGTGATCTCGTCACCGGTGTCGGGCACGGGCACGCGCCTGCTGAGGTCCTGGCCGGTGATCTCCGCCATCTCCGCGCGGATACGCTCGACCGGGCGCAGTGCGAACCCGACCACCGCCCAGGTCGTGCTCGCGACGATGAGGAGGACCAGCGGGGTGCCGAGGAAGACCAGGAGGTAGAGCCAGGTCAAGGCCTTGTTGACCTCGTCCAGTGAGGCGGCGCCGTACACGGTGACGAGGCCCTGGGGCGTGTTCACGGGCATGGCCATGATGAGGTGCTGCCCCTCGTCCTTGACCACGTGGGGCGGCAACATGCTCTCGGTCACGTAGATCTTCCCGGGTTGCTGCGCTCCCTCGATGGTCAGGAGTGGCGGGTCGCCGTGGAGATCGGGGGTGGCCGCCAGCACCTTGCCCGTCCGGGAGACCACCTGGACGAGGTGTACTTGCGACGGGATCTCGAACGTGGCCGGAAGCTGGCCGGTTTGGGCCTGGCTGGCGACCCTGCGTACCGCCAGCTCCACCCGGGTGTGGACCAGGCCGCGCATGCTGCTCGGCACGGTGGCGAGCGTGATGGTGGACGTGGCGGTGAAGACCAGCGCCGCGACCAAGGTCGCGATCACGGTCAGGCGCGCCCGGATCGAGCGCGGAAAGAACCTTTTCACCGTCCATCCCCCGAACTCACTGTCTGTGACACTTACCCAGGTAAGGCCCGGACAACAGCAAGGGGCTTGATCTGGTGCTATGTGGATCGAGATTCGGTAATCGGGGTGCTAAGGAGGGCGTTTCACCACGCTCTGTGCATGTGGTCAGCCCAGGATCGGGTGGGTGAGGGGTGACGGAATCAACGTGATGGCGGACGAGGGCCCTCTCGGCGTCCGCGGGCTCACCGTGCGGGTCCCCGGTGAACCCGAGCCCGTCCTGAGGTCACGGGTGGGCTGCTCATCGCCTGTTCCTCCCGAGTACGACGAGGACGAGCTCGCCGATCCGGGTGGGTGCGAGTTCTGAGCGTTTTCGCTTGTGGCGATTCCGCTGAGGGCGTGGACGTCTGTTCGCGCGCACGCGACTGGGCCAGAGTGGGTGCCATGAGAGTTCTGGTGCTGGGCGGCACGGAGTTCGTGGGGCGGGCGGTCGTCGAGGAGGCGCTGCGCCTGGGATGGGACGTGACGGTGTTCAACCGGGGCAGCCACGAGCCGCCCGAGGGGGTCACGGCGTTACGTGGCGACCGGACGGCGGCCGGCGGGCTGGCGGCGCTGGAGCACGGCCAGTGGGACGTCGTGGTGGACACCTGGTCGTGGGCGGCCTCCGCGGTGAGGGACACCGCGTCGCTGCTGGCCGGGCGGGCGGCGCACTACGTCTACGTGTCCAGCAGGTCCGTGTACACCGATCCGCTGCCCTTCGGCTCGGACGAGAGCGCTGCGGTGGTGGACGCCTCCGCCGACGATGACGACGGCTCCAACTACGCGAGAAACAAGGCGGGGGCGGAGCTGGGGGCGGTCGCGGCGTTCGGGGATCGGGCGCTGCTGGCCAGGGCG
>NZ_VCKY01000218.1 GCF_005889735.1 Nonomuraea turkmeniaca
GGGGTTCTCCGGGGGGCGGGTGCGGCTCATCTCGGGGCGGGCGCTCGACGTGCTGCCGCGGCTGTCGGACGGCGGCTACGACATGGTGTTCGCGGACGGCGCGAAGCAGGAGTACGCCGACTATCTGTCCGAGGCGGTCCGGCTGCTGCGCGTGGGCGGCATCGTGGCCTTCGACAACATGTTGTGGCACAACCGGGTGGCCGATCCCGCACAGCGCGACCCGGACACGGTCACACTGCGCGAGGTGGGCAAGCTGGTGCAGTCGGACGACCGCCTGCGCTCAGTGCTCATGCCCTTGGGCGACGGCCTGCTGGCCGCCATCAAGGTCTCGGACTAGTCGTCAGGAGCGGGTGAGCCACTCCAGCAGGACGCGTACGCCGAATCCCGTGGCGCCCTTGCTGAGGGTGCCCTCGTCCACCGTGCTGCGCCCGACCCCGGCGATGTCGAGGTGGGCCCATGGCCGCCGGCCCGCGAACTCCCGCAGGAACAACGCCGCCGTGATCGACCCGGCCCCGAACCTGGACCCCGCCTCGACGTTGGCGAGGTCGGCGATCGACGACTCCAGCGCGGGCGTGTAGTCCTCGATCAGCGGCATCCGCCACAGCCGGTCGTCGGCGGCCTGCCCGGCGTCCACGAGCTGCTTGGCCAGCACGTCGTCGGAGGCGTACACGGCGCCCACGTTGCGGCCGAGCGCCACGCTGATGGCCCCGGTGAGCGTGGCGATGTCCACGACCGCGTCGGGGCCGAGGACGGCGTCGGCGTAGGCGAGCGCGTCGGCGAGCACGAGCCGCCCCTCGGCGTCGGTGTTGAGCACCTCGACCGTGCGGCCGCCGTAGTGCTTGATGACGTCGCTGGGCCGCTGGGCGGTGCCCGACGGCATGTTCTCGGCGGCGGCGATCAGCCCGGTGACCCGTACGGACGCGCCCAGCTGCGCCAGCGCGCCGAGCACGGCGATCACGACGGCCCCGCCCGCCATGTCGGTCTTCTGCGTCTTCATGTTGTCGGTGGGCTTGAGCGACAACCCGCCCGAGTCGAACGTGATCCCCTTGCCCACCAGCACCACGTGCCGGTCGACGGGCTCGTCGGGCGTGTAGGAGATCTGGATGAACCTGGGCGGGCTCACCGAGCCCCGCCCGACGGCCAGGATGCCGCCGAACCCGTCGGCCTGCAGCTGCTCCTCGTCCCACACCCGCACCGGCAGGCCGCACTCGGCGGCCCGCTCGGCGAGCCAGGCGGGGTTCTTGACGGACGACGGCATGTTGGACAGGTCGCGGGCCAGCGCCACCGCCTGGGCCACGGTCTGCGCCCGCCGTACCTCATCAGGGGCGGCCCCGGCGATCGCCAGCGACCGCACGGACTTCTTGCCCGCGTTCCCGATCTTGAACGAGTACGCCGCCAGCAGCGCCGCCTCGGTGAACGCCGCCACGTCGCCCTCCGGCGCCACCACGGTCAGCGTGTCCTTGCCCTTGACCCTGCGCGTGAGCGCGGCCCCGGCCTTGCGCAGGGCGCGCGGCGACCCGTCACCGACGCCGTAGAACAGGACCCGGCCCACCCCGCCGGCCCGGGCCACGGGCACCTCGACGATCTCCCCGGCCTCCCCCTTCGCCTCGTAATGGGCCAGCAGATCGCGCACGGGCAGGTGCAGCTCGACCACGTGAGCGGGGTCGAGGTCGGAGGCGTAGGGGACGGCCAGCAGATCGGCGTCGTCGGGAACCTCGGCGACCACCGAGGCAGTGGTCTCTATGGGCACGGAAGATCTCTCCTCGAACGTCAGCGACCCTGGCGCCGGACTACGCCAGGGTCGTGGACCAGGTTGTCTCTAAGGGAGCGCTCAGCCGACGACGTTCTTCAACGCCTCACCGAGCGCCTTTGCCTCGTCGGCGGAGATCTCCACGACGAGCCGGCCGCCACCTTCCAGGGGGACCCGCATGACAATGCCGCGCCCTTCCTTGGTGACCTCGAGCGGACCATCGCCGGTCCGCGGCTTCATCGCCGCCATGCGTGCATCCCTTCCTGCCTTGGGCTCCCGCGGCCCGCGATTTCCGACCTCCCGAGGGGGTGGTCGGCGCATTCACGTCTTCTGTGATGTCCCATTCTCCCGCATCGAGAGCGCTCATGGGTAACGATCTCCTCCCAGAATGCGTTGTCGAGGCGTGCGCGGACGTCCAAACTGGACTGCGTGCACGCTCGCGCCGCCCTCTTCGATCTCTACGGAGACCACCTGCGTTCGCGCGCTGGACAAGCATCCGTCGCCGCGCTCGTCCGGCTCATGAAACCCCTGGAAATCGCGGCTCCCGCCGTTCGCACGGCCGTGTCACGCATGGTGCGACAGGGGTGGCTGCGGCCGGTGCGGCTGCCGCAAGGCGCCGGCTACGGGCTCACGCCGAAATGCGTCAGACGGCTCGATGAGGCGGCCCTGAGAATTTACCGAGCCGGAACCCTCACCTGGCACGGCCGCTGGCATGTGATCGTTCTGGAGCCGGTCAAGGAGCGGCCGCGCCGGGAGCGGCTGCGGGCCGATCTGACGTTCCTCGGCTACGCGGCCCTGTCCGAAACCACCTGGATCGGTCCACGCTCGTCCATAGAGCTGGACAACCTGCTGGAGGGCGTGGGTGTGCGGGCCGACAGGTTCGACTCGGCGCTGGAGGGCGACCCGCGCGAGCTGGTGGCGCGGGCATGGGATCTGACGGCCATCGGCGAGGCGTACGAGCAGTGGCACGCCGAGGCTGTCACGCTGATCAGCACGCTGCCCGAGTCGGCCCCGGACGACCAGGTGTTCGCGGCCAGGAGCAGGCTTGTGCACGGATGGCGCAACTTCCTGTTCCGCGATCCCGGCCTGCCCCCCGAGCTGCTGCCCGCCGGCTGGCCGGGCGAGAAGGCCAGGGCCTACTTCGAGCAGGAGGCCGCCCGGCTGCTGCCCGCAGCCGCCGCGTTCGTCGACAGGGAGTTGATTTGATCCGCTATGACGTGGCTGACGCCGTCGCCGCCATCACCCTCGACCGCCCCGACGCGATGAACTCGCTGACCGCAGAGCTCAAGGACGCCCTGCTCGACGCGGTGCGCCGGGCCGCGGGCGACCCCGCGATCAGGGCCGTTCTGCTCACCGGCGCGGGCCGGGCCTTCTGCGCGGGCCAGGACCTGCGCGAGCACGCCGACAACCTGGAGGCGGGCCGCGGCCTGGCCGGCACCGTCCACCGGCACTACAACCCGATCGTCGAGCTGATCGCCACCATGCCCAAGCCGGTGGTGGCCGCCGTCAACGGAGTGGCCGCCGGCGCGGGCGCGTCCCTCGCGTTCGCCTGCGACCTTCGGGTCGCCTCGGACAAGGCCAAGTTCGCGCTGGCGTTCGCCGGGATCGGCCTGGCGCCGGACTCGGGCGCGTCGTGGACGCTGCAGCGCCTGGTGGGGCGGGGCCGCGCCGCCGAGCTGATGTTGCTGGGCGAGCCGCTCGACGCGCCCCGGGCGCTGGAGCTGGGACTGGTCACGCGCGTGGTGCCCGCCGACGACGTGCTGAAGACGGCCCAGGAGCTCGCCGTACGCCTCGCGCAGGGCCCGACCCTGGCGTACGCGGCGACCAAGCGGGCGCTGGCCTACGCCGCGACGCACTCGTTGCCCGACTCGCTGGCCGTGGAAGCCGAGCTCCAGGATGCATGCGCCGCCACCCAGGACCATCTGAACGCCACCCGCGCCTTCCTCGCCAAGGAACGCCCCACGTTCCACGCCGAGTGACGCGGCCACCGGATGCACGACTTCGACGCGCTCCGCGCGACCGCGCTCGACCTGCTCACCGGCGGCGACATCGACGCCTGCGACCCCGTCTACACCGGGCCGCTGTCCAGGCTGAGCGAGACCGCCGGCGCCCTGCTGGCCGCGATGTCGCCGGACCTGACCTGGCCTGACCTCCCGCTGGACGGCAGTCCGGGCAACGTGACCGGCAGCCACGCCCGCCTGCGGCGGATCGCGACGGCGTGGGCCACGCCGGGCACCGCGCAACACGGCGACGACGCCGTCGCGGCACGCGTGGTGGCGGCGCTCGACCTGCTCCACGAGGGCCACTACAACGAGCGGCTGCCGGAGACGGGCAACTGGTGGTTCTGGGAGATCGGCACGCCCGCGGAGCTGAGCCGGACGTGCGTGCTGCTCGGGGACCGGCTCGACGCCGGCCGGCTGGGGGCGTACCTCGGAGCCGTCGACCGGTGGTGCCCGGACGCGAGCTGCCGCGCCGGCAACCCCGCGGCGTGCGAGGCCGGGGCGAACCGGGCGGACAAGGCGTTCATCGTCGCGTTGTGCGGCGTGGCCGGGCGCAGCGCCGCCAAGCTGGCGGAGGCCCGCGACGGGCTGTCGGACGTGCGGGGCGGCGTGTTCCGCTACGTCGAGTCCGGCGACGGTTTCTACCGCGACGGCTCGTTCATCCAGCACGAGGACGTGGCCTACACGGGCTCGTACGGGTTGTCCCTGCTCATCGCGGTCGCCGGCACGCTGGCGCTGCTCGACGGGTCGCCCTGGGAGGTGACCGATCCCGGGCGGGCGGTGGTGCTCGACGCGGTCGAGCGGTCCTTCGCCCCTTTCGTGCACGACGGGCTGCTGATGGACACCGTGCGGGGGCGGGCGGTCACGCGGCAGACGTTCTCCGACCGCGTGGCCGGGCACGCCGTGATCGGGGCCGTGCTGCTGCTCGCGCGGTGCGCGCCGGAGCCGTACCGCAGCCGGTTCAAGCAGCTGGCCAAGGGGTGGATCGAACGTGGCGGCAGCCGCTCCTACCTGGAGCGGGCGGACGTGCCGGAGACGCGGCGGGCGGTCGCGGTGCTGGACGACAAGACGATCGAGGCCGCGGCGAGGCCGGTGGGGCACTTCGTGTTCCCGTCGATGGATCGGGTGGTGCACCGGCGGCCCGGCTGGTCGTTCGCGATCAGCCTGTCGTCGCGGCGGATCGCCGCCTACGAGGCGATCAACGGGGAGAACCCGCACGGCTGGTACACCGGCGACGGCATGACCTACCTCTACACGGGCGATCTGGGCCAGTTCGGCGAGGACTTCTGGCCGACGGTGAACCCGTACCGGCTGCCGGGCACCACGGTGGACACCCGCGAGCGCGAGGACCTGTCGTTCCGCGCCGACCGCCCGGACAACACCTGGGCCGGCGGCGCGGTGCTCGACGGCCGCTACGGCGCCGCCGCCATGGAACTGGCCGGCGGGGCGGGCCCGCGGGCGCGCAAGTCCTGGTTCTGCCTGGACACGGCCGTGGTGGCGCTGGGCAGCGGCATCAGCGGCTCCGGCGGCCACACCGTGGAGACCGTGGTGGAGAACCGGGCCACGGACGCGGAGCCGTATCTGGGGGACGGCTGGGCGCACCTGGCGGGCGTCGGCGGCTACGTGATGGAGGGCGCGCGAGCCCTGGTGGAGACGCGGACGGCCCGATGGCGCGAGATCAACACGGGCGAGGACACGCGCGGCGCGTCCCAGCCCGTCACCCGGCGCTACGTGACCTTCTGGTTCGACCACGGCGTCGACCCCGTGGACGCCTCCTACGCCTACGTGCTGCTGCCCAACGCCTCGCGCGAGCGTACGCGGGCCTTTCGCGGGTCGCGTCCCATCCGGGTGGTGGCCAACACGCCGCTGGTGCAGGCCGTACGGATGCGCGGGCTGCTGGCGGCCACGTTCTGGGCGGCCGGCGAGGTCGACGGTGTCCGCGTGGACGCGCCCTGTGCCGTGCTCGTCCGGCGGGCCACCGGACGGATCGTCGTGGCCGTGGCCGATCCGAGCCGGACGGCGGACGCCGTGACCGTGACGCTCGACCGCCCGGCGCGCGGCGTCGTCCGGGCCGACGACACCGTTTTGGTGCGGCCGGGAGCACATCCCGCCGTCACCGTCGCGCTCGGCGGCTCGCTCGGACGCACCCACACGGCCGAGCTCAGCGTGTACGCGCCACGCAGTCCTCGAGATGGTCGTTGACCAGGCCGATGGCCTGCATCAGCGCGTAGGCCGTGGTCGGGCCGACGAACCTGAAGCCGTGCTTCTTCAGCTCCTTGGCCAGCGCCTTGGAGCCCGGGGTGGTGGCGGGCACGTCGGCCATCGTCTTCGGCACGGGGGCGCCGGGCTCGGCGAAGCGCCACACCAGCTCCGACAGGCCGTCGGGGAGGTCGAGCGCGGCCCTGGCGTTGTGGATCGCCGCTTCGATCTTGGCGCGGTTGCGGACGATGCCCGCGTCGCCGAGCAGGCGTTCCACGTCCTGCTCGGTGTAGGCGGCCACCTTGGGGATGGCGAAGCCGTCGAAGGCGGCGCGGAAGTTCTCCCTTTTGCGCAGGATCGTCAGCCACGACAGGCCCGACTGGAACGCCTCCAGCACCACCCGTTCGAAGACCGCGTCATCGCCCTCCAGCGGGCGGCCCCACTCCTCGTCGTGGTAGGTCAGGTACATCGGGTCCGACATGCCCGCCCAGGTGCAGCGGATGGACTCGGTCACTTACCTTCGTCCCCGTCCTTGCCCAGTGAGGCGCGCACGGGCTGCTCGCCGGCCGGCTCGCCCTCTTCCGTCTTGGCGGACTCGTCCCCCGGCTTCGGCTCGTCGACGGCCTCGTCCGGCTTGTCGTCGCCGTCGCCGGGCCACTTGGCCGTCACGTCCCCAGCGGACGGCTCCTCGGCGGACGGCTCCTCGGCAGGCGGCTCCCCGGCGGACTGGGCCGCGCCGTTGCCCGCGGGCAGCCGCCACTCCGGGTCCTCCGGCGGGTGCGTCAACCTCGCGCCCCCGTCCCAGGACACTGTCGTCCCGCTCACCGACACGGGATCGCCCGACTCCGGCAGCTCCCTTGCGACGGCCGGCGCCTCGGGCGAGTGGTCGGTACGCATGCCGCCGCCCGGCGCCGCGTACACCTCCTGGCGCGCGTGCAGCCGGCTCGACAGCAGCTCGGAGACCCGCTGCTCCAGCACCGCGATCCTGGTGTCGCGCGCGCTGATCGCGTTGGCGGCGCGGCGCAGGGTCTCGTCGACGCTTGCCGTGTGGTAGCCGACGAGGTTGACCGGCAGTTGGAGCGCCATGAAGTCGACCGCCGTGAGCTGCCCCGGCTCGGGCAGGTCGAGGGGCGGCACGTCCGGCGGGAACTCGGTCAGCTCCCCGCCCTTGCCGAGGGAGACCAGGACCACGCAGGCCAGGATGGCGATGGCGGCGATGGCGAGTATGACCAGCACATTGGCATCGTACTCATACCATCGGGGCATGAGGTCCGCACTTGCCTCAGCCGGTGCCTCTCCGGGCAGCGAGCGCGCTGGTCAGCCGGAGGACTCGCCCAGCTCGGCGACGCTGGGCCGGACCGGGCGGGGGCGGGCTTCCAGGCGGGCGAGCGCCTCCTCGACCATGGTGGTCCAGGAGATCGCGTCGAAGACGGCGGCCCGGGTGAAGCCTTCGTCGTACATGTTGCCGATCAGCTGCCTGAGCGGCTCGTACAGGCCCCAGGGGTCGAGGACGACCAGGGGACGGTCGTGGATGCCGAGGGTGCGCGCGGTCCAGATCTCGAACAGCTCCTCCAGCGTGCCGATCCCGCCGGGCAGCACGAGGAACGCGTCGGACCGGGCGTCCATGAGGCCCTTGCGCTCGCGCATGCCCGTGGTGACGATCAGCTCGTCCGACTCCTCGTCGGCGATCTCGATGTCCACGAGGACCTGAGGGATCACGCCGATCGTGCGCCCGCCGGCCGCGCGGGCGGCCGCGGTGACGGCGCCCATGCAGGAGACGGTGGCGCCGCCGCTCACGAGGGTGTGCCCGCGCTTGGCGAGTTCGGTGCCCACCTGCCCGGCCAGGTCGATGTACTTGTGGTCGATGTGGAGGCTGGAGGCGCAGAAGACGCAGATGTTCACGGTGCGGAAGCTTATTGGGGCTCCGCGGTCTGGGCGGCGGCGGCCTCCAGTTCTTCCCCACGCTGCTGGGAGCGTGCCAGGTCGGCCTCCACGATGATGCGCACGGCCTCGTCGGGGTCGTCGGTGACCCTGATCAGGTCGAGGTCGTGGTCGGCGATCTTGCCGGTGCCGAGCAGCGTGCCCTTGATCCACTCCAGCAGCCCGCCCCAGAACTCGGAGCCCATCAGCACCACGGGGAAGGACGTGACCTTGCCGGTCTGCACCAGCGTCAGCGCCTCGAACAGCTCGTCCAGCGTGCCGAAGCCGCCGGGCAGGGCGATGAAGCCGCACGAGTACTTCACGAACATCGTCTTGCGCACGAAGAAGTAGCGGAACTCGATACCGAGGTCCACGTAGTCGTTCATGCGCTGCTCGAAGGGGAGCTCGATGCCGAGCCCGACCGAGATCGCGCCCTCCACGTCCTTCGCGCCCAGGTTGGCCGACTCCATGACCCCGGGCCCGCCGCCCGTGATCACGGCGTAGCCGGCCTCGGCCAGCGTACGTCCGAGCGCCCGGCCCATCTCGTAGTCGGGCGAGTCGGGGCCGGTGCGTGCCGAGCCGAAGACCGTGACCGCCGGCGGCAGCTCGGCGAGCTGCCCGAAGCCCTCCACGAACTCCGCCTGGATGCGCAGCACCCGCCACGGGTCCATGTGCACCCAGTCGGAGGGGCCCTGGCGGGCGAGCAGGCGCTCGTCGTGGGTGGAGCTGGGGACGAGGTCGCCACGGACGACGGCCTGGCCCTGGCGGCGTTCTCGACGTATTTGTTCCATGTGGATCACGCTAGTCCCTCTCGCATGCGGCCGCTTCCGGGGCCGCGTACCTACCCGTACGGCGGCCTAGACTGCCCCTTGTGGGCGAAACCCCAGGTAAGCGGGGTAGAACAGGCGCAGAAAAAATCTTGAAAAAACCAGGGAACCGGATTTCGGCTCGGCCACGTCTAATCGTCGAGGGTGCTGCTCGGGACTGAAAGTGGTCTTCCCCGCCAAATGGCCGGCGAGGAGGGCCACTTTCATTTTCCGAGCCAGTCCAGCATCGCGCGCTCGCCCTCCACGATCTTCGACAGTGACACGTACTCGCCCTGTTGGTGCGCGAGATTCGGATCGCCGGGGCCGTAGTTCACGGCCGGCACGCCCAGCGCGGAGAAGCGCGCGACGTCCGTCCATCCCAGCTTGGCCCGTGGCGTCCCCCCGACGGCCGCGGTGAACGCCGCCGCCACCGGATGCGTCAGCCCCGGCCTGGCCCCGGGCGCCGCGTCCACGAAGCTCACCCCGAACCCGTCGAACACCTCCCGTACGTGCTCCTGCGCCTGCTCGATCGACAGGTCGGGCGCGAACCGGTAGTTGACCGTCACCACGCACAGGTCGGGGATGACGTTGCCGGCCACGCCGCCCCGCACGCCGACCGCGTTCAGCCCTTCGTGGTATTCGAGCCCGTCCACCACCGGCCGGCGCGGCTCGTACGCGTTCAGCCTGGCCAGCACCGGCTCGATCCCGTGAATGGCGTTGACCCCGAACCACGACCTGGCGCTGTGCGAGCGCTTGCCCGTCACCGTGATGTCGGCACGCAGCGTGCCCTGGCAGCCGCCCTCGATCACGCCGCCGGTCGGCTCCATCAGCACCGCGAAGTCGGCCGCGAGCCAGCCAGGGTGCTCCCTGGCCACGCGGGTCAGGCCGTTGCGCTCGGCCTCGACCTCCTCGCAGTCGTAGAAGACGTACGTCACGTCCTTGTTCGGCGCGGGCACGGTGGCCGCCAGCTTGAGCGCGACCGCCACGCCGGCCTTCATGTCGGAGGTGCCGCACCCGTACAGCAGGTCACCCTCCACGCGGCTGGGCAGGTTGGCGGCCACGGGAACGGTGTCGAGGTGCCCGGCGATCAGCACGCGCTCGGCGCGCCCCAGCTGGGTGCGGGCCACGACGGTCTCGCCCGACCGGTCCACCTTCAGGTGCGGCAGCGCGGACAGGGCCCGTTCGACGGCGTCGGCCAGCGCCCGCTCGTCGCCGCTCACGGACTCGATGTCCACGATGGCGGCGGTGAGCGCGCGTACGTCCTGCGTCAGGTCCAGCATCAGGTGTTCACTCCGTGTTCTCGCAGCACCTCGTTGAGCGCCGCCTTGTCGTGCCGCTGCCCCGGCTTCAGCCGCTTGATCACCAGCACGCACGGCAGCCCGAACGTGCCTCCGGGGTATTCCTTCTGCCTGGTGCCCCCGACCGCCACACACCAGTCGGGGATCCGGCCGCGGGCCAGCTCCTCGCCCGTCTCGACGTCGATCACGGGGATCGTGCCCGACAGGATCGTCCCGGCTCCGACGACCGCGCCCTGGCCCACCTGGGCGCCCTCGACGATCATCGCCCGGCTGCCGATGAGCGCGTCGTCCTCGATGACGACCGGTACGGCGTTGGGCGGCTCCAGGACGCCGCCGATGCCGACGCCGCCGGACAGGTGCACGTTCTGCCCGATCTGGGCGCAGGAGCCGACCGTCGCCCACGTGTCGACCATCGTCCCGGCGTCCACGTACGCGCCGATGTTGGTGAACGACGGCATCAGCACGACCCCGGGCGCCAGGTAGGCGCCCCAGCGGGCGATCGCGCCCGGCACCACCCGCACCCCGTCGAACGAGCTCTTGAGCGGGATCCTGTCGTGGTGGTGGAAGTCGCCCACCTGGGACCGCGCCATGCCCAGCACCTTGAAGGCGAGCAGGATCGCCCGTTTGGCACGCTCGTCCACCACCACCTCGCCGTCCACCAGCCTGGCCGCCCTGGCCTCGCCCCGGTCGAGCAGGTCCACGGCGCCCACGACGAGGTGGCGCGCGTCGACGTCGGCCGGCGACAGCTCGGCGCGGCGCTGCCACAGGTCGTCGATGGCCGGGGATATCGGTGAGGAGGTGCTCACGTCGCTCATGGCCACGGAGCTTATCCAGGCCGGGTAGGTTTTTCAGGGTGCGCATGCGCTTCTCCCGTGGAGTCATCACCATCGCGATCATCGTGATCGTGCTCGCCGTGGGCATTTCCGTGGGCGTCTACCACCTGCTGAAGAAGGCGACGCCGTTGGCGGTGCAAGATCCCTACTGCGTCGTGCGCACTCCCGACGGCGTCCGTGAGCTCCTCCCGGAGCAGGCGCGGATCTCCGCCACGATCGCCGCCGTGGCGGCGCGCAGGAAGTTGCCGGAGCGGGCCGTGGTCATCGCGTACGCGACCGCGATCCAGGAGTCGAAACTCTTCAACCTCGACCACGGCGACCGTGACTCGGTGGGCGTGTTCCAGCAGCGCGAGTCGCAAGGCTGGGGCACCAAGAAGCAGATCATGGATCCCGTCTACGCCACGAACAAGTTCTTCGCCGCCCTGGTGAAGGTCAAGAACTACCGGAAGATCCCGCTGGCCGAGGCGGCCCAGGCGGTGCAGCGCTCGGCGGGCGGCTACGCGTACGCGCCGCACGAGGGCGAGGCCAAGATCCTCGCCGCCGCCTTCACGGGGCGGGTGCCGCAGGCCGTGCACTGCTGGTACCCGGCGAGCAAGACTCCGGCGCCGCGGCCCAAGACGACCGACGCCCGTAAGCAGCTCGCCCGGGCGCTCGGCAGCACCGCGATCACCACCAAGAAGCGTGGCTGGCTGATCGCCGCCTGGTCGGTGGCGCACGCCGAGAAGTACGCGTTGAGCCAGGTGCGTTACAGCGGTGCCACGTGGTCCAACGACGTCGAGGTGGAGGGCTGGAAGGCCGGCGGCACGTCCGGCACCACCCAGGTCGAGCTCTCCTAGCCGCCGCGGAGTGGCGTGTCAGGAGGCGCGGCGGACGATGGAGATGGAGCCCGGCGGCAGGGGCTGGGCGTAGCTGGCCGTCCAGGAGCCGCCCTGGATCCGCTCGAAGGACAGCAGCCGCCCATCCGAGGCACGGTAGTCGGCGAAGTCGAGCAACCCCCGGTCAGGATGACCGGTGTCCCCCTCGCTACGGAACGCCGCCGTCCCCCGCTCGATCGGGAAGAACTCCACACCCTCCATGATCAGCATGCTCTTGGCCGGAACCATGCCCTGCGTCGGCACGTCGTTCCAGAGCTGTACCTCCAGGTGCGGCGGATCCCCGGCACGGACCTCGACCGAGAGCCACTGAAGGCGCCGGGAGCCGTCCCGCAGCACGTATTCGGTCCACTGCTGCCCCTGCCACGACATGTGCATGGCGCCCAGCACACGTGCAGGCGACCCGTGCACCTCGATCCGGTCCCCCACCCGGATCGTGCGCGGGTCGGTGTAGTCGGTGCCGGCATGCCCCGGCACGCTGATCGGGGCCGGCATGGGGGTCTCGATGGGAGCGACCTCGACCGCCGGCGGTGGCGTGCCCGGACGGCCCTTCCTGTCTTGCCGCAAGGTGGCCCAGAAGGCTCCCAGCAGCAGGAGGACCAGGGCGATGCTCAGCCCGAGTACGACCATGGAGGTCACGCTCATCGATCAGCTCGCTCCACTCGCGGTCTGCCTCGGCGTAAGCCCTTATCGATTTATTGGCTTGCTTTTGACGGGCGATCCTACTGGAGGCGGCGCACGGCCGCACTGATGCGTTCGTCAGTGGCGGTGACGGCGATGCGGATGTGCCGCCCACCTGCCGCTCCGTAGAACTCTCCGGGCGCGACCAAAATGCCGATTTCGGAAAGCTTGCTTACCTGGTCCCAGGCGTTCTGCCCGTTCGATGCCCAGAAGTACAGCCCTGCCGTCGAATGGTCGATCTGCCAGCCCGCCTGCTCCAGCGCGGGTCGCAGCAGGGCGCGGCGGGCGGCGTACAGCTCCCGCTGAGCGTCGGCGTGCGCGTCGTCCGCGAGCGCGGCCGTCACCGCCGCCTGTACGGGGGCCGGCATCATCATGCCCGCGTGTTTGCGGGTCTCCAGCAGCCGCTTGACCAGGACGGGGTCGCCCGTCACGAACCCGGCGCGATAGCCCGCCAGGTTGGAGCGCTTGGAGAGCGAGTGAACCGCGAGCAGCCCCTCGTGGGAGCCGCCGCAGACGTCGGGGTGGAGGATCGAGATCGGCTCCTCTTCCCAGCCGAGCTCGATGTAGCACTCGTCGGAGGCGACGATCGTGCCGCGCTCACGCGCCCAGGAGACGACCTTGCGCAGGTGCTCGGTGGGCAGCACCCGGCCGGTGGGGTTGCCGGGCGAGTTGACCCAGAGCAGGTCCACGCGCTCGGGGCCGAGCGCGAGCGTGCTGTCGGAGGCCGTGGCCACCGCCCCGGCCAGCCGGGCGCCCACGTCGTAGGTGGGGTAGGCCAGCTCGGGGAAGACCACGCGCCCGGCGCCGAGGTAGGTGGGCAGCCAGGCGACGAACTCCTTGGAGCCGATCAGCGGGAGCACGTCCTGCTGGTCGACGGTGACGCCGTGCCTGCGCCGCAACCAGCCGGCCGCGGCCTCGCGCAGCGCCTTCGTGCCGTGGGTGAAGGGGTAGCCGGGGCTGTCGGCGGCCTCGACGAGGGCGTTCCTGACGACCTCGGGCACGGAGTCGACGGGCGTGCCGACCGAGAGGTCGACGATGCCGTCGGGATGTGCGAGCGCGCGCTCCTTGTACGGCTCCAGCCGGTCCCAGGGGAAGTCGGGCAGGTTGTTCACGGTTCTCCAGGGTGTTGCTTGTCGCCGTACGAAAAAGCGCACGCCAAGAGGGCGCATCCGGTCCGGATGCCCCCTCGCGAGGCGTGTCAGAACCGGCTAGTGGTCCTCACCCTGCGGCGGCAGGGCGGCAACCACCGGGTGGTCCTTGTCGATCTTCCCGACCTTCGAGGCGCCGCCGGGCGAGCCGAGGTCCTCGAAGAAGTCCACGTTCGCCTTGTAGTAGTCCTTCCACTGCTCGGGAAGGTCGTCCTCGTAGAAAATGGCCTCGACGGGGCATACAGGCTCACACGCGCCGCAGTCCACGCACTCGTCGGGGTGGATGTAAAGCATGCGCTCGCCCTCGTAGATGCAATCGACGGGGCATTCCTCGATGCACGCCTTATCCAGGACGTCCACGCAAGGCTGCGCGATGACGTAGGTCACCTCGAGCTCCTTCTTCTCCGCACCATGGCATGACTCTGACCGCGGTTTGCTACGCCCTAGTATTGCCGTGCTTGCCAGCTGGCCGAAACGGAGGGTGGCAAACTCGTGGCCGCACGCCTTGTCATCGCGATCACAACACAGAACATAGGCCAACGGATCACCACGCGCAGGCGCGTACCTGGAGGGTATCGCGACGCGGTGGGGATCCTCGAGTCCTGGGAGGCTGGCGTGCTGAAAGTTCGTAAAAAGGACGGCACGCTGGTGGAGATCTTTGAGGAGACGCTGGTGGCGGCCAAGGTCGTTCCGGCCGCGCCTCCTCGACCCGAGCGGATGTAACGGTAAGTATTCGATGTGTGATCGTACGTATCTGCGCCGCCGCAGCAGCCATCCTCGCCAGCGCCGGATGCGGCGCGTCGTCCACCGAGTCGGCCAAGCCGGCTGAGAACCTGCCGCCCGTCAACGTGCAGGCGGGCTCGCTGAAGAGCGGCTTCGCCACCATGGAGCGACTCGCCGAGGCCGCCAAGCGGGAGGGCGAGCTCAACGTGATCGCGCTGCCCCGCGACTGGGTCAACTACGGCGAGGTCATCGACACCTTCGCCGACAAGTACGGGCTCAAGGTCAACGAGCTCGAGCCCAGCGCGAGCAGCCGCCGCGAGATCGACGCGGCCGCGCAGCTCAAGCCCGACGTGTTCGACCTGACCCTGGACGTCGCGGTCCGGGAATCCGCCAGGTTCGCGCCTTACAAGGTCCAGGGCTGGCAGGACCTGCCCGACGACGTGAAGGATCCGTCCGGCGCCTGGTACGCCGCCTACGGCGGCTACATGTCCATCGGGTACGACCCACGCGCGGTCAAGCCCCCCACCTCCTTCGCCGACCTGCTCAAGCCCGGCTACCGGGTGGCGCTCGACGGGGACCCGCTGCGCTCGGCGTCGGCGTTCGACGGCGTGATGGCGGCGTCCATGCGGTCCGGCGTGCCGCGACCCGAGCAGGGCGTGCAACTGTTCGCCAAGCTCAAGCAGGCCGGGCAGCTCACCGACCTGGCCAAGGCCAACACGATCATCGCCTGGGACCACCTGAACGCCGCCCGTGGCGCGGGCCACTCCGACGCGTGGCAGGTGACGATCCCGCGGGACGCCGCGCTCGGCGGCTACCACGTGCAGGCCATCAACAAGCAGGCCCCGCACCCGGCGGCCGCTCGGCTGTGGCAGGAGTTCCTCTTCTCGGACGAGGGCCAGAACCTGCTCCAGAAGGGCTGGGCCCGGCCGGCCCGCGGCGAGGCCATGGCCATGAAGGGCACGCTCGACGCCGAGCAGGCGGCCAAACTGCCCAAGGCGCCGGGGCGGCCCGTGCTCATGACGATTCCGCAGGCAGACGCGGCGAAGGCGTACCTGAAGAAGGAATGGACGAAGAGTGTGGGATGAGTCCGAAGTGACTTGATATGTCGTAGGGACGATCAGGCTCTAAAGTGAACAGACAGCACGGCCACGGGGGCCCGATGTCTGACGAATGTGAGCTGATCGTCTTGCGATACGACACACCGAGCTTGGAGCGGTGGAACAGTCGCGCCTACGACAGCAGCTTCGGCTACGTCTCCACGCAGGGCGCGCCACTGGTCGACCTGCTGGATCCGCGGCCCGGCGAGCGCGTGCTCGACCTGGGCTGCGGCACGGGGGTGCTCACCGCGCAGATCGCCTTCAGGGGCGCTGAAGTCCTCGGCATCGACGGCTCGTCAGCGATGATCGAGAAGGCCCTGGCGCAGTATCCGGGCATCAATTTCATCGTCGGGGACGGGCACGACTTCAGCGTGGTGAACCCGTACGACGCGGTCTTCTCCAACGCGGCGCTGCACTGGATGAGCCGGGATCCCGTCACCGTGATCGCCAACGTCCGCGAGGCGCTCACGCCCGGCGGGCGCTTCGTCGCCGAGATGGGCGGGGCGGGCAACTGCGCCGAGCTGACCGCCGCGATGCTGACCGCCTGGCGCGAGTACGGCCTGCAGGAACCCGACCTGCCGTGGTACTTTCCCACGCCTGCCGACTACGCCCGCCGGCTCGAGCAGGAGGGGTTCGTCGTCAGGTTGCTCGAATACTTCGACCGGCCGACCCCTCTTGACGAATGTCCGGGCGGGGCGGCCGACTGGGTACGCACGTTCGCCGCCTCGGCGCTCAAGGGGCTCCCCCCGGACATCGTGGAGCCCCTGCTTCGTCGGGTCAATGAGCTGGCAGCGCCCGCGCTTCGCAGGGAAACTGGCTGGATGGCCGATTACGTGCGATTGCGCTTTGCCGCTGTTCGGCGCTGATGCGTAGTGCATGATGCGTAGGGCTGTTTTGCCGGACTATGGTCTGTTCCGTGGGCGGCGAGATTATGGCTGCACCGCTGCAGCGGCGTGAGGGGCTGGTGAACGGAACGGGATGAACTTCTGCCTGAGCGACCTCGTACCACCGTTGAGGTGGAGCGACGCGTCGACGATCACGCTACTCACCGGGCAGCCGGACCTGCCGGATGCGTGGTGGCGCAGTCTGCCCATGCCGCACGTCCTCGCCGCCATCGGCCCGGAGTCCCTGGGCGAGCTGCTGACGGAGATCGCCCTCGAGCAGTGGCCGGCGGCGGCCGTCGGTGACGTGCTGCCGGCGCTGCACGTGCTCGACCCGGACGAGGCCGACGAGCCCGCCGTGGCGATCGCGCTCGACCGGGCCGGGTCATGGGCCGGGCTGCTGGGGCTGACCAGCCGGGAGCTCGTCGACCAGCCCTTCATCCAGGCGCGCCCGGTGCTCAACACGCTGTTCTCCGCGGCGTTCACCCGCCTGGCGACCCCGCAGGCCGCGCCGGCCCTGGCGCCGGCCGCAGCGGCCGCTGTGGCGGCGGGCTCAGCGGTCCCCGCGCCTCGGGTCGAGCCGCACGGGCTGCCCGGGTCCGCCCCCGAACCGGCGACCACGGACGGCCCTTCGCGCGGCGCGGACAAGCCTGAGTCCGTCGCCGACGCCTCCTCGGCCGCGATCGCGGCCGAGGAGGCGTCGGCGGCGCCCCAGGACACGGACGACGCGGAGGCCGCCGAGCGGCCTGCCGGGGCCGAGCAGCCCCCGCCCCACGACGCCGTGGCCTTCCACGAGGGCTCGTCCGGCCTGCCGGACGACGCACCGGTCCAAGGCGAGGCCGCCTCGGTGGACGAAGGCGAGCTCGCACCCGCCTCGGCGGGCGAGGACGACCCCGAGGGTGCGTCGGAGGACGCGCCCGCGGGCACCGCAGCCCACGAGGACGTGGCCGAGGAAGGCGGGCCGGAAGGCGCCCAGCCGGTGCTGGACGCGGACGCGGAGCCGGTCGCCCAGGAGGGCGACGGGCCGGAGCGCGTGCCGGACGCCGCCGAGGAGCCCGCCTCCGAGCCGGCGGCCGAAGAGGCGGCCGCGCTGGCGGAGGGCGCGCACCTCGAAGACGCCGGCGCCCCGGAGGAGAGCGCCGAAGCCGAGCCGGCGGAAGCCGAGGCCGCTGACGCCGCTGACGCCGAAGCCGCGGGCACGCCGGACACCGACGCCGCGGACGCCGAGCACGCGGACGCCGAGCACGCGGACGCCGAGCACGCGGACGCCGAGCACGCGGACGTTGAGGACTCGGACGTTGAGGACTCGGACGTTGAGGACTCGGACGTTGAGGACTCGGACAGCGAGGACGCGGACAGCGAGGACGCGGACGCCGAGGACGCGGACAGCGAGGAGGAGGACGCCGCTCACGAGCAGGAGCTCCCTCGGCTCATCGAGGCCGCGTTCTCCGGCCTGGACGACAAGAGCTGGGCGGTGGCACAGAACCGGGTGTTCACGGACGAACCGTCGGCCGTGGACCAGCTGGCCAAGCTGTTCGCCGTCCCCCCGGCCGAGATCTCGGCCACGGAGGACGAGTTCCGCGACCGTCTGAACCGCTGGCTGACCAGCGAGGAGGCGGCCCCGTACCGAGCTCATCTGGACGAGCTGCGCAAAACGCTGGGCCCCGCGGCACCCAAGGAACAGCTGATCGGCGCGGCCGACTGGCACCGGCTGGAGATCCGCGCGCTGGAGGTGCCCGCCTGGCAGTTCGTGCTGGCGACCCTTCCGGGCCAGGCCCAGCCCTCGGCCCAGTCCCAGATCGACCTGCCGCCGCAGCCGATGCCGCCCCCGCCGATGGACCTGCCGGCGCACTCGGCGTTCGGCCCCGTGCCGATGCCGCCCCCGC
>NZ_VCKY01000219.1 GCF_005889735.1 Nonomuraea turkmeniaca
GGTCATTGCACCACCTCGATGTAGTCCAGGTTCGGGTTGCCGCCCGCGGTGGCGGCCGTGATCCGCACCGTCGGGCCGACGTTGCCGCTGCGGTCGAACAGCTCGGCACGGTGCGCGGCCGGCAGGTACCAGTCGCGGGCCTGCCAGCCCATCGGCGTCGGGTCGAGCGCGGGCAGCAGCGCCGCCCACGGCTCCGGCTGCGGGACCTCCTCCAGGTCGCCGGGCAGCACGTGGCCGACGCCCTCGTCCAGCTCGACCTCGGCCGCGCCGACCGCGGCCAGGGCCCGGCGCACGTCCGCCAGCGTCCAGCCGGTCCACCACTTCAGATCCGCCTCGGTGCCCGGCCCGAACGCCGCCAGCCACCGGCGTACCAGCTCCACCTGCGCGTCGGCCGCCGCCAGTTTCGGCATCTCCGGCGCCAGGCCCCAGCGGTGGATGGAGCTGATCCACGTGCCCGACGCGCGGCCGCACCGGACCAGCAGGCCCTCCATCGCCATCAGCCCCAGCAGCCGCGACCCGACGCTGATCATCCCCTCGTACCGCTTGCCGGCGTTCACCTTGATCTGCTCACGCAACCGCGGCTCCAGCACGCCCAGCTCCGCGGCCGTCACCTCGCCGGCCTCGGCCAGCGCCCGCAGCACCGACGCCTGGACGTCCGTCAACCTGGCCTCGTCCCAGCCGCCCTCGCCGAACACCTTCAGCAGCGACCTGCGCTCCCTGAGGGCGATCGCCGGCATCGAGGAGTGGTGGACGACAGGCACCAGCTCGGCGGGCACCACGAACACCGTGCGCCGCATCCCGGTCATCCGCACCAGAGTGCGGTCGGCGTACAGGGCCCGCTCGACCGGCCCGGGACCGGGGGCGGCCAGCCGTGCGCCCGCCGACAGGAACACGGTGGCGGGGTCGGTGCCGTGCAGCGCCACAACGGACGCGGCGGCCTCCTCCGGAGTGGCCGCCTTGACCGCGAGCCGGTGCCTGGTGGCGAGCCTCGCCTGCCTCTGCCGCGCCGAAATCCGCACCATCGCCCCCTTCTCCGGAGTAAGCGTAGTTGGAGGATCACACACCTGGCGACGGGTGGAGCGGGCGGCGGTTGATGTCCATGTGCATAGGCCCGCGGGCGTCCGCATTGCTTCACTGGAAACCATCATCCACTGCGTCGGCGCGCGGGCTGAGCACGGGTTGAAGGAGGCCACTTCGATGCGGGATGTGATGATGAGTCGTCACGCCTTCCTGCCCGCTCGCACCGGGCAGGAAGGCGTGTCCGGCCATTGTTCATCATCGTGTGGGAGTTCGTAGTGGTTCAGCAGGTTCTGATCGCCCCGGACAAGTTCAAGGGGTCGCTGACGGCGGCCGAGGTGGCGCGGCGGGTGTCGGCCGGGCTCGGCGTCCCCACGGTGGAGCTGCCGGTGGCCGACGGCGGCGACGGGACCGTTGACGCCGCCGTGGCCTGCGGCTTCGACCGGATCACGATCGAGGTGACCGGGCCGACCGGCGAGCGCATCCCCGCCGCGTACGCCTGGCACCCCGAGGACGACACCGCCGTGGTCGAGCTGGCGGAGGCGTCCGGGCTGCGCCGGCTGCCGGGAGAGCGCGAGCCGCTGACGGCCACCAGCTACGGCACGGGCGAGCTCGTCGCGGACGCGGTGCGGCGCGGGGCCAAGCGGGTGGTGCTGGGGCTGGGCGGCAGCGCCTGCACGGATGGGGGAGCGGGGATGGCGCAGGCGCTCGGCGCACGTCTGGTCGACGCCGAAGGTCGCGAACTCCCGCGGGGCGGCGCGGCGCTGAAGGCCCTGGCTCGCATTGACATGTCGGAATTTGCGGATATTTCCGGTGTGGAGTTCGTGGTGGCGAGCGACGTGGACAACCCGCTGCTGGGCCCGCACGGCGCCGCCGCCGTTTACGGCCCGCAGAAGGGCGCCACCGCGGAGGACGTCAAGACGCTGGAGGCGGGCCTGTCCCGCTTGGCGGCGATCGCCACGCAGACGCATGGCCTGCTGGGGGCGGTGGAGCACGATGACACCCCCCGGCCGATGGGTGTCGCCGGGGCGCCTGGGGCGGGGGCGGCCGGCGGCGTCGGGTTCGCGGCCCTGGCGTTCCTGCACGCCGACATCCGGCCCGGCATCGACTATCTGCTCGGACTGCTCGGATTCGGCACGCACGTCGAGGGCGCGCGGCTGGTCGTCACCGGCGAGGGATCGCTGGACGAGCAGTCGCTGCGGGGCAAGGCGCCGATCGGGGTGGCGCAGGCTGCGGCCAAGGCGGGCGTGCCGGTGGTGGCCGTCTGCGGGCGGCGTACGCTCAGCGACGAGGAGCTGAAGGCCGCCGGCATCCGGGCCGCGTACGCCCTCACCGACCTGGAACCCGACCTCGGCCGCTGCATCGCGGAGGCCGGACCCCTGCTGGAGCGCCTCGCCGCCAGGATCGCCGCCGACCACCTCGAAGGGAAGTAGATGACGCAGCTGGACCTCGTGATCCGGTCCCGCAGGACCGTCACCCCGGAAGGGGAGCGGGCGGCCGCGGTGGCCGTACAGGGAGAGAAGATCACGGCGCTGTACGACTACGCCGCGCCGCTCGACGCCGCCGAGGACATCGACCTGCGCGACCTGGCGCTGCTCCCCGGGCTGGTGGACACGCACGTCCACGTCAACGAGCCGGGGCGGACGCACTGGGAGGGGTTCGACTCGGCGACCAGGGCGGCGGCCGCGGGCGGCGTCACGACGATCATCGACATGCCGCTCAACTCGCTGCCGCCCACCGTCAGCGTGGCGGCGCTGGAGGCCAAGCTGGCGGCCGCGCGCGGACAGTGCCACGTGGACGTCGGATTCTGGGGCGGGGCCGTGCCGGGGAACGTCAAGGAGCTCGCGCCGCTGCACGAGCGTGGCGTGTACGGGTTCAAGTGCTTCATGTCGCCCTCGGGGGTGGCGGAGTTCCCGCCGCTGACGCACGGTGAGCTGCGGCGGGCGCTGGAGGAGGTCGCCGGGTTCGCGGGCTCCGGCGGCCTGATGGTGGTGCACGCGGAGGACCCGGCGTTGCTGCGGGAACCGGCCGGTCCGACCTATTCGGAATTTCTGGAATCGCGGCCAGGGGTGTCGGAGCGGAGCGCCGTCCAGCGGGTGGTCGAGCTGGCCAGGGAGACCGGCGCCAGAGCGCACATCCTGCACGTGTCCAGTGCGGACTGCCTGGACGTGCTCGAGGCCGCTCAGGCCGCCGGCGTGGCGGTGACGGCCGAGACCTGCCCGCACTACCTCACGCTGGCGGCCGAGCAGGTGCCGGAGGGGGGCACGGCGTACAAGTGCTGCCCGCCCATCCGCTCCGAGGCCAACCGGGACCAGCTGTGGGACGGGCTGGCGAGAGGGGTGCTGAGCTGCGTCGTGTCCGACCACTCGCCGTCGCCGGCCGACCTGAAGGTGCCTGACTTCGCCGCCGCCTGGGGCGGCATCGCCTCGCTCCAGCTCGGGCTGCCCGCCGTGTGGACGGAGGCGTCCCGCCGTGGGTACGGCCTGGGGGACGTGGTGCGCTGGATGTCCGCCAATCCATCAGCCTTGGCCGATATTTCCGGAAAAGGCGGCATAGAGCCGGGCAAGGACGCTGACCTGGTCGCCTTCGACCCCGGCGCCGACAACCCCGTGGACGCCGCCCGCCTCCACCACAAGAACCCGGTCACCCCGTACCACGGCCGCGTCCTCAAGGGCGCGGTGCTGACCACCTGGCTGCGCGGCAGACCCGTGGACGGCGAGCCGCACGGCCGATTCCTCCCAGCCGAGGGGACGTGATGGGGATGCCCCGCTTCACCAGCCTGCCGGACCTCGCCCTGCGCACGCTCGGCGGCTCCGTCGTGGGCGCCAGCGACGAGTCGTTCGCCGAGAAGGAGAGCCTGATCCGGCCGGGCCGGCCCGGCTTCCAGGCGGAGACGTTCGGCAACAAGGGCCAGGTGTACGACGGCTGGGAGACCCGGCGCCGCCGCGAACCCGGCCACGACTGGGCGCTGGTACGGCTGGGGATCCCCGGCGTGATCCGCGGCGTGGTGATCAACACGGCCTGGTTCAAGGGCAACTATCCGCCGCACGCCTCCGTCGAGGCCGCCGCCGTCGACGGCTATCCGTCACCGGCCGAGCTGCTGGCCGCCGAGTGGGTGGAGATCGTCCCGAGGTCCGAGCTCAAGGGGGACGCCGAGCACCATCTCGCCGTCACCGACGAGAGCCGCTACACCCACGTGCGGCTGAACATCTTCCCCGACGGAGGCGTCGCCCGGCTCCGCGTGCACGGCGAGCCCCGCCCCGACCTGTCGGTCCACGAGGGCCTCAGCCTCGACCTGGCCGCCCTCCAGAACGGCGCCCTGGTCACCGCCTGCTCCAACGAGTTCTACTCCGCGCCCAACAACGTCATCTTCCCCGGGCTGGCCCGCCACCAGGCGGAGGGCTGGGAGACCGCGCGCCGGCGGGACGAGGGCAACGACTGGCTCGTCATCCGGCTGGTCGGCCGCGGACTGATCCGCCTCGCCGAGATCGACACCACGAACCTGCTCTTCAACGCTCCCGGCTGGGTCTCCCTGACGGGCCTCGACGGGGAGGGCGGCTCCGCGCGCCGTGTGGACCTCCTGCCCAGGACCCGCCTCCAGCCGGACACCGCACATCGCTTCAGACTGGACCACACGGACCCGCTCACCCATGTACGCGTCGACATCTACCCTGACGGCGGCCTGGCCAGAGTCCGCCTCCACGGCCACCTGACCTGACACCCCACCGGCAAGGCCGCGCACCCGCCGCCGCGCGGCCTGCCGGGCTCTCTGGCGTCAGTGCCAGAGGAAGACCGTGCTGCCGGTCGGGCGCTCGCTGTTGGGCAGGGGCCGCTGGAACTGCACCACGCCGCGGTTGCCCAGCCGCTGCACCCGCACCTTGAACCCGAGGGCCTCTAATTCCGCCTTCGCGTCCTTGACGTCCTTGCCGATCACCCCGGGCACCATGCTGAAATGCTGATCATCGCGGGCCTGGTTGTCCCCACGCCCCAACCAGTCCAAGAAGTCGTTGCACCGCGCCACCGTGACCATGACCTGCGCGCCCGGATCCACCTCGGACTTGGCCTTGGGCGCCTGGGCGATCACCGTGCACGGCTCGGCGTCGTCGTCCACCTCCTGGACCTGCACCTGAAAGCCCTGCTGGCCGAGGTAGGCGGCGGCCTCGTCCTTCGGCATGCCGGAGACGTCCGGCATGACCAGCCCGGCGCTCACGAAGATGTCGATCTTCGTGTCCTCCTTGACCTTCTCGCCGTTCTGCGGAGAGGTGCGGATCACCTTGTCGCGCTCGACCTGCGTGTTGGCCAGGCGCTTGACCGACCCCACGGTCAGCCCGGCAGCGGCGATCTTGTCACGGGCGTCGTTGCCGGTCAGGCCCGCGACATCGGGCACGACCACCCGCTTGGGCCCGAGCGACGGCACCATGGTGATCATGGCGCCCCGCTCCACCTCGGTCTTGGCCACCGGGTCGGTGCTGAGGACGAGCCCTTCGGCCACGTTCTCGTCGTACTTGCCGTCCACCGTCTTGATCTTGAAGCCGTCCCTGGCGGCGGCCTTCTCGGCCACGGCCAGGCTCTTGCCCACCAGGTCGGGTACGGGGACGTACTCAGGCTGGGCGAAGAACCACCCGGTCAGCCCGACGGCGACGACCATCACGCCCGCCAGTATCACCAGGAACCAGTTGGGCCGGAACCCTCGCCGCTGGGGCACCTCGGCCCGCGGCTGGATCAGCGTGTGCGACGGCGCCGTCTGCGGCGCCGACGGCGCGGCGTGCACGCCGGTCCTGATGTTCGGCTGGCGGAACCCGTGGGGCTGGGAGTGCGACGGTGGCGGAGTGGTCGTCCGCGGCAGCATCCGGTGCGTGTCCACGGCCGCGACCAGCATGGCCGTCGCGTCGGCGGGGCGGTCACCCGGCTCGCGTGCCGTGGCGTGCGCCACGAGCGTGTCGATCAGCGGCGGCACCTCGGGCACCAGCGACGACGGCGCCGGCACGGTGTCGTGCACATGCCGGTACGCCACCGACATCGGCGTCTCGCCGTCGTACGGCTGCTGCCCCGTCACCAGCTCGAACAGCATGATGCCCGCGGCGTACACATCGCTGCGCACGTCGGCCGCGCCGGTGGTGACCTGCTCGGGGGCCATGTAGCCGATCGTGCCGATCATCACGCCGGTGCGGGTCTGGTTCGTCGCCTCGATGGCCCTGGCCAGGCCGAAGTCGACGACCTTGACCCGGCCGTCGTCCGTCATCAGGACGTTTTCCGGCTTGACGTCGCGGTGCACCAGCCCGGCCTGGTGGGCCGCGCCGAGGGCGGCGAGCACCGGGATCATGATCTCGAGCGCCTCGCGGGCGGGCAGCCGGCCGCGGTCGCGCAGGATGTCACGCAGCGTCTTGCCCGGCACGTACTCCATCGACAGGTAGACGACGTCGTTGTCGGTGCCCTGGTCGAAGACGTGCACCACGTTGGGGTGGGAGAGACTGGCCACCGACTTCGCCTCGCCGATGAACCTCCTGACGAACGCCGGGTCCTCGGCGAGCGAGCGGTGCATGACCTTCAGCGCCACCGTCCGGTCGAGCCGGACGTCCAGCGCGAGGTAGACGGTCGCCATACCGCCCCGGGCGATCCGGCTCTCGATGCGATAGCGCCCATCGAGGAGCCGTCCGACCAGGGGGTCCGCAGTCGTCGTGTCCACCCCGCTGAGTTTACGGGCGTTTTGCCACTGGCAGGGCCCGACCGCCCGAAACCGATGCGGAGCCGTGCCCGATGGAACGTGCCCACATCCGGGGAAGCGGACACAGGCCCACCCGCATCACTCCGGCACCCGACTTCGGGCGTGTCAGGGCCAGGCCCCGGCCCGCAGCATCTGCCGGGGCTGCGGCGGCGTCAGACGTCATCCGGGATGCATGCCTCGGCACGGCGGCGCGTCAGGGCGTCATCGGGGAGGATGCCTCGGCGTAGCGGCGCCGTGGGATGCGGCCGGCCTGCCGCGCCAGCCGCCCCGCCACCACCGCCGACTTCATGGCCGCCGCCATGAGGTCGGGCCGCTGCGCGCGGGTGACCGCCGTGGCCAGCAGCACGGCGTCGCAGCCGAGCTCCATCGCCAACGCGGCGTCGCTGGCCGTGCCGATGCCCGCGTCGAGGATCACCGGCACCGCGGCGGCCTCCACGATGAGCTCGATGTTGTGCGGGTTGCGGATGCCCAGTCCCGAGCCGATCGGCGCCCCCAGGGGCATCACGGCCGCGCAGCCGGCCTGCTCCAGCCGCCGCGCCAGCGCCGGGTCGTCACCGATGTACGGCAGCACCACGAACCCGTCCGCCACCAGCCGCTCGGCCGCGTCGAACGTCTCGATCGGGTCGGGCAGCAGCGTGCGCTCGTCGGCGATGACCTCGAGCTTGACCCAGTTCGTGCCGAGCGCCTCCCTGGCCAGCCGCGCCGTCAGCACGGCCTCTCCCGCGGTGAAGCAGCCGGCCGTGTTCGGGAGCACCTTGATGTCCCGCTTGCGCAGCACGTCCAGCACGGAGCCGCGGGCGCCCGGGTCGAGGCGCCGCATGGCGACCGTGGTCAGCTCGGTGCCCGACGCGGCCAGCGCCTGGTCGAGCACCTCCAGGGAGGGCGCGCCGCCGGTCCCCATGATGAGCCGGGAGGAGAACTTCTCCCCGGCTATGATCAGATCATCCACCTTGCACCGCCGTCAGAACCTCCACGCGGTCTCGATCGCTGAGCGCCGTCGTCTCCCAGGCGCTGCGCATGACCACCTCGTCGTTCACGGCCACGGCCACCCCGGTGGTGGCCGCGGTCAACGTCCGTACGGCCTGCGCCACGGTCATGCCATCGGCGACCTCGCGCGCGGATCCGTTGATCATCACATTCATGAGATTTCCTGAAACCTCCCCGGCGAGCACAACGCCGCCAGCTCACCCTCTTCGCCACCCAAGTCACCCACCATGAGCGCCGCCGTGAGCGGCGCGAGCAGCACGCCGCCCCGGTAGTGCCCGGTGGCCAGGTCGAGCCCCGGCGTCCCGCTCGGACCGATGATCGGCACGTTGTCCGGCGTGCCCGGCCGCAGCCCGGCCACCACGTCGGCGACCTCCAGCTCGGTCACGCCCGGCACCAGCTCCCTGGCGTCGCGCAGCAGCTCGTAGAGCCCGCCGGCGGTCACCCTGGTGTCGAACCCCAGCTCCTCCTGGGTGGCCCCGACCACCAGCTCGCCGTCGCCGCGGGGGACCAGGTAGACGTACGAGCCGTGCACGGTGCCGCGTACGCACCGGCTGAGCAGCGGCTGCGGGGAACGCAACCGCATGATCTGCCCCTTGATCGGGCGCACCGGCACCTCGGCCAGCTCTCCGCTCCAGGCGCCGGCCGCCAGCACGACCCGCTCCGCCCGGATCTCGGACGGTGGTTCCGGTCCGCCGGGCGGCGGCTCCAGGCGTACCCCGACGACCCTGCCCCCGACGACCCTGTCCCCCGCCACGCTGCCTCCGGCGACGCTGCCGTCCCGGTCGCGCAGGAGGCCCGCGGCGCGGGCCCGCACCAGCGGCACATGGAGCCGGTCCAGGGCCGCGAGCAGGGCCGCCGTCACTCGGCGCGGGTCCACCCAGGCGTCTTCGGGAGCGAGCAACCCGCCGCGCACCGACGGGGCCAGCATGGGCTCCAGGCGTCGGCACTCGCGCCCGGTCAGCCGCTCGACCGGCAGCCCCAGCTTCTCCATGTACGTCGCCAGCTCGTCCAGCGTCGCCAGATCGTCGGCCCCGAACGCCACGTCGAGTGTCCCGTCCGCACGCAGGTCAAGCCCGAGCCGAGCCCCGTCGCCGATCGCCCCCAGACCACCATGGGGCGACCCGGCATCTCCGGTCGGCTCGGCATCTCCGGTCGGCCCGGAGTTCCTGGTCAAGCCGGCGTTCCCGGTGAGTCCGGCGTCCTCGGCCAGTTCGGCGGCGAACGACGGCCAGCGGCGCAACGACGCCATCCCCAGCCGCAGCAGCGGCGTCTCCGTGTAGGTCACTTCGCTGACCGGCGCCAGCATCCCCGCCGCCGCGTACGAGGCTCCCGAGGCCGGGGCCGGATCCACCACGGTGACCGGCCGCCCCGACCGGGCCAGCCGCCAGGCGATGGACAGCCCGACGATCCCGCCGCCTACGATCACATCCACATGCGCTCCCTTCGCCGGCATGATCCGGATCAGGTGTCTTGCGGTCGAAGGCCCGGTGCAGCCTTCCTCTCAGCCCGGTAACGGCCGGACTCCCGCGCGTCTGTCCTCCTCAGCCTACGGCCTCGGTGCGACGTCCAAGCACGCCCCCCGTTAGGGTCTTGAACGTGGACCATGTCGTGGTGGTGGGAGCGGGCCTGGCGGGCGTCCGCACAGTGGAGGCCCTGCGCGGGCGCGGGTTCGGCGGCAGGATCACCCTGATCGGGCAGGAGCGGCATCGGCCGTACGACCGCCCGCCTCTGTCCAAGAGCGTGCTGCTCGGCGAGGCCGACACCAGCTTCGTCGACACCGACCTGGCCGCCCTCGACGTCGCCTTCCTGCCGGGTGTGTGCGCCAAGGCGCTGCGCGAGGGCGTCGTGGAGACGACCGAGGGTGAGATCGGCTACGACGGCCTGGTCATCGCCACCGGGTCCGAGCCGATCAGGCTGCCCGGCGACGGCCCCCAGCACGTGCTGCGCACCCTCGACGACGCCCACGAGCTCAGGGCCATGCTCGTGCCCGGCGCCCGCGTCGCGATCATCGGCGCCGGCTGGATCGGCGCCGAGGTGGCCACGGCCGCCCGCCGCGCCGGCTGCGCGGTCACGGTGATCGAGGCGGCCGGCACCCCGCTCGCGACCGCCGTCGGTACGGAGATCGGGGCCCGCACGCAGCGCTGGTACGAGGGCATCGACCTGCGGCTGAACACCATGGTCCGGTCCGTGGACGAGGGCGGCGTGCGGCTGGTGGACGGCGAGTTCGTCGAGGCCCACGTGGTCGTGACCGGCATCGGCGTACGACCCGCCGTCGAGTGGCTGGCCGACGCCGACATCGACCTGCACAACGGCGTCGTCGTCGACGAGCACCTGCGGGCCTCGCTGCCCCACACGGTCGCCGTCGGGGACTGCGCCGCATGGTGGTCGCGCCGCTTCCACACCCGGCTCAGGATCGAGCACTGGGACACCGCGCTCAACGCGCCCGAGGTCGCCGCCGCGACGCTGCTGGGCGAGGACACGGTGTACGACCCGGTGCCGTACTTCTGGTCGGAGCAGTTCGGGCACATGGTCCAGTACGCCGGGCACCATCCGGCGGGGGAGCGGCTCATCTACCGCGGCGACCCGGAGGGCAAATGGTCGGCCGTCTGGCTCACCGCCGACGACGCCATCGTCGCGGTGCTCGCCGTGGACCGGCCGCGAGACCTCGTACAGGGGCGCAGAATCATCGCCGCAGGAGGCCGTCTCGACGCGGAACGCCTGGTAGATCCAGACGTATCCCTACGAGATTGTGTTGTTTGAGCAAGCACGGCATGTGGTAGTTGTGGTTTCGTGACGCTTTCTGTTGCACAGATCGACCGGGAGACCGAGCAACTCGTGGACGAGTGGCTCACGCTCCCCGAAGTGGCCCAGCGCCTTGAGCTTTCCCTCGGGCGGGCCAAGCAACTCCTCAAGGATCACAAGCTCCTCGGCGTGCGCCGGGGGAGCGGCGGGCCGCACGTGCCCGCGGTGTTCCTCGACGGAAAGGACGTGATGAAGGGCCTGCCCGGCACACTGACCGTGTTGCAGGACGCCGGCTACGACGATGTCGAGTCGCTGCGTTGGCTCTTCACCCCCGACGAGTCGCTGCCGGGGTCGCCCATCGAGGCGATCAAGGCCGGCCGTCATACCGAGGTCAAGCGGCGTGCCCAAGCCCTCGCTTTCTGACGCCCGCCTCTACCTCTGCACGGACGGCCGCCGCGACCGCGGCGACCTCGCGGAGTTCCTCGACACGGTGCTGGCCGGAGGCGTGGACATCATCCAGCTGCGGGAGAAGGGCCTGGAGGCACGCGACGAACTCGCTCTCCTCGAAGTCTTCCGCGACGCCTGCGACCGGCACGGCAAACTGCTGGCCGTCAACGACCGGGCGGACATCGCCTACGCCGCCCGGTCCGACGTGCTCCATCTGGGGCAGGACGATCTTCCTGTGACGGTCGCGCGAGAGATACTCGGCGACGACATCGTCATCGGACGGTCCACCCACTCCGCCGCCGAGGCTTCCGCCGCGGCGGTGGAGGAGGGCGTCGACTACTTCTGCTGCGGGCCCATCTGGCCCACCCCGACCAAGCCGGGCCGCCCGGCTCCGGGGCCGCCGCTGCTGCGGCACGCGGCGTCGCTGGGGACGTCGCGGCCGTGGTTCGGGATCGGCGGCATCGACTTCGGCAACCTGGACGAGGTCGTGTCGTACGGGGTCCGGCGGGTCGTGGTGGTACGCGCGATCACCGACGCGGACGACCCGGGCGCGGCGGCGGCGGAGTTCGCCAAACGCCTGTCGGCGGCGGCCGCCGACTGACGGCGGCCACCTGTCGGCGCTGACGGCCGCCACCTGACGGCGGCCACCTGTCGGCGCTGACGGCCGCCACCTGACGGAAACGGCCCGCCCGCCGACTGCCGAGTTCGGCACGCCCACCGACGGGCGACGCCCACCGACGGGCGACGCTCGCCGGCGGGCGACGCTCTGTGCGGTGGACGGGAGGCCGGGCGAGGCGGTCAGGTGCTGCGGGAGGTGGCGGCGATGGCGAGGTCGGTCAGCGCGGCGTGGGCCTCGGCGGTGATCGGGGCCTGGTCGAGTGCGGCCAGCGCGTCGCCCAGATAGTCGCCGATCAGGTCCTCGCACGCCCGCAGCGCCCCCGTGTCCTCGATGATCTGCCGCAGCGTGGCCACCCCATGCGCGTCCAGCTCCGGATCCCCGAGCAGGCGGCGGACCGTCTCCGCCTCGCCCGGTGCGGCGGCCGCCAGGGTGCGGGCCACGAGCATCGTGCGCTTGCCCTCGCGCAGGTCGTCCCCGGCCGGCTTGCCGGTCTGCGCCGGGTCGCCGAACACACCCAGGATGTCGTCACGCAGCTGGAACCCGATCCCGACCCGCGTGCCGAACCCGATGCACAGATCGTCCATCCACGGCACGCGCTCCTGGGCGGCCAGCACCAGTCCGAGCCTGAGCGGCTGCTCCACCGAGTACTTGCCGCTCTTGAACAACGCCACCCGCAGGGCCGAGTCGAACGTGTTCTCCCCGTGCGCCTGCTCCAGCAGGTCCAGGTACTGCCCGCACATCAGCTCGGTGCGCATGTGGTCGTGCACGGGCTGGGCCGCCTCCAGCGAGGCGCGGGGCAGGCCGCTGGTGCGCCACATCTCACCCGACCAGAGCAGCAGCAGATTGCCCAGCAGGATCGCCGCGCCCTCGCCGAACTGCTCCGCCGATCCGTGCCAGCCGGCCTTCTCGTGCAGCGCCTGGAAACGGCGGTGCGCGGCCGGCATGCCCCTGCGCAGATCGCTCTTGTCCATCACGTCGTCGTGCACCAGTGCGCTGGCCTGCAGTAACTCCAGCGAGGCCGCCGCCGTGAAGATCTCGGGCACGTCCGTGCCGCCCGCGCCGCGCCAGCCCCAGTAGCAGAACGCGGGACGCAGCCGCTTGCCCCCGGCCAGCAACTCGTCGGCGGCCGTGCGCAGCGGCTCGAGATCGGGGTCGCCAGGGGAGGGCAGCTGCCGTTCGACGAACTCGCCCAGGGCCCGTTCCACGTGCGTGCGCAGGGCCTGCATGCGCGCGGCGTCAGTGGTCATGTCTTGAGACTAGTGGCCGGGCCAACGCGCTCCGATCCGGGCTCGCGTTCCGCGTCTCCGGCGGCCTGTGGTCCCGGCCGGGTGCCTGTAACCTTGGCCCATGGCGCTTGGTCGACCCTCCATCCGGCCCGATCGTGTTCCCACCGTTCGCGAGATGCTCGCTTCCGGTGGCCGCACGTTCTCGTTCGAGTTCTTCCCGCCGAAGACCGACGAGGGTGAGCGGCAGTTGTGGCGGGCGATCAGGGAGCTGGAGTCGCTGCGGCCGACGTTCGTGTCCGTGACGTACGGCGCGGGCGGCTCCACGCGTGATCGCACGGTCGACATCGTGGAGCGGATCGCCCACGGCACCACGCTCACGCCCGTGGCGCATTTCACCGCGGTCAACCACTCGATCCGCGAGCTGCGCCACCTGATCGGGCGCTTCGCCGACGCCGGGGTGCGCAACATCCTGGCCGTCCGCGGCGACCCCCCCGGCGATCCCACAGGCGAGTGGGTGCAACATCCCGAGGGCGTGCTCTACGCCGAGGAGCTGGTGCGGCTGATCAGGCAGGCGGGTGACTTCTGCGTCGGCGTGGCCGCCTTCCCCTACAAGCACCCGCGCTCGCCGTCCATCGAGTCCGACACCGAATACTTCGTGAGCAAGTGCCGCGCCGGGGCCGACTACGCGATCACTCAGATGTTCTTCCAGGCGGGGGACTATCTGCGGCTGCGGGACCGGGTGGCGGCCAGGGGGTGCGACACGCCGATCATCCCGTGCATCATGCCGGTGACGCAGATGAGCACGATCGCGCGGTCCGAGCAGCTGTCGGGGGCGCCGTTCCCGCCGGACGTGGCGGCGCGCTTCGAGGAGGTCGCGGACGATCCGGCGGCGGTGCGGCGGCTGGGCATCGATCACGGGGCCGAGCTGTGCCAGCGGCTGCTGGACGAGGGCGCGCCGGGCATCCACTTCATCACGTTCAACCGCTCCAGCGCGACGCGTGAAGTGTTCCAGCGCCTCGCCGTGCCGATTTCTGCTTGATTCAAACCCTCATCCTTTACGGTCACCCAGCGGCACCCACCCACCGACCAGGGCTGAGGGCCTCCAGGGAGACGCTGTCTGACCCCGCACGGGGCCGGCCGCCGCTACGGCGTCAGGCAGGCCTTGAAAGGGGTGTGCCCGTCACCCGCCCGCAGGGGGACCGGGCGGGTGACGGGCCGGGGACGGTAGTCGACGACATGTAAAGGGTCCGTCACTTTCTGTCATGGATGGTGCCCTTGGGCATGTCGTGGTAAACCCATGAGTCACGGCTTCATCAGCGGCACCTTCAGGGGAGCGGCAGGGGGCGGCCGGCGATCGCGTACTCCTCGTAGCCGCCCGGGAAGATGAACCTCGTCAGCAGGTCCGTGAAGCCGAGGCTGGCGTAGAGGTGGCGGGCGGCCGTGGGCTGGTCGTGGGTGGACAGGACGGCCGTGCGCTCGCGGCGGCCCGCGCACAGCGTCCTGATCATGGCCCGGCCGACGCCCTTGCCCTGGTAGTCCGGGTGGACGTGGATCTCGGCCAGCTCGAAGGCGTACCCGAGCCAGGCGTTGGCCACCTCCCGGCCCGACTGTTCCGCGAGCGCTCTGAGGACCACGTCGTGCCACCACTGCCCGGGCGCGCCGCGGAAGCCGTACGCGAAGCCGACGATTCGGGTTTCGGGAACTTCCCCAGAAGGGGATGAATCACGCAATTCTGCGAAATAACACTGAAAATGGGGATATGTCGCATGATTTCGCATGATGGTCTTGCGACCGGCGATCTGGTCCTCGGGAGGGTTCATCGCTGCGGTGTATATGCCGATCACTGTCTCCAGCCGCTCGGTGAATCCGGCCGGCCCCGCCCCGCGAAACTCGATCACCCGTCGCACACTACTCGACGTCCACGGGGGTGCCCCCGGTGATCCGCACCAGCTCGTCGAAGGTGGTCGGGAACACCGTCGACGGATGCCCCCCGGCCGCCCACACCACCTCGTGCTTGCTCAGCCAGTTGTCCACCAGGGTCCGCACCGGCGCCGGGTGGCCGACCGGGGCGACGCCGCCGATGGGCTGGCCGGTGGCGGCGCGGACGAACTCCGGTGTCGCGCGGCGTACCCGCTGGGCGCCCGCCGTGCGGGCGATGAGCTCGACGTCCACGCGGTGCGCCCCGCTGGTCAGCACGAGCAGCGGCGCGCCGTCGGCGTCGAAGATCAGGCTGTTGGCGATCGCCCCGACCTCGCACCCCAGCTGGGCGGCGGCCGTGGCCGCCGTGGGCGCCTTCTCGGGCAGGACGACGATCTCGCCGCCCGCCCCCAGCGCACGCAACGCGGACTCCACGACAACGGCATTCGCCGGCAACTTCTCAGACATGGAGCCACTCTAAACAGATTGACCGCTTGAAGACCTATTCATGGTGACTGGTGTAGGGTCCGTTGATCCGTTATTGAATGATGTGAGAGGTGGTACACGTGGGGGCTCGACCGCTGCCCGGGATGGCTGCTCTCCTGACGGCGGGCGCCGTCGTACTTTCGGGCTGCGGGTCGCAAACGCCGCAACGCACGCACGCGTCGCCGGCTGTCACACATGCCGTCCCCATCGCGGCGGGCGCCCAGTCCGTGCCCACCGCCGCCCCGGTCGCAGCGCCCCGCAAAACGCTCAAGCTGGGCGCCAAGGGCAAGGCCGTCACCTGGCTGCAGAAGAGGCTGACCGAGCTGGGCTACCGCCCAGGCAAGGCCGACGGCCGGTACGGCGGGACGACGCTGGCGGCCGTGTGGGCGTTCCAGAAGGTCAACGGGATCAAGCCGTCCAGCACGATCGCCAAGCGGACGTGGGCGGCCCTGGAGACCCCCAAGACCCCCAAGGTGCTGGTGAAGAACGGCAAGCCGACCCGCGCCGAGGTCAACCTCGCCAAGCAGATCATGGTCCTGTACGTCGGCGGCGAGGCCAAGCTGATCACCCACATCTCGTCGGGCAGCGGCGTCCCCTACTGCGAGACCACCACGTGGCAGGGCAGGGAGCAGCGGTTCTGCGGCTCGGCCAGGACCCCGACCGGCAACTACCGGACGACGTGGCGCACGAGCGGCTGGCACAAGTCGTACCTGGGCCAGTTGTACAACCCGATCTTCTTCAACGGCGGGATCGCCTTCCACGGCGCGCTGTCGGTGCCGCTCTACCCGGCCTCGCACGGGTGTGTGCGCCTGCCGATGAACGTGGCCCAGGTGCTGCCCGAGATGCTCGGCAAGGGCGTTCCCGTCCACGTGCGGGGCTCGTTCAAGCGCCCGTGACATAACGCCCGCATAACCGGAATCGGTGACGGGCGGGTCATGGCTCCTGCCGGACTCCCTCCTGACTAGCAGGGGGGATCCATGACAATGACGTCTTCGCCCGAATGCCGGACATCGTGCCGGGCGGCGCGGGGTAACGGCCGGTCCCGGCCGCGGTGGCTGCCGCCGGCCGACGCGATCCTGCGCGCCCTCGTGCCGGCCTGCCTCGTCGCGATGCGCGACCTGGCCGCCCGAGGCTCGGCCGGGGCCGCGTCACGCGTCGTCAGGGTGCGTGGCGTCCCAGTGGCCGCGGGCCGCGGCGATGGCGTCCTTGTGATCCCTGGACCAGCCGGCCAGCCGCTCGACCGCCTCGGCCAGGCTCTGGCCCATCGGCGTCAGCCGGTACTCGACCTGTGGCGGGATCGTCGGGTACGCCGTGCGCTCGACCAGCCCGTCCCGGCACAGCCGCCGCGTGGTCAACGTCAGCATCCGCTGGGAGATGCCGGGAATCGCCCGGTGCAGCTCCCTGAACCGGCGCACGCCCTTGGCCAGCTCCACCATCACCAGCACCGTCCACTTGTCGCCGATCCGGTCGAGCACGTCGCGGATTCCGCAGTCGTCATCCCCGCACGGCCCGCTGACCTGGTGGGTTACGTCCGTGTGCGCGACTGACATGAGAGTGCCTCCTTACGACGGGCGCCCGAGCGCGCCCATGCTGTGCCCGGAGAAACACACTAGGGGGTTCGATGATTCTCGTAACGGGCGTGTCCGGGGCGTTGGGCGGTTCGATTCTCGACGGGCTGCGGGCCCGCGGACTGGAGGTGGCCGGGGCGAGCAGCTCCGGTGACGGCGCCGCGGTACGGCACGCCGACTTCGACCGGCCCGAGACGCTGGCGGCCGCGTTCGCGGGCGTGGACGTGCTGGTGTTCGTGTCGGCGGGGTACGCCGAGGACGACGTCGTCCTGGCCCGCCACGGCGCCGTGGTGCGGGCGGCCGCCACCGCGGGCGTCAAGCACGTGATCTACACCAGTCTGGCCGGGTCCGGCGACCGGCTCACCATCGCCCTCGCGCACCGGTGGACGGAGGCGCGGCTCGCCGAGGCCCCGTTCGACGTCACGATCCTGCGGAACGGCCTGTATGCCGAGCTGATCGCCGGGATGGCGCTGACCGGGGCCGGGAGTGGGGTGCTCGCGCTGCCGTTCGGTGACGGGCGGGTGCCGGTGGTGGCTCGCGACGACCTGGCCGCCGTGGCCGTGCGCGTGGCCGCCGAGACCTGGGCCGACCTGGCGGCGGGCGCGCCGCGGCGGCACGCGGGCAGCACGTACGAGCTGGAGGGGGTGAGCGCGGTCGGCGGGCACGACCTCGCCGAGGTGCTGGGTGAGGTGCTCGGCCGGACCGTCGAGTACCGGACCGTGGCCGTGGGCGAGGTGCGGCCGCTGCTGGCCGGGCTGGAGGCGTACCAGGTGGGGCACACGGTCTCGATATTCTCCACCATCAACGCCGGCCTGCTGGAGGCCGGGCACAACGACCTGCCGGCGTTCCTGGAGCCGCGGCCGGCTCGGGACGTGATCGCGGCGACGGTGAAGTCCGGCCTGGAGGGCTGACACCACGGCGGCGGCGTGCGGGGCTGGCGTCAGGGCGTGGTGGGCGCGTCCTCCTTGCCGGCCGCCCCGGCCGTCGCCGCCGCGGTCGCGCGCCGGCCCTCCCGGGCCGCCAGCACCAGCCCGGCCGCCTGGGCCAGCCCGGCGGCCAGGATGAGGAAAGCCGTGGCGGTCTGCCAGGACGGCACACCCGCCGCGAAATCGGCCGCGTCGTAGAGGGCCGCGAGGAGCCGTACGGGATTGAGGAACGCCACCACGAACCCCAGCGCGTACGGCACGATGAGGAAGCCCGACACCACGAGCAGGAGCGTGCGCCCCCGGCGAGGCCGCCGCAGGAGCACCCCGATGACCGCGTAGGCGACCGCCACCACGCCCACCAGCAGGGCTGTCCACCAGACCAGCCGCCAGGCGTCCACGCCGAGCGATGTCAGCC
>NZ_VCKY01000021.1 GCF_005889735.1 Nonomuraea turkmeniaca
GCCAACACGCCGAATTCGTGGCGGCCACCGAGCCGGTCTATGAAAAGTGGAAGAAGCAGATCGGCGCCGAACTGGTCGACCTGGCCGAGAAATCGATCGCGGCCCGCAAGAAATAAGCAGCAGCCAAAGGGGAACGGCGGCGCAAGCCGCCACGCAAGGCAGGGGCGCACAACCCTCCAACCCAACGGACGCCGGCCAAAAGCTGGCGTCCGTTTCTTTTTCCTCCCGGAGCCTGTCCCCACGGGGACAGGCTCCCCGTCACACGCCACGAACGCTAGCTGTGAAGATTCAATAGGTTGTATGCATGGTTCATCCGAACCGGATTTGAGAAACTGGAAATCGCCACCCCCCCAGTTCACTCAAGGAGCCCGGCCGGATGAACACCCATAAGCATGCCCGATTGACCTTCCTACGTCGACTCGAAATGGTCCAGCAATTGATCGCCCATCAAGTTTGTGTGCCTGAAGCGGCCCGCGCCTATGGGGTCACCGCGCCGACTGTGCGCAAATGGCTGGGCCGCTTCCTGGCTCAGGGCCAGTTGTTTTTTCAAGCAGAAGACGGCATACGAGCTGTCTTAGGGTCTCGTGGGCTCGGAGATGTGGATAAGAGACAGCCCCCGCCGGGCTGCTGGGACCCGCCCCCGCCTGGGCGCTGGAACCCGGCGCCGGCGGGCCGCCGGAAGCCGCCGCCCTGTCCACCACCGGGCCCACCGCCGGTGGAGGGCCCGGCCGTCGGGATGGCCCCGGTGTGCGGGGACGCGGCGGTGTCCACGGCGTACGCCGCCGGCCCCGCCAGGCACGCCGCCAGGGCGACCGCGGCCACGGCCAGGACGCGGCGGGTCAGCACCAGCGCCAGCGCCGCCCCCAGGCCCGCCACCGCGACGGCGACCCCCAGCCAGGAGTTCCAGTCGGCGCTGCGCGACAGCAGCACGTACGACCACACGGCCGTCCCCGCCGTGATCACGGCTGGCAGCCAGCGCGCGCCCCGCTCCCAGAGCACGGCGGCCCCCATGCCGACCAGCACGGCGATGGCCGGCGCCAGCGCCACGGTGTAGTACGCGTGGAAGATCCCCTGCATGAGGCTGAAGACCAGCCCCGTCACGATCAGCCAGCTCCCCCACACCCAGAACGCGGCGCGGACCGGGTCGACCCGCGGCGCCCGGCGGGTCAGCCACGTGACCGCGACCAGCAGCACCAGGGCCGCGGGCAGCAGCCAGGAGATCTGCCCGCCCGCCTCGGTGTCGAACATCCGCAACCATCCGGCCTGCTGGTTGAGGTTCCCCAGCCCGCCGTAATCGGCTCCGTTGAGCCGGCCGATGCCGTTGTAGCCGAGCGCCAGCTCCAGCACGCTGTCGGTCTGCGAGCCCCCGATGTACGGCCGCTCCGAGGCGGGCACCAGCGCCACCGCCAGCAGCCACCACCCCGCGGCGGCCACCATCGCGGCCCCGGCCACCAGCAGCTGCCAGATCCGCCGCCAGAACGCCACGGGCGCGGTCAGGAGGTAGACCAACGCGAACCCCGGCAGTACGAGAAACGCCTGCATCATCTTCGCCAGGAACGCGAACCCGATCGCCGCCCCCGCCAGCACCAGCCACCGGGTCGCGCCCCGTTCCTGGGCCCGCACCACGCAATAGCCCGCGACGGTCAGCAGCAGGACCAGCAGCGCGTCGGGGTTGTTGAACCGGAACATGAGCACGGCCACCGGCGTGACCGCCATGACCGCCCCGGCCAGCAGTGCCGCCCATGGGCTGAACAACCGGCGTACGGAGGCGTACACCATGGCCACCGCGCCGACGCCCATCAGCGCCTGCGGGACGAGGAGGGCCCACGAGTTCAGCCCGAACAGCCGCACGCTGAGCACCATGGGCCAGAGCGAGGCAGGCGTCTTGTCGACGGTGATCGCGTTCGCGGCGTCGGAGGCCCCGAAGAAGAACGCCGTCCAGCTCTGGCTGCCGGCCTGCACGGCCGCCGAGTAATACGAATTGGCCCAGCCTGATGCCCCCAGGCCCCAGATGTACAACAGGCCGGTGCCCACGAGAAGGGCGGCCAGCGCCCAACGAGACTTAGCTTCGGTAACCACACCCGGAACGCTAGGCATGCCGATTGGCGAGGCGATGAGACCAGGATGAGAATCTCCTGAGCCCCACGCGGACGGCGCCGCTCAGGAAATGCGAAAAGGGGCGGAGACATCCGGCACCAGGATGTCTCGCGCCCCTTCTCAGAAGAGACAGGACCGTCTTACTTCACGGTCACGGTGGCGCCGGCGCCCTCGAGGGCAGCCTTGGCCTTCTCCGCCTGCTCCTTGTTGACCTTGCCGTCGAAGACGTTCTTCGGAGCGCCGTCGACCAGGTCCTTGGCCTCCTTGAGGCCCAGGGACGTGAGGGCGCGGATCTCCTTGATGACCTGGATCTTCTTGTCGCCGGCAGCCTCGAGGACGACGTCGAACTCGTCCTGCTCCTCAACAGCGGCGGCCTCGGCGCCACCACCGGCGGGGGCGGCGGCGGCGACCGCGACGGGGGCGGCGGCCTTGACGTCGAAGACCTCTTCGAACTGCTTCACGAACTCGGACAGCTCGAGGAGGGTCATCTCCTTGAACGAGTCGAGCAGCTCTTCGGTGCTGAGCTTCGCCATGATGCTTTCCTTACGTTTAGGACTTGCAGAAAACTAGGAACGGGACCGCGGTAGTGCGGCAATCCCCGGTATTACTCGCCCGCCTCTTCGCGCTTCGCGCGGAGGGCGTCGGCCAGCTGAGCCATTTGCGTGGGCAGCGCGGCGAACATCGCGGCAGCAGCGCTCTGCTTCGCCTTGAGCGCACCGGCAAGCTTCGCGAGGAGGACCTCGCGGGACTCGAGGTCGGCGAGCTTGGTGATCTCGGTAGCGTTGAGCGTCTTGCCCTCGAGCACGCCGCCCTTGATCACCAGAAGGGGATTGGCCTTGGCGAAGTCACGCAGACCCTTGGCCGCCTCCACGACGTCGCCCTTGACGAAGGCAACGGCGGTCGGGCCGACCAGCAGGTCGTCAAGACCATTCACGCCGGCCTGGTTGGCGGCGATCTTGGTCAGGGTGTTCTTCGCCACGGCGAACTTCGCATTCCCACCGAGAGAGCTGCGCAGCTCCTTGAGCTGAGCGACGGTGAGACCGCGGTACTCGGTCAGAACGGCCGCAGCGCTGCCCTCGAACTCGCTCTTGAGCTCGGCAACCGCTGTCGCCTTATCCGGCCTCGCCATGGGCCTCCTTCCAGATGTGCCGCCGGCGAAGGCCCCTGAACATGAGAACAGCCCCGGGCGCAGGAGCGCACACGGGGCTCACACACATGGATCAGACCATGCGGGAAACTCGTATCACACCTGCGCGGGTCGTCCACATGATGTGGATCCTTCGGCCGCCAGGTTTGAGCACCTGACGACGACCGACGGTCTTCGGCAACGACCAGACTACGTCCTGGCCGCCGAGTTTCCAAATCGTTCTCAGTTGGTCGTGCCCTTGGGCAGCTCTCCGATCTGGTCCGCGGGCGGGGTCTCGATGGTCACGGGCTTGTTGAAGTCCTTGAAGAACAGCGTGGCGTCGAGCGTGGCGCCTTCCTTCTGCCCGTTCAGCGCGAGCTTGCGCGGCAGCCCGTCGGCGGCCACCCAGATGTCGAACTTGACGTCCTTGAGCTCGGCGAGGTTCGTACGGGCCTGCTGCTGCTCTTCGGCGGGCAGCAACAGCACGGCCGCGTCGACCGGGAAGCTACCGCTGTAGTGGGTGGTGTCCTCGCCGTTGACGCTCTCGTTGCCGACCGACTTCACGTCCTGCGAGGCCGTGACGAGCTTCGTCACGTTGGCCAGATCGAACTGCTGGATCTGGGACAGGTACTGGTTCACCTGGTTGGAGTCGCCCATCTCGGAGAGCGAGACCTTGATCCACGGCTTGGTGCCGCCGACCAGCTCCTTGAGCGCCTCGACCTTGACGTAGACGGCGTCGCCCTGCAGCACGGCGCGCACGCCGCCCGGCAGGCTCTGACCGCCCATATCGACGGTGTCCAGGGTCAGGTCCACGGCAAGGGGCTGCTTCTGGTAGAGCATGCGGCCCTGCACCCGGCCGTTGCCTTGCTGGGGGTGCGTCGCGTTCACCACGGCGTCGACGGAGTAGCTCGAGACCTCCGCCGTCTTCTGCGCGGCCTGCGCCAGGACCTCCGAGGCCGCCAAATTGACCTGGATGGGTTGGGCATTCGTGCCACAACCGGCAACCGCGGCCACGACGAGCGCGGCTCCGGCCGCGGCGAGACTTATCGTGCGCTTCAGCATGTCTTGACCCTACGTTTGCTTTCCACGGCTGTAGCGCCTTCCCCGCATAATTAGGGGAAAACCCAGGGTTATCCCCCACAAGCCCTTCACACCATCTCCACAATCCACCATACGTAAGCTCCGGCCGCCCGCTGGAGGGTGCCCGGAGCTCCCGAGTACTGGGCGCACGTAACGGCGCTCAGCCGGTGAAGGGCTCAGTGGGCGTTTTCCTGGAGGGCCATCAGCCGCAGCGCACACCGCGGGCAAGCGAAAACCCCCGCCCGAACACGGGCGGGGGTTTCGTGAAACAGCTGGATCAGCTCTCCAGGTCGGCGGTGATGCCGCGGGTGACGTTGGGGTCGACCGGGACGCCCGGGCCCATCGTCGTGGAGAACGTGACCTTCTTCAGGTAACGGCCCTTGGCCGCCGACGGCTTGAGACGCAGCACCTCGTCAAGGGCGGCGGCGTAGTTCTCCAGGAGCTGGCGCTCGCCGAACGACGTCTTGCCGATGATGAAGTGCAGGTTGGCCTGCCGGTCGGTACGGAACTCGATCTTGCCGCCCTTGATCTCCGTCACGGCCTTGGCGACGTCGGGCGTCACGGTGCCGGTCTTCGGGTTGGGCATGAGACCACGCGGACCGAGCACGCGGCCCAGGCGGCCGACCTTGCCCATCAGATCCGGCGTGGCCACGACCGCGTCGAACTCGTTGAGCCTGTTGCCCTTGGAGATCTCGTCGATCAGCTCGTCGGCGCCGACGATGTCGGCGCCCGCCTCGCGGGCCGCCTCGGCACGGTCACCGGTCGCGAAGACCAGAACCCGGGCGGTCTTACCGGTGCCGTGCGGGAGGTTGACCGTGCCACGCACGATCTGGTCGGCCTTGCGAGGGTCGACGCCCAGCCGCAGCGCGACCTCGACGGTGGCGTCGAACTTGGTGGTCGACGTCTCCTTGGCGAGCTTCGCGGCCTCGACGGGCGAGTAGAGCTTGTCGCGGTCGACCTTGGCGGCCGCGTCTTTGTGCGCCTTGCTGCGCTTCATTTTTGGCTCCTAGTGGTGAACGGGCCTGGCGGCCCTCCCACGAACGTCTGAAAGGGTGTTACTCGGCGACCGTGATGCCCATCGACCGGGCGGTGCCGGCGATGATCTTCTCGGCGGCCTCGATGTCGTTGGCGTTGAGGTCGGGCATCTTGGTCTCGGCGATGCTGCGCAGCTGCTCGCGGCTGAGCTTGCCGACCTTGTCGCGGTGCGGGACCGCGCTGCCCTTGTCGAGGCCGAGGGCCTTCTTGATCAGCTCGGGGGCCGGCGGCGTCTTCGTGATGAAGGTGAAGCTGCGGTCCTCGAAAATGGTGATCTCAACGGGGATGATGTTGCCCCGCTGGGCCTCCGTCGCAGCGTTGTACTGCTTGACGAAGTCCATGATGTTGACGCCGTGGGGACCGAGGGCGGTACCCACCGGCGGCGCCGGGGTGGCCTGGCCAGCGGGAAGCTGGACCTTCACCAACGCGGCGATTTTCTTCTTCGGAGGCATTTGTCCTTCTCCGGGTCTTTGATTCTGATGCCGTCCGGACTGCGGATTACAGCCCCGGACATGTCGGAGGCCGCCCTCGCGAAGGCGGCCGCCCGAACGTCTAAGTGTAGGTGATCGTCCTAGATCTTCGAGACCTGGTTGAACGACAGCTCGACCGGGGTCTCACGGCCGAAGATCGAGACGAGCACCTTGAGCTTCTGCGACTCGGGGCTGATCTCGCTCACCGAGGCGGGCAGCGTCGCGAACGGGCCGTCCATGACCGTGACCGACTCGCCGATCTCGAACTCGACCGTCGGACCCGTGGCCGTCTTGGCCGTGGCCTTCTTGGCCTCCTCGGTCGGCTCGGGCGCGAGCAGCTTGGCGACCTCGTCGAGGCTGAGCGGGCTCGGCTTGTTGGACAGGCCCACGAAGCCCGTCACGCCGGGCGTGTTACGCACCGCGGCCCAGGACTCGTCGGTCAGCTCCATGCGCACCAGCACGTAGCCGGGCAGCACCCGCTCCTTGACCGGCACCTTCTTGCCGCTCTTGAACTCCTGGACGGTGTGCGTCGGCACCTCGACCTGGTAGATGTAGTCCTCCATGTTGAGCGACACGTTGCGGCTCTCGATGTTGGACTTCACGCGGTTCTCGTAACCGGCGTAGGAGTGGATGACGTACCACTCGCCGGGCAGACCGCGCAGCGACTGCTTGAACTCCTCGACAGGGTCGACGTCGGGAAGGGCCGAAGCGTCTTCGGCGGCAGCGGCCTCGACCTCGGCCGCCTCGTCGCTCTCCGCGACCTCGGCCTCTTCGAGAGCCGCCTCGGCGGCTTCCTCAGTGGCCTCTTCCAGCTCGTCGCCCCACTCCTCGCGGGACTCGTCGGCCGGAACAGAAGACTCGGACACGGTGACTCTTCCTCTTTCGTCTAATCGATTGAGCACGTATCGATGGCGACTCCGTCAGGCAGGCACCGGCGGCGCCGGGATCAGGCTCCGCCGAAGACGCGGAGCACCACCCATCCCAGAGCGGCGTCGAGGCCGTACACGATGCCAACCATGATCAGAACGAATATCAGAACGACCGTGGTGTAGGTGATGAGATCCTTGCGTGTCGGCCAGATGACTTTACGAAGCTCGCCGACGACCTGCCGGTAGAAAAGGGCAGGCGAAGTGCGCGTCTTCTTTTCGCCACTGGGCTTGTCTGCGGTCTCGCCGCGCGTGTCGATCGCCACAGTCCTCACCTGAATTCGTCGGTATCCAACGCAGTTTTTGCGGCGCGCTTACACGCCTATCATTGCGCGGACCGCACTCGCAGGGCACGAGGGACTCGAACCCCCAACCGCCGGTTTTGGAGACCGGTGCGCTACCAATTGCGCCAGTGCCCTATGTCATCAACCAGAGTACCCTGATCGACTCACTGCCCGGACCGAACCGCTCGGCGACATGCGGCGGAAGGACCAGGCGAAAGCATACGGGGGAATGCCCGGTACGTCGAACCCAAACCTGATCGCCCAGGTCACGCGCTCATGGGACGATGGACCCATGTCCACCCGACCTCGCGTCTCCGCAAGAATTTCCGCGATCTCCGAGTCCGCCACCCTCGCCGTGGACGCCAAGGCCAAGGCGATGAAGGCCGCCGGACGTCCCGTCATCGGCTTCGGCGCGGGCGAGCCCGACTTCCCGACGCCCGATTACATCGTCGAGGCGGCGATCGAGGCGGCCCGTCAGCCGCGCTTCCACAAGTACACGCCGGCGGGCGGGCTCCCCGAGCTCAAGCAGGCCGTCGCCGACAAGACCAGACGCGACTCCGGCTACGCCGTCGAGCCGTCCCAGGTGCTGATCACCAACGGCGGCAAGCAGGCCGTGTACGAGGCGTTCGCGACGCTGCTCGACCCGGGCGACGAGGTCCTGGTGATCGCGCCCTACTGGACCACCTACCCCGAGGCGATCAAGCTGGCCGGGGGCGTGCAGGTGGACGTCGTGACCGACGAGACCACCGGCTACCTGGCGAGTGTCGAGCAGCTGGAGGCCGCGCGCACCGAGCGTACGAAGGTCGTGTTGTTCGTCTCGCCGTCCAACCCCACGGGCGCCGTCTACTCGCGCGAGCAGACCGTGGCGATCGGCCGCTGGGCGGCCGAGCACGGCCTGTGGGTCGTCACCGACGAGATCTACGAGCACCTCGTGTACGGCGACGCCGAGTTCACCAGCATCGCCACGGCCGTCCCCGAGCTCGGCGACCGGATGGTGATCCTCAACGGCGTGGCCAAGACGTACGCGATGACCGGCTGGCGGGTGGGCTGGCTGATCGGCCCGGCCGACGTGGTCAAGGCCGCCACGAACCTGCAGTCGCACGCCACCTCCAACGTCTCCAACGTCGCGCAGATGGCGGCGCTGGCCGCGGTCTCCGGTGACCTGTCGGCGGTTGCGGAGATGCGCACGGCGTTCGACCGGCGCCGCCAGACGATGGTGCGCATGCTCAACGAGATCCCGGGCGTGTTGTGCCCCGAGCCGAAGGGGGCGTTCTACGCGTACCCCTCGGTCAAGGAGCTGATCGGCAAGGAGTTGCGGGGCAGGCGGCCCCAGTCCTCCGCGGAGCTGGCCGAGCTGATCCTGGAGGAGGCCGAGGTGGCGGTGGTGCCCGGCGAGGCGTTCGGCACTCCGGGCTACTTCAGGCTGTCGTACGCGCTGGGCGACGACGACCTGGTGGAGGGCGTCAGCCGCGTGGCCAAGCTATTGGCCGAGGCTCGCTGACACTCCCCCGGCGATCTGCTTGATCTGGGGGGCCAGGCCGGGTGTCGCGCCGATGTAGACCGCGGTGCCCGGCCGCTCCAGCCACATGAAGTTGCGCAGGCCCTTCTTGGTGGTCCAGCGCAGCGCCGGCCGGCCCTTGTACACCGTCAGCGTCGACCTGGCGACCAGCGTGGCGAACTGCTCGGCGGTACGCACGCCGCACACCACGCCGACGTACAGGTGCTCGTCGTTCCTACGCCAGATCAGGCCCTCCACGTCGAGCCGGCGGACGAGCGAGGCCAGGTGGCCGAACGAGCCCGCACGTTTCAGCTTCGCGGGCATGGCGGGCAGGCGTACCTCGGCGCCGCCGCAGGACAGCGAGAAGGTCTTGCTCCTTGCCGGATTCGGTGACGGCGGCGCGGTGATGCCGGTCGGCTCGGGGTCGGGCACGGTGTCACCGCCGCCGCAGCCGGTGAGCGAGAGCACGAGGAGCACGAGGAGCACTGCCGCCAGACGCCGCATCGACCCCCCATGACGTGTGGATACCCAGAGCGAGAGACTGGGAAGGTTTCCTAGTCTCCTACAGGAGCCTTCACAGAGGCGGCCACTGCGACGAGTTCCCCGCTGAGGGGTTCACTGACCCTGATCCACGCGCCCGTGCCGGTGCGTTCGAGCCAGACGATCACACGGCCGCCGTTCGGGTGCCTGCCGACCGCGGCGGGCCGGCCGCGCACGGTCGTGTCACGGGCGTCGAGCACGGTGACCCGGGAGCGGTAGCTCTGCCAGTCCGCCGCCACGATACCGTGCTCGACCTGCGCTTCGACGAATCGGCCCGCGGTGCCGAACCTGGCCCAGCCGCCCTCGACCCCCGGCTCGGGCTCGATCGCTCCGCCGCCGCTGCGGTCGAGCCCGGCGGGGAGGTAGGTGAGCCAGAAGTCGTCGGAGACCACCGCGAGGGCGGCCGACGCCGGCCGGACCTCCGCCGGGCTCCCATCGAGCCGGGTCTCCAAAGGCGCCACGGCAAGGGGCAGGGGTGCCTTCTCGGCAGGACGGGCGATGCGGCCGTATCCCGAGGAGAACAGCGCGTAGATGATGAGACCCGTCGCCCCGAACGCCACCATCGCCACCGCCGCGCGCCATCCCCGACCGCCATCGCGTACCTCAGGGATCATGCATCGTTGATCCCCAGTTTCGCCCTACCCTTACCGCGAGGTTCACTCCTCCTCCTGGATACTTTCCGCGATCTTCTTCGGCTCCGCGACGCCGTCGACCTCCTTGACGTAGTCAGAGCTGAGTGACTCCCTGATGAGCGTGTCGCGCAACTCCAGGTCGGGGGTGTCGGCGGCGGTCTCGGGCGATCGTGCACGGTCGCCCCGCAGACCGGCATCGCCGCATGCGGCAGCGAGGTGCTCCGTGCGGCGAGGAACTCGTCGAACGCCGCTTCGTCGTCATCTGTCATGAGCGAGGGACCCCCTCCTCCCTCCTCAACGCGCCAGCTCACCCCCAGGTTGAGTGGCAAGATAATCAAATGCCACGGCCCCTGGACGCCCTTCCCAAAGCGCATCTCCACTTGCACTTCACCGGCTCGATGCGGCACACGACGCTGATCGAGCTGGCCAGGGAGCAGGGGCTGCATCTGCCCGACGCGCTGGAGGAGGACTGGCCGCCGACGTTGCGGGCCACCGACGAGCGCGGCTGGTTCAGGTTCCAGCGGCTGTACGACATCGCCAGGTCCGTGCTGACCCGCCCTGAACACGTCTACCGGCTGTTGCGCGAGACGGCCGAGGACGAGGCGGCGGCCGGGTCGCGGTGGCTGGAGATCCAGGTGGACCCGTCGGGGTACGCCCAGCGGTTCGGCGGTCTGACGGCAACGCTGGACCTGGTGCTCGACGCCGTACGGCAAGCGGCCCACCACGCCGGGGTGGGGATCGCGGTGGTCGTGGCGGCGAACAGGACCCGGCATCCGCTCGACGCGAACACACTGGCCAGGCTGGCCACGCAATACGTGGGCAAGGGCGTGGTCGGGTTCGGGTTGTCCAACGACGAGCGGCGGGGCGAGGCGAGGGAGTTCGAGCGGGCGTTCAGGATCGCCAAGCGGGGCGGGCTGCTGTCCGTGCCGCACGGGGGCGAGCTGATGGGGCCGCGCAGCGTGGCGCAGTGTGTGGACGACCTGGGGGCGGACCGGATCGGGCATGGGGTGCGAGCGGCCGAGGACGAGTGGCTGATGCGGCGGCTGGCCGACCGGCAGATCTGCTGCGAGGTATGCCCGACGTCCAACCTGGGCCTGGGGGTGGCCGAGCGCACCGCCGACGTGCCGGTGCGGCGGCTGTTCGACGCGGGGGTGCCGATCGCGCTGGGGGCGGACGACCCGCTGCTGTTCGGGGCGCGGTTGTTGCGGCAGTACGAGCTGGCCAGGGAGGTCTACGGCTTCAGCGACGCCGAGATCGCCGAACTGGCGCGGCAGTCCGTACGCTCGTCGGCGGCTCCTGAGTCCGTACGCAAAGAGCTGCTCAAAGGTGTGGACGACTGGCTGACCGGCTCATTGGAGTGACTCGGCGATCTTGATGGCCTCCTCCTTGGTGCGCACACCCTCCAGGCGGTAGTTGATCGCGACCTGCCGCCAGATGAGCGTGGCGGCCGCCTGGCGCAGCGGCACGTGGGTGCCGTCCTCACGTGCGATGTAGCCGAGCGGGTGCTCGCCCTTGAGCCACCATGCGTCGTACGGGCCGACGTCCACGAAGTCGGGGTACGGCGGGCCCGCCTTCTTGAAGAAATAGGGGTCGATGTAGCCGTCGAACTGGTCGAGCCGGACACCGCCCGGCCAGAACATCGACACCACCCTGCCGTTGTCGGAGACCGACGTGCTCTGCGGCGGGCCCAGCCTGGACGGCACCTTGACCTCGAACCTGGCCTGGCTCCGCGCCTCGGACGGGGACACGGTGCGCTCGCCCGGCAGGGACGCCGTGGTGGTGACCGGTGGGGGCGTGCTCTCGCCGACCTCCAGCTCGACCCCGGCGAACCGCAGGATCCGCGCCACGGCGGCCCGGCCCTGGGGGGTGGCGGCCGTGATGGCGATGACGACGACCACCACCGCCGCCACGATCGTCCACCGCGCCCGCCGCCCGCGCTTCGCCGGCCGCCGCCCGTCGTCCCGCCGCCCCGGCCGCCGGGCTCGCGCCGGCCTGACAGGGGAGTTGTAGGGGCCATGCGCCGGATCGGGCCCGTCCGCGAGATCGGGAGCCGAGACGGCGTCAGGAGGCGAGACGGGGTCAGGCGGCGAGACGGGCTCGGGAGGCGAGGGGGCGTCCGGAGCCGAGACGGGATCGGTGGGCTGGGATTCGAGGCGGGCGCGGACGGTGGCGGCCACGTCGGCGGGAGGGGGTGCGGGCACGTCGATCAGGTCGCCGAGCGCCATTAGCTCCGCCTCCAGCCCGTCGTCGAAAGGCTCACGCGAACTCATTGCCCACCTCCTCCCGCAACCGGGCCAGCCCGCGATGGGTGCTGGACTTGACGGTGCCGACCGGCCAGTCGAGCACCTGTGCCGTCTCCGCCTCGCTCAGCTGTAAGAAGTACCGGCACACCACGGCCTGACGTTCCCGCTCGGGCAGCCCGCGGACCGCCACCAGCAACCGCGCCCGCCGGTCGGTGGCCACGGCCGTGCCCTCGGGGTCGTCGGGCGCGGTGGCATCGGCGGTCGCGCCGAGCCGGACCGCCAACTCGGCACGCCGCCCCCGCGACCGGGTCAGGTTGTGCGTCTCGTTGGCCACGATGCGCAGCAGCCACGGCCGGAACGGCGCATCCCGGCGGAAGCTCGCCAGGTGCCGGAACGCCTTGACGAACGCCTCCTGCACCACGTCCTCGGCTTCGTCGCCCGCACCCAGCATGTACGCGGTACGGTGGGCGAGCGCGCTGTAGCGGGCGACCAGCGCCTCGTAGGCAGCTAAGTCGCCGTCGAGCGAGCGCGCGACCGCCTCGTCGTCGTCCATGGCGAGTCAGATTCCATCGCACCGAGGGGCCTGCGGGGAAGGGTGTTTCGCGGATCGCGTGACCCCCACCGCCGACAGGGGCATTAGACTCGGGCAATCCATGTGCCCGCTAGAAGGAACGGGATTATGTCTTCTGGGTATGACCGTGTAGTACAACCGGCGGCCGGTGACGAGGCCCTGGAGAACCACCTAGGTGGGGACGAGGCCAAGAACTATCGGCAGTACGAGTTCGACATGGTCGCCCCGCATGTCGGCCGCTCGATGCTGGAGATCGGCTCAGGACTGGGCCACTTCGCCGAGCAGTTCCTGCCGCGACTCGACAGGCTGGTCGTGAGCGACTTCGACCCCTACTGCGTCGAGCAGCTGCGTACGCGCTTCGAAGGCCGCGACGACATCGACGTCCTGCAGTTCGGGCTGCCGACCGACATCCCGCTCGAGGACAAGGTCGACACCGTCGTCATGATGAACGTGCTGGAGCACATCGAGGACGACGCCGGGGCCCTGCGCTCGCTGGCCCGGGTCACGCTGCCCGGCGGCCGCATCATCATCTGGGTGCCCGGCTACATGCAGCTTTATGGAGACTTCGACCGCAAGGTGGGCCACGTCCAGCGTTACACGCCCAAGACGCTGGCCTCGGCGGTCGCCAAGGCCGGTCTGGACGTCGAGGTGCTCAAGCCGATCAACTTCCTGGGCGGCATCGCCTGGTGGGCGGCGGTGCGCCGGGGCGGCGTCGGCTACCCGGACCCGCGGCTGGTCAAGATCTACGACCGGACGGTGGTCCCGCTGACCCGCCTGATCGAGCGGTTCGTCCGCCCGCCCTTCGGCCAGACGGTGTTCTGCGTGGCCCGGGTGCCGCAGAAGTAAGACCCAGGGGGAAGGCTCCCCCTGGGTCTACTTGATGGAGCCGGCGGTCAGCCCGCCCACCACCTTGCGCTCGATCAGCGCGAACAGGATGATCACCGGGATGGTGGCGATCACGGATCCGGCGAACAGGTTCTGCCAGTCCACCTGGTATTGCCCGATGAACGAGTTCAGCGCCACGGTGAGCGGCTGGTTCTCGGGCGTCGTGGTCAGGGTCAGGGCGACCACGAACTCGTTCCACGCTGCGATGAACGTGAAGATCAGTGCGGTGATCACGCCCGGCATGGCCAGCGGCAACGTGATCCTGAACAGTGCGCCGAAGCGCCCGTTCCCGTCGATGAAGGCCGCCTCCTCCAGCTCACGCGGGATCGAGGCGAAGTACGCGTTCAGGATCCACACCGCGAACGCCAGGTTGAACCCGCCGTTGACGAGGATCAGCGACCACACCGAGTCCACCAGACCGAACTGGAAGAACTCGCGGTAGATGCCGACCAGCATGGCGGTGGGCTGGAACATCTGGGTGATCAGCACCAGGATCAGGAACGCGGTCCGCCCCCTGAAGCGGTGCCTGGCCGAGTAGTACGCCGCCGGCAACGCCACCAGCAGCACGAGGATCGTCGACCCGGCCGCCACCTTGATCGTGACCCAGAGGTTCCCGGCCAGCCCGCTGGTCCAGAAGTTGGTGAGGTTCGACCACACCCACTCGTCGGGCCAGAAGGTGACGTCCCGCAGCGAGTCCTGAGCCCGCAGCGAGGTGAGCAACATCACCACGTACGGGAAGAGGAAGACGAACGCGATGAGGTACGCGCTCGCCGCGACGATCACGGTCTTGAGCCGGGGCATGCCGCGCGCGGCGGTGGGCCGGGGCCGGGCGTGGTGGTGGGAGCCGGCCTTGCGCGGGATCGTGTTGACGGCCATCACGCCACCTCCTTGTTCCACCGGGACACCCGAAGGAAGATCACGGTCAGCACGATGACCATGCCGAAGTTGACGACGGACATGGCGGCCGACTCACCGATGTCGGAGCCCTTGAGGATGAACATGAGGATCGTCGAGGTGGCCGTCGAATAACCGGGCTGCCCGTGCGTCATCGCCCAGATGATCGGAAAGCTGTTGAAGACGTTCATCACGTTGATGAGGGCCGCGACGGTGAGCGCCGGGCGCAGCAGCGGCAGCGTGATCGACCAGTACGTACGGAGCCGTCCGGCCCCGTCCATCCTGGCGGCCTCGTAGACGTCAGAGGGGATCGTCGCCAGCCCGGCGAGCAACGCGTACGTGGTGAACGGCACCGACACGAAGACCGCCACGAACACCAGCCACGGCATCGCGGTGGACGCGTCACCGAGTTGGTCGGCCGCGGCCCCGCCCATGGCGTCGATGAGTCCGAGCTTCAGCCGGATCTGGTTGATCACGCCGACCTCGGGGTCGAGCATCCACTTGAAGATGATCGCCGTCATCAGGACCGAGGCCGCCCACGGCGCGATCAGCGCCCAGCGGGCGATCTTGCGGCCCGGGAAGCGCTGGTTGAACAGCTGGGCCAGAGCCAGCGAGATCAGCACGGTGAGCGCGACGACCGCGACCACCCAGATCACGCTGCGGACCATGATGTCGGCGAAGTCCTTCTCGTTGAAGAGCTTGTCGTAGTTGGCGAGCCCGTTGCTTCCCTGGACCACGCCGAACCGGCTGATCTTGAGGAACGAGGACCTGATCATCTCGATCACGGGCCAGAGCACGACCAGCACGATGAGCACCACGGCAGGCCCGACCCAGGCGATGGGCTCCAGGGCGCGCAACCTTCTCAATGCAAAGCCTTCCGTGAAAGGGACGGCCCAGCGTGGGGACGCTGGGCCATCCACCGGATCAACCGGCCTCGGCGACCTTCTGGAGCTCGCCGAGGACCTTGGCCGGGTCCTCCTTGACGGCTCCGCCGATGGTCTGCTTGATCGCCGGGTTCACCTCGGCCCACTTGGGGTCCTGGAACGGGTAGAAGCTGGCGTTGGGCAGCGCGTCCAGGAACGGCTTCAGCTTCTCGTCGCTCGACAACTTCTCGATGCCGCCGTTGGTGACGGGCAGCAGCTTGTAGGTGTCGGAGATCTTCGTCGCGGCGTTGCCGGTGTAGAAGAAGTCGAAGAACTTCTTGATCTCGGCGGCGTGGCCGTTCTTGTTGAACGCCATGATCCAGTCCATGACGCCGAGCGTGGTGTCGAGCGGGCCGGCCTTGCCGGGGATGGGCGCGACGCCGTAGTTCTTCAGCCCGGCCGCGTCGAAGATCGGGATGGACATGGGGCCGCCGTTGACCATGCCGACCTTGCCTGCGCCGAAGTCCTCCCAGACCGTCTTGCGGTCCTTGGTGCCCGGGTTCGGGGTGGTCAGACCGGCGTCGACCAGGCCCTTCATGTACGTGAAGGTCTCGACGTTCTGCGGCGAGTTGATCGCCCACTTGCCGGAGGCGTCCTTGTAGCCACCGCCGTTGCCGAGCATCCACAGGAACGACTCGGCCTGGGCCTCTTCCTGGCCGAGCGGCAGGCCGAACGGCTGCGTCACGCCGGCCGCCTTCAGCTTCTCGGCCGCGGCCTTGAGCTCGTCCCACGTCTTCGGCGGCTCGGTGATGTTGGCCTTGGCGAACAGGTCCTTGTTGTAGAACAGGGCGCGGGCCGAGGAGACGAACGGGATGCCGTACGCGGTCCCGTCGACCTTGCCGAACTCGGCGAACTTCTGCAGCATGTCGCCGGAGACGTTCGGGGACAGGACCTCGTCCACCTTGTACAGGAGCTGGTCCTTGACGAAGCCGGAGTAGTCGCCGGTCTGCAGGATGTCGGGCACTTGGCCGTTCTGGACCATGGTGGCGACCTGCTTGTCGATGTCGTTCCAGTTGATGACCTGGACCTCGACCTTGATGTTCGGGTTCGCGGCATGGAACTCGTCCACGACGCCCTTCCAGAACGTCTCGCCCGAGTTCGGCTTGCCGGGCCCGTCGCCGTAGTCCGCGGCGACCATCTTGAGCGTGACCTGGCCGCCGCCCGACGCCTGGGTGTTGCCGCCGTCTCCGGAGCCGCCGGAGCCGCAGCTGGACAGGACCAGCACCGTGGCTAGGCCGAGAGCGGCGCCGCCCACAAGCTTCATGTTCACTGGAGATACCGCCTTCTCGTCGGACGGGTGACGCTGGTCCGTACCAGCCACCGGAGCCCGCCCTGGGGGGATGGCACGCGCGAGGCGGGCCTCGACGCGTTTGCGTCAGCGTAAGCCAGCGTTCAGGAGCCGGTCTATACCGGCTTGTCTCGATTTGAAAACACTGTTACCAGTAAGGGCGCATAACCGGTCTAGACCGGACGTCAGAGGATCTTCCTCCGGACGTTCTCGCCGCCCTCCGGCGCGCCGATCCACGGCCCCTCGATGGACGGGTCGAGTATGCCCTCCTCGACGAAGCCGTAGCGGCCTTCCAGCACGTATCCGGCCAGCCGCGCGTCATGGGCGTCGCTGTTGTCCCAGAGCCGTTCGAAGAGTGCGTCCACGCGGCGTCGTGCCTGGTGACAGAAGGTGTCGGCCAGCTCGTAGGGCCGGCGTCCCAGGTCCTTGGCATCCTCCTCGGCCTTGACGCAGGCGGCGGTCATGGCGAACAGCTCGGCCCCGATGTCGATGATCCTGCCCAGGAACGACTGTTTGTGCTCCAGCCTGCCCTGCCAACGGGACATGCCGTAGAAGGTGGACCGAGCCAGCTTCCTGCTGGTCCGCTCCACGAAACGCAGGTGCGCGGCCAGCGGGCCGAAGTCGGCGTACGCGGTGGGCAGGTTGCCGGTGCCGGCCACCAGCGTGGGCAGCCATTTGGCGTAGAAGCGGCTGGCCCGTTTGAGCGCCTGGGTGCGCTCCTGGCGGGACGCCTCCGGGTTGATCAGCTCGCCGGCGGCCGACAGGTGCGCGTCCACCGCCTCCCTGGTGATCATCAGGCGCATGATCTCGGAGGAGCCCTCGAAGATGCGGTTGATGCGCGAGTCGCGGAGCATCTGCTCGGCGGGCACGCCGCGCTCGCCGCGGGCGGCCAGCGACTCGGCGGTCTCGTAGCCGCGGCCACCTCTGATCTGGACCAGCTCGTCGAGCGCCTGGTAGGACAGCTCCGTCGCGTAGAGCTTGCCCAGCGCGGCCTCGATCCTGATGTCGTTGCGCTTGTCGTCGGCCAGGCGGCTGGTGAGCTCCATGACGGCCTCCAGCGCGTACGCGGTGGCCGCGATGAAGGCGATCTTCGTGGCCACGGCCTCGTGCCGGCCGATCTTGTGTCCCCATTGCACGCGGGCGTTGCCCCACTCGCGGGCGATCTTCAGCGCCCACTTGGCATTCCCCGCGCACGTGGCCGGGAGCGACAGGCGGCCGGTGTTGAGCGTGGTGAGCGCGATCCGCAGCCCATCCCCCTCACGCCCGATCAGGTTCTTCGCGGGGACCCTGACCTGGGAGAATTCGGTGACGCCGTTCTCGATGCCGCGCAGTCCCATGAAGCTGTTGCGGCGCTTGACCGTGATGCCCGGCGAGTCGGCCTCGACCACGAACGCACTGATCTTCTTGCCGGTCCTGGCCATGACCACGAGCAGGTCGGCGACGACGCCGTTCGTCGTCCACAGTTTGACGCCGTCGAGCACGTAGTCGTCGCCGTCGCGGACGGCGGTCGTGGCCAGGCGGGCGGGGTCGGAACCGACGTCCGGCTCGGTCAGCAGAAAAGCCGAAATTTCGCCCGCCGCGCACCTTGGTAGGAATTGTCGCTTCTGTTCCTCCGTGCCGAACAACTTCAGCGGCTGCGGCACCCCGATCGACTGGTGCGCCGACAACAACGTCGCCAGAGCCGGGCAGTACGAGCCCACCAGCATGAGGGCCCGGCAGTAGTACAGGTACGGCAGTCCGAGGCCGCCGTACTCCTCGCCGATCGTGATCCCGAACGCGCCGAGCCCCGCCAGCCCCTTGACGACCTCGTCGGGCACCTGTCCGGTCCGCTCGATGAGCGCCGGATCGACGTGCGCGTCGAGGTAGCGGCGCACCGCGCGGACGAACTCCTCGCCGCGTTTGGTCGCCTCGTCGGGCAGCGCGGGTGCCGGATGCACCAGATCCAGCCGGAAGTCGCCGAGGAACAGCTGCTTGGCGAAGCTCGGCAGGGCCCAGTCCTTCTCGCGGGCCTGCTCGCCTACTGCCCTGGACTCCTCGTACTTGGCGTGCTCGGTCATAGCACCTCCCGACATTGCGCCGTCCTGTGCTTATGAGTAGTGCCCGCCTGACGGCGCCCTTCGCCGTTTATATGCCCTTTTTCAGCGGACGGCGAGCACCTACCGGCCGCACGGCGGTCGCCACGAGCGCGAGCACGACGGGAAGCACCAGGTAGACCCCGCAGAACGCGAGCGAGGCGACCGACATCACCGCGCCCACCACGGCCGTGTTCCGGTGCCGGCCCGCGGGCAACATCCGCACCGCCGCCACCACGCCGGCCGCCGTGACCGCGGCCAGACACGCCGAGGTCGCCCGCATCAGCAGGTCCAGATCCACCGCCCACACCAGCACGGGCAGGCACAACACGGCCAGCAGCCCGAGGCTCCGGTACGGCACGCGCCCGGGCTCCCCGCCTACAGCGAACCAACCGGGCAGCGCCCCGTCCCTGGCCAGAGCCGCCCCCAGCCGCGCGGCTCCGGCGATGTAGGTGTTGACCGCCCCGAACGTCAGCAGCACGGCCACCACCCCGGTCACCGGACGGGCGGCCCCGCCGAGGCCGATCTCCAGCATCGCGGTCAGCGGCACGCCGGTCATGTCCGCGCCCAGCACGCCCACCGAGGTGACGGACACCCCGACGTACAACACGGCGATCACGGCGAGCGTCACGACCGTGGCCCTGACCAGGCCGTTCCTCCGGTCGGCGAACTCGGCCGACAGGTGGCTGGCCGCCTCCCAGCCGACGAACGCGAACATGAGCACCCCGGCCGCGGCGGCCACGCCCCCCAGACCGTACGGGGCGAAGGGGGTGAAGTTGGCCAGGTCGGCGTGCGGCGCGGCACTGATCACGGCGGCGGCCAGCAGGGCGACGAGGAGCACGACGAAGGCGATCTGCAGCCGACCCGAGGTCCGCAGGCCCGCCGCGTTGGCGGCGAAGGCAGCGATCATGATGAGCCAGGCGGCGAGGGTGCCGTCGACGCCGAGGCACGCCTCGACGTACTGACCGCCCACGAAGGCGCCGGCGACGGTGCCGATGGGGACGGCGCCGAAGAACCACCAGCCGGCCACGGCGGAGGCGCGCCGGCCGAACGCGAGCCCGACGAAGCTCGCCACCCCACCGCCGTCCGGGTGCCGCGCGCCGAGCGCGGCGAAGGTCAGCGCGACCGGGACGCTCAGCGCCAGTAACCCGGCCCAGGCCAGCACCGAGGCAGGTCCCGCGGCGTCCGCCGCCAGATGCGGCAGCACCAGCATCCCCGGCCCCAGCACCGCCCCGACCAGCAGCGCCGTCCCCTGCCCAGCGGTCATCCGTTGTGTCATAACCCCAGAAATTACTCATCTGACCGAAACAGGCGCGTGCGTACCGAACGTCTGGCCGGACAGACGTGCAAATATCCCTACATGGATGAACTTGATTCGGCCATCGTGCGGCTGCTCCAAACGGATGCGCGGCAGTCCAACCGGGAGCTCGCTCGACAACTCGGCATCGCACCCTCGACCTGTCTGGAGCGGGTCCGATCGCTCACCCGCCGCGGCGTCATCCGTGGCTACCACGCCGACATCGACCCGGCCGCGCTCAATCGCGGTGTGCAGGCCATGGTCTCGGTCCAGGTACGGCCGCTCAGCCGGGCGGTGATCAACGCGTTCAAGTCGTCCGCCGCGGAGATGCCCGAGGTGCTCAGCGTGTTCGTGCTCGCGGGCGGGGACGACTTCCTGCTGCACGTCGCCGTCCAGGACCTGGACGCCCTGCACTCGTTCCTGCTGGACAAGCTGAGCAAGCGCAAGGAGATCGTCGGCTTCCGCACCTCGGTGGTCTTCCAGCAGGTCCAGAAGGCCGTCCCGACCCGCCTCCCGGAGACCTGACGTTTTCGCCGACCTTTAATTCGGTTGCGGGGGGTTCCGGATGCCCCGTACTGTCATGGACATGCGCCTTTACCAGTAATTCGCAGCTTCAGTGCGTCCCGTCCGACCGTCCAGACGCGGCAGCTGAGCATGTCGACCGGCCTTTCGTGTGCCGCGTCGTGACTTACGTAAAGGAGCTTCTCATGCGAGTTCGCGCAGCCAAAAAGGGCAAGAAGACCCCGGCCTTCCCCGGGCGGGAGCTTCCGCCCGGGCCCAGACAGATGCCCCGGATGCCGCAGCGTCCGATCGCGCCGCCCCGGCGCATCCCGTCCAAGGGCCGCTGAGACCACTACCTGGATGGGTAGTTAGCGCGAGCGCCGCCTCCCTTCTTACGCCCGGAGGCGGCGCTCGCATCCCCTCACAGTCTTTCGATGATCGTGACGTTGGCCTGGCCGCCGCCCTCGCACATCGTCTGCAGCCCGTAGCGGCCGCCCGTGCGCTCCAGTTCGTGCAGGAGCTTGGTCATGAGGATCGCGCCCGTGCCGCCGAGCGGGTGGCCCAGCGCGATGGCGCCGCCGTTGGGGTTGACCTTGGCGGGGTCGGCGCCGAGCTCGTGCGTCCACGCCAGCGGCACCGGCGCGAACGCCTCGTTGATCTCCACGACGTCGATGTCGCCGATCGACAGGCCGGACTTCTCGAGCGCCCGCCGTGTGGCGGGGATCGGCGCGGTCAGCATATAGATGGGGTCGTCGCCCATGAGCGCGAGCTGGTGAATCCGGGCGCGCGGCGTCAGCCCGTGGTCCCTGACAGCCTGTTCGGAGGCGATCAGCACCGCGCCCGAGCCGTCGGAGATCTGCGAGGACGTGGCGGCGGTGATCTGGCCGCCCTCCTTAAGCGTCTTCAGCGAGGCCATCTTCTCCAGCGTCGTGTCCGCACGCGGGCCCTCGTCGTCCTCGACGCCGTTGATCGGCTCGATCTGGTCCTTGAAGTGGCCGTTCGCGATCGCCTTGGCGGCTCGCTGGTGGGACTCGAGGGCGAACTGCTCCAGCACCTCCCGCGTGTAGCCCCACTTCTCGCACATCAGCTCCGCGCCGCGGAACTGCGAGATCTCCTGCTTGCCGTACCGTTCGACCCACTTGTCGCCGAACGGGAACGGCATGCCCTTCTCCAGGGCGGCCGTGATCGAGGAGCCCATGGGCACGATACTCATCGACTCGACGCCGCCGGCCACGACCAGGTCCTGGGTGCCGGACATGACGCCCTGCGCGGCGAAGTGGATCGACTGCTGCGAGGAGCCGCACTGCCGGTCGATCGTGACGCCGGCGGTCGTCTCCGGCAGACCGGCCGACAGCCAGGCGTTGCGGGCGATGTCCATGCTCTGGGGGCCGAACTGCATGACGCACCCCATGATGACGTCCTCGACCGCCGCGGGGTCGACGCCCGTGCGGTCGATCAGCGCCTTCAGCGTGTGCGCGGCCAGGTCAGTGGGGTGGACGGTGGAAAGGCCGCCCTTCTTTTTTCCGACCGGGGTGCGGACCGCCCCGACGATGTACGCCTCTGCCACAGTGCCTCCTGGGAACCGAGCATTATTCGGTTACTAGGGGCAGACTACAACAGAACGACGTTCGGGCGCTGCTCACGCCGGAGGCAGAAGATCCTCCGCCGAGTCCACCCTGAACCGCCAACGGTCCACGACCAGGCCGTTCAGCGCCTCGGACAGCTCCAGCGCCAACGTCCCCAGCTTGACCTGCTCGTCGCCGCGCAACTCGATCGCGGTGAGCTCCGTAGCGAAGGGCAGCAGCTCCTGTACGGCCGGAGGCTGGCCCTTCTGCGGGACCAGCACGGCCTTGATGTCGCCGGCGGTGAACGTGAACTCGTCGTCCTCCTGCGGCTCCAGCAGCGGCGCCAGCTCCTCCGCGGTGGGACGTACCGGGAGGATGACCGCGGGACCCGCGTTCTCCTCGTCGGCCGGATCGCTCACCTCGCCGCGGCAGACCGCGAGCCCCTTGAGCCTGAAGGCGATGCCCTCGGCCAGGTAGCGGTCGAAGAAGTCCAGCGGCAGCGGCCCTTCCGCGGCCACCCGGACCGCCCAGACCTTCTCCAGCTCACCGCCCGTCAGGTCGGTGTCCGCCTCCACGGGCGCGCAGATCCGGACGTCGGTGGCGACGATGTCGTCGCCGTCCTTCCTGGCACCCGGGTCGGCGAGCTGGACGATGCGTAGCAGCTCGGCCGGATCAGGTTTGGCCGGCAATGCCGCCGTGGGCCCAGTACGCAGTCTCCGCTTCGCCATCCAGCCCATGTCCGCCTCCGCGCTCAGCTTCGATAGGAGCTCGTCATCGTCGCGTAGACGATGATGTTGTCGGTGTAGTGCCCGGTACGCCGGTCGTAGGTCCCGCCACAGGTGATCAGGTGAAGCTGGGCGTTGTCCTGCGGCCCGTAGACCCGCTGGGTCGGGAACGTCTTCTTGTTCGCCTGCTCCACGCCACCCACGGTGAAGACCGCCGTGGTCCTGTCCTGGCGCTTGACCTCGATGGTGTCACCGTTCTTGATCTGGAACAACGCGCTGAACACCGCGCTGCGCGTCCTGGTGTCCTTGTGCCCGAGCAGCACGGCGGGACCCGCCTGGCCCGGGGTGGACATGTTCCGGTACCAGCCCACCAGGTTGGGGTTGTCCGGCGGCGGCACCTGGATCGTCCCGTCCTTGGCCAGGCCGACGGCCTTGATCGGCGCGTTGATCCCCAGCCGCTTGATCACGATCCGGACGGGGGTGGACGGCATCATCGCCGGGGCCGGGGTGATCTGCGGCAGCGGCGGCGGCACGTCGGGGGCCGCCTGGAACAGCGCCTGCTCCGGCTTGCCGCTGCCGTTCGGCTGCGACTGCAGCGCCAGGCTGTCCCTGCTGGACTGGAGGCCGTACTCGTCCGGGGAGCGGAGCACGATCAGCAGCCCGGCCACCACGGTGACGACGCCGGCGACGACGGCCACGATCAGCACGGTCCTGAGCGCCGTGCCCCCCTTGTCCTCGGGTGGGGGCGGTGCCGCCTGGCCGCCCCCGTACGGGTAGTACCCAGACACTTCAGTCAGCCCCTGGTCGCGTTACGGCGTCGCATGACCAGACCGCCCACGGCCGCGGCGGCGACCAGCGCGGTGCCGGTCAGAATGAACATCCGCCCGTCGGGGCCCATCTCGCCGCCCGCCCCGGTGTCCGCGCCTGCCTTGGGGGTCTTGGACTTGTTGGTGTTCTCGGACGGGGTAATGGTCACCGTGGCGGTGGTGGTCCTGGTGTTCCTGGGGGTGCTCGAAGTCGGCGGCGTGGTGCTCGGCGTGTTGGAGGTGGTTGGGGTATTTGTGCCGGTGGCGGTGCTCGTGCCGGTGCCGACGACCAGGGTGGCGGCGGGGCCGGCACCGGAAGCTGTCGGCTGACAGTTGTAGCTCGCGCCATTGACCTGGACCGCGAAGCCTTCACCCTTGAAAACGACCGTCCCGCTCGCAGTCGGTGTGACCACCATGGTCATCGTGGGGATGGGCAAGGGAGCACCCGACGTGATGGCCGTCGCAGGCGCGGCTGTACCGGTCGCCACCACCTGCGCGGAAGCCACCGGTGCGCCGCTGGGGCTGACGGTTCCCGCCGCCGTCACAATGCTGCTCGGACTGATCGAAGCCGTCGCCAGCAAGGGACTGGCCGCTGGCTGGATGATCTCCCACGTAAGGGTCGCTGTCGAGCTGGGGCTCGGACGCGAGGCCGGAGTTTTCACCTCCATGGAGAAGGTGACGGTCGTGGTGGGGATTGCCCCGCCTGCTGGCGCCGCGCCCGTGCAGGCGTAGACCACGGGCACCGGGGCCGCGATAGCAGCCACCACAGGTAGCCCGCCGAAGATCCCTGCGCCTAGGACGGCCAAAGCGGATGTCTTGAGGGCGAGGCGGCGCCGCGCCTTGGACGTCTGCACTTCCATCTCCAATACAGCGCAGTATCAACAGTCGTGCCAGAATCCCAGCCGATTGTCACGGTTAGGTTGAGATCATACGAACTGACCCTGTCAACTTCCCGTAAACCGCCAAATCGGCCACAGCCATCTCGTCACGTCTTCTTCTTGGACAACGTCGCGTACACGATGACGTTGTCCTTGTAGCTGTGCGCCCCCTTGTTGAAGACACCACCACAGGTGATGAGTCTGAGCTCGGCTCCACCGGTGTTGCCGTACACCCGCTTCGTCGGGAACGTCGACTTGCTCACCTGCTCGATCCCGCTCACGGTGTACCGGACAACCTTGCCGTCCGACCGGTACACGTAGATCTGGTCACCCTTGACCAGCTCCGACAGGCGGGCGAAAACAGCGGCGCCCTGGCGAGTGCTGACGTGGCCGTTGATGATCGAGGGCCCCGCCTCACCGGGGGCCGGCGAGAAGCGGTACCAGCCGGTCTGGTTCCGCTTGGACAGCGGCGGGGTCCCCAGGTTGCCCTTGATGTCCACCGTGACCGGCCCCACCGGCGCATTCACCTTGATCTTGGGGATCTTGATGCGGGACGGCTTGGCCTTGACCTTGGCGGCCTTGGTCTTGGGCACCGGGATCGGGGCCACGGTCGGCACGGCGGCGAGCGGCGGCGGGGCGTCGAGGCGGGCCGGGGTGAGCCCGGACTGACCGCCGGGGCCGACGGTCGGCGGCAGGACGAACGCGCCCGCGTTCTCGATCTGGACCGCACCCGGCTCCTCCATGGCCGCGAGGCCAGGTCCTGAGCCGTCGTCCACCGGGGGCGCGAGGGAGAGCAGGCCCACCATGACAGCGCCCACCCCGGCCAGCGAACCGGCGATCAGCAGGCCCGGCAGCGCCTTGTTGAGCGGCGACTTCTGCTGCTGCTGCTCGGTCATTACTTCACACCTCCGGCGTGCGCGGCGCGACGGCGCCAGAACAGCAGGCCTCCGGCCGCACTACCCATGATCATCACGGATCCGCTCGCGATCAGTCCGTACGCTCCCGTATCCATGGGCGGATCGGGCGCCTCACCGGTCTCCACTCCCCCCTTGGGGGTCTTGGCGACCTGCGGCCTCACATACTTCGTCGCCGTCGGCTTCACGGACGTCGTGGTGCTGGTGGTCGGTGTCGCGGTACTCACGACCCCGGGGACGACGACCACGACCCCAGGATGGGTGTACTGCGAGGTGGGGTTCGGCGTGCCCGTGGTGGGAGTGTTCGAGGGGCTGGTCCCGTTGGTGGGAGTCCCAGTGCTCGTGGGGTCGGTCGTCGGCGTCCAGGTCGGGCTGGACGTCGGCGTGCTCGTCCCGCCGACGACGATCTCGACGACGTCCGGCGCGCTGGTCACCACGCACGTGCTCCGGTGCAGCGTCGGCGGCTCGATCATGGACCTGGTGTGCAGTTTGAACGCGTCCAGGTGGATGGGGGCGTTGTCCAAGGCCTCGATCGTGACCGTGTGCTCGCCGTAATCAAGGTCGGTCCGCTTCCAGAGGGACTGGTTCCCCTCGATGGCGTTCGTCGGCTGGCCACTCGTGGTCTTCGTGGGATCGACTTCGCCAGAAGTGTCGTCGTCCACGGTCACCCGCACCCTGCTCACGTCGGGCATGCGGCGGCCGATGTACTCGAACCCGGTGCCACGGAACGTGATGCTCGCACTGTCCCCAACGCCGGGGTTGGTGAGGGTGTGGACGTCCCGGAGGTAGTCGTGGTACTCCTCCCGAGTCGACGAGTCATGCGCCCAGGAGCCCGAGTACGACACGCGATCCAGCTTGTCGTTGTTGACCACGGTCACACCCTCCGGCGGGAGGAAGTCCACGGTCATGCCCCGGGGACGGAGCTGGATCACTCCTTCTTCGGTGAGATGGGCGGAAGAGCTCAGCCCTTCCGGCGTCTCGACCCGGACGTTGGGCTGCAGCGCGGCCTGCGCCCTGGTGCCGTCGGCCGTCAGTATGCCGTTCCACGCGCCGTTGAGCTCCATGTTGGCGCGGACGGAGGTCAGGGCCCCCGCCTCGTAGTAGTCCGGCGACATGAACCGGCGGTTGCCGGTGTACCGCAGCGTCCACGCGAGATTCATCGATCCGCCGACCTGCACCGCGGTCGGGATGTTCACGCGCGCCTCGAGCGTCACGGGTCCGTTGCCGGCGATGCCGCCCGTGCACCTGTACCCGACCACGAGATTGAACGACTGCGCGTCCGCGGGCGTCATCACGAACGCCGCTGACGCGGCCACGCCCACCGATGCGGCGATCAACGCCTTGCGCCACCGACTCACGGGAGACTCCGATCACCACAAATAGACCGAGGGTAGATCTTAGAGTCGAAAACACCTGCAACACATGCTGAATCCGGCATCTTCCAACACTTGTGATAAAGACGTGTCCAGCAACAGAATCCTGTTCGGGAGGCGAGAATGGAACGAGACCTCTTCGACGAGGAACACCTGCTCTTCAGGGACACGGTGCGCGAGTTCATGGCTCGCGAGGTCGTGCCGCACCACGCGCAGTGGGAGAAGGACGGCATCGTCCCGCGCGAGGTGTGGAAGAAGGCCGGCGAGCTCGGCATGTTCGGCTTCTCGGTCCCCGAGGAGTACGGCGGCGCCGGCGTCACGGATTTCCGGTACAACACCGTGATCGTCGAGGAGATCATGCGGCACGGCGCGACCGGGCTCGGCTTCTCGTTGCACAACGACGTCATGGCCCCGTACGTGGTGGATCTGACCAACGACGAGCAGAAGCAGCGGTGGTTGCCCGGATTCGCCGGCGGGGAGCTGATCACCGCGATCGCGATGAGCGAGCCGGGCGCGGGCAGCGACCTGCAGGGCATCAGGACCACGGCCATCCGCGAAGGCGACCACTACGTCGTCAACGGTCAGAAGACGTTCATCACCAACGGCATCAACGCCGACCTCGTGGTCGTGGTGGCCAAGACCGACCCGGAGGCGGGGGCCAGGGGGACGACGCTGATCGTCGTGGAGCGGGGCATGGAGGGGTTCGGCCGGGGCCGGAACCTCGACAAGGTCGGCATGAAGGCACAGGACACCGCCGAGTTGTTCTTCGAGAACGTCCGCGTGCCCGTCGCCAACCGGCTCGGCCCGAACGACGGCGAAGGTTTCTTCCAGCTCATGCACAACCTTCCCCAGGAACGCCTGTCGATCGCCGTGGCAGCGGTGGCCGCGGCGGAGTCCGTCCTGGAGCAGACCATCGAGTACTGCAAGACCCGCCAGGCCTTCGGCCGCAGCATCGGCTCGTTCCAGAACACCCGGTTCGTCCTGGCCGAGCTGGCCACCGAGACCGAGATCGCCCGCCACTACGTCGACAAGTGCATCGTGGCGCTCAACGCCAAGCAGCTCAGCGCGGTGGACGCGGCCAAGGCCAAGTGGTGGACGACCGAGCTGCAGACCAAGGTCATCGACCGCTGCGTCCAGCTCCACGGCGGGTACGGCTACATGACGGAGTACCCGGTCGCCAAGGCGTGGCTGGACAGCCGCGTCCAGACCATCTACGGCGGCACCACCGAGATCATGAAGGAGATCATCGGCCGGTCATTCGGGTTCTGATTCCTGGCGCGCGGGCAAGCGGGCGACACCGCATACTGGACAGCGTGACTCCTCCGCTCCCTGAGGGGAGCGGCTTCTCGCTAAGCCGCACCCGCAGCGTCGCGAAGGGCAAGCCCTGCCCTGAGAACGTTGATCGCCGCATTGACGTCGGCGTGCGTCGCATGACCGCAGGCGGTGCATCGGAACGCGGCTTGGCTGATGCGGTTCTCCTTCGCGCTGTGTCCGCAGCGGGCACAGATGCGGGAGGTGTTGGCGGGGTTCACTGCGATCAACTCTCGACCGGCGCTTTCAGCCTTGTGCGCGAGGACCGTCAGGAACACCCCCCAACCCGCATCGAGGATCGAACGATTCAGGCCGGATTTGGCGGATGCGCGATTAGGCAGGAATCCACTCTGGCCATCAGGCTGGGGCGCAGCTCGCCTAGTCATGTTCGCGACGTGCAAGGCCTCGTGCACAATCACGTCGTAGGCGCGAACCAGCGAGAGCGTGGCTTTGTGAGTGCCGTCCAAACGCTGACGGCGCACCTTCGCATGCAGTCGGGCAACCCGTGCGACGGCCTTGACGCGGCGCTTGCTGCCTCGTGTCTTACGGGCAAGGTCTCGTTGGGCCGTCGCAAGACGGTCAGCGGTCTTGGCCAGGTGGCGCGGGTTGACCAGGTGGTTGCCATCGCTAGTGGTGACAAGCGAGGCCACGCCCATGTCAATCCCGGCCATCGCGCCAGTCGCAGGCAAGGTATCGGCAGGCACCTCATCACACGACAGCACGACGTACCAGCGAACGCCCTCCCGCTTCACACTGATCGTCTTCACTCGGCCCTTGATAGGGCGGTGCTGGTGGACACGTCCGTGACCCACATCCTGAAGGCGAACAAACGTCGTTGTCGGGTGCGCTGGCTGAGAGTCCCATCGGCAGCCGTCACCATCCTTGGGCCACTCCACCGTGTCAAACCAGCCTCGCCCCTTGAAACGAGGGAAACCGGGCGTGCGTCCCCGACCGATCCGCCGGAAGAACGCCGTGAACGCCTTATCCAGGCGGCGGAGCGTGGCTTGCTGGGAGGAGAACGACCACCGTCCCTGCCCGCCTGGGTCGTCGGCGCGAATTCCCTTCATCTCTGCCGATTGATCGCTGGGCCGCAGCAAGAACTTGTACGACCTACGCACGCCCACCTCCCTGGGCCTTTCACGCTTGATCAAACCGTACCGACCAGCACCGACAAAATCCGAAGGGAGGGAGCGCGGATTCCCCGCCGCCCGAAGCAGGCGAGCCCCTCCGCGCGACCCCGATGGACAGCGGCCTGATCCTTCTGGTCTTCCTGGCGCTGCTGGTCGCCTGGGGGCTCAATCGTGTGCGCCGGGCGTTCCGCCTGGGTCCCGTGGGCTATGCCGGCGTGATGATCGTGTTCATCATCGCCATGCTGCTCGTCTGGGGCCAGACCAAGGTCTAGGGCCCAGGCCAGGATCTAGGCGATCGCGTCGACGAAGCGGGTGAGCAGGCGGGCGAACTCGGCGCGCTCGGCCGCCGACCAGCCCTCCATCGCCGCCGCGAACGCCGCCTGCCGGGCGCGGTGGGCGTGCTCCAGCGCGGCACTCCCCTCGTCCGTCAGCGCCAGGTGCGACCTGCGCCCGTCCGCCTGGTCGGCCTCGCGCCTGACCAGACCCGCCTCCACGGCCGCGGCCACCAGCCGGCTGGCCCGCGGCTGGTCCACGCTCAACGCCTGCGCGACGGCGGTCACGGTGACGGGCTCGCGGGCGCCTTCGATCACGTCCAGCACGTCGTACTCGGGTCCGGCACCTTGGGCCTTCGCCAGCACCCGCCTGCTCTGCCTGCGCCTGATGGCGACCATCGCCCGCTCGATCGCCACAATTTCCTTGTCTTTATACATATAGTTGTTATTGTACATGCATGGAGAAGCACATTGGCTATTGGGTGAAGAATCTGGACACGGTGCTGGAAAGCGCCATGGACGACGCGCTGCAGATGTCCCGGCGCGAGTGGCAGGTGCTCAATACCGCCGCGCATGGAGCCCAGCCGGACGAGCTGGCGCCGTTCACCGGGGTGGAGGAGGCGGTGGCGCAGCTCACTGCCCGGGGATGGCTGGCGGACGGCCGGATCACCGAGGCAGGGAGGGCCGCGCACGTGGAGATCGCCGAGCGGGTGGGCCGGTTCAGGCGGCAGGCGGGCGCGGGCGTGACCCCGGAGGAATATCGGACGACCGTGGACGTGCTTCGCCGCATGGCCGACAACCTCACGGCGCCGGTGGCCTCATGAAGCCGAGGCCTCCAGGAGGACGCGGGCCACCAGCTCCGGGTCATCGCTCATCGGCACGTGCCCGCAGCCCTTCAGCAGCTTGACCCGCTGCCCCGACCACCGGGCCGCGCGTACGGCCTGGCGGCGCAGCAGCAGGCGGTCGTGCTCGCCCCAGGCGATCGTGATCGGCGACTTGGGCGGCGCGGGCGGCATCACTCCGGCGAACGACTCCAGCGTCTCGTCGAAGCCGCTCGACTCGGCCAGCGCCCGCGTGGCGGCGATCAGCGCGGCCGGCTCCATCCTGGACGGGTGGGCGACCAGCACGCCGGTGGACAGAGCACGCAGGAGCGGGCTCTCCGCCGTCCTGACGGCCTGCTCGGGCGGCATCGCCCGCGCGGTGGCCCGCAACGCGCGCAGCACGGTCTGGCAGTAGAGCAGCTCGGATCGGGACCAGAAGCCGGCGGGCGACAACGCCGTGGCCGTGCGTACGACCCCGCGCGCGGCCAGCTCCAGCGCGATGTAGCCGCCGAGCGAGTTGCCCGCCACGTGCGGCTCGCGGATGCCGAGCAACGCGCAGAACGACTCGACCGCGTCGGCCAGCGACTCCGCGGTGTACGGCGTGCCGTCAGGCAGCCCTCGCGACGCCCCGAACCCGGGCAGGTCGATCGCGATCACGGTACGGGAGGCGGCCAGGCGGTCCAGCACCGGCGTCCAGGCCTGCCAGTGGTGGCCGATGCCGTGGACGAGGATCAGCGGCGGACCGGCGCCACGCCGTTCGAAGGCCAGCTCCATGCCGCCAGTGAATCACTCATCGGCCGCGCGTGGGAATCTCGAACCAGACGGCTTTGCCTTCCCTGGTGGGTCGCGAGCCCCAGCGCCTGGCCAGTTGGTCGACGAGGTAGAGGCCGCGCCCGCCCTCGTCGTTCTCCCCCGCGCTGCGGATCCGTGGCAGGCGCAGGTCCTGGTCGAACACCTCGACCCAGACCGACTCCTCGCCCCTGCGCAGCCGCAGGATGAACTCCTTGTCGCCGACCACTTCGTCCTCGAAGCCCGGCATGTCCCAGGACTCCTCGAACGGCAGCGGCGGGCCCTCCACGACCAGCTCCCTGCGCGGCACGCTGGCGCTGGCGGCGTGCAGGACCACGTTCGTCACGACTTCGGAGACCAGCAGGCAGGCCAGCTCGGCCCGCTCCTCGGGCACGTTCCAGCTCGCGAACGCCTCCGAGGCCATCCGGCGCGCCTCGCCGACCATGATCGGCTGTGCGGGGAACGTCCGCTCCTCGACGTCGAGATCCACATCGCTGGAGCGCACGACCAGGATCGCCATGTCGTCGTCGATCTCGCCGGGCACCGCGACCGTGGCGGCGTCGGCGATGCGCTCGACGTCGGCGTCGGCCATCTTGGCCAGCTTGTCGCAGAGCACGCCGAGCGTCTCCTCCTCGCTCGGCATCCTGCCGTCGCGGCCGGGACGGCGGTCGACCAGGCCGTCGGTGTACAGGAGCAGCGCCGCGCCCGGCGGGAGCGTGCGGGTCTCCTCCTTGTAGACCAGGTCGGCGTGCATGCCCTTGGCGCGTACGCCGAGCGGCTGGCCGACCTCCTCGATGTCCAGCTCCACGCACTGGCCGTCGACCAGCAGCAGCGGCGGGGCGTGCCCCGCGTTGGCGAAGGACAGCTGCCTGGACCAGGCGTCGTAGACCAGGTATTGGCAGGTCACGATGGGCGGGATGCTGACGTCGGCGCCGTTGTCGTCCTGCTCGGGGGTGGCGATGATGCGGGTCCACTCGTCGAGCCGAGCCAGGATGTCGGCGGGCGACTTGTCGTCCTGCGCGAAGGCCCGCAGCGCGGCCCGCAGCTGGCCCATGATGGCCGCCGCCTTGGCGCCCCGGCCCTCGACGTCGCCGATCACGATGCCGACGCGACCCGCGGACAGCGGGATCACGTCGTACCAGTCGCCGCCGACCTGAGTCTGGATGCCCTGCCCGTGGGAGGCCAGCGGCGCCGCGGGGTAGTAGCGCACCGCGATCTCCAGGCCGTCGAGCTGCGGCAGCGCCCTGGGCAGCAGGTATTTCTGAAACGATTCGGCGGTGTGCCGCTCCTCCTCGAACAGCAGCGCGTTGTCGATCGCGAGCGCGACCCTGGTGGCGATGGCGCCCACGAAGTCGCGGTCGAACGCGTCGTAGTGGGGGCTGTGGCGGTCGGTGAGGTTGGACAGGCCGAGGTACATCAGGCCGAGGGTCTCACCGCGCACCAGCAAGGGGGCGACGATGGCCGAGGTCATGCCGATCTCGCCGCACAGCCGCGCGCTGTCGTCGTGTGGGGACGGGTAGTTGCTGCTGGAGAAGTCCTCGACGAGGATGGTCTCCTGGCGGCGCAGCGCCGTGTCCGCGTAGTGGCCGGAGGGGTAGCGGATCTCCGCGCCCACCGGCTTCCATGTGCCCGACGGCGGCGTCCACCCCTGCACGTGTTGTGAGACCCGGCGGACGAGCCGGTCACCCTCCATCAGCTCGATGAAGCAGTGGTCGGCGAACTGCGGGACGAGCATCTCGGCGACGCGCTTGAGCGTCTCCTCGACGTAGAGCGAGCCGGCCAGCCGCTCGCCGATGCGCTCGAGCAGCCCGAAACGGTCCTTTTCCCGCTCGTTGCTGCGCAGCGCCTCGCGGGCCACGATGACGATGCCCGTCACCGATCCCGAGGGGTGGCGCAACGGCACGGCCTGGGCGCGGACGTAGACGATGGTGCCGTCGCCGCGCTTGATGTCGAACGTGCCCTCCCACACACCGCCCTTGAGCACGTGCTTGGCCAGCTCGACCGCCAGCGGGTGGTCCCGCTCCATGATTCCGAGGGACAGGACGGACGTGCCCCGGGTGGGCGCGCCGCCCGGACGGCCGAAGAGCTTCTCGGCGAACGGGTTCCAGTAGAGGAGGTTGCTGAAACGGTCGGTGACGACCACCGCCATTTCCGCGTGGTCTAGCACGGATCCGGCAGCAAGGTGATCAGCCGCATCTTGTGACAGATCCCCCCAACGCTTCATCCGGAGACCACTCCTCGGGGTGGCGAGCATGCAAAGCGAACCACGAGCGCTCCTGCAACAGTCTTGGCCAGGGGGGAGTGGAGGGTCTCCCAGGAGGGATTCAACCAAGCAGCTGCGCGCGCGTCAGCGCTTGGAGACAAAAACGTGCGCGGCAACATCGCGCGGAAGCTCCGCGGGAGTGTCGTTCGCGTCACCGTCACCTGTCACCCGCACACCGTCGTCGCTCGCCGCGAGCGTGACCTCGCGTCCGGGTTGTATCCCAACTTGCTTGAGTTTAAGCATCACAGCGGGATCACTTTGCACTTGTTCGCTAATTCGCCGGACCACGACGGGTATATCTCTCGGCCCTGCCAGGTCGCTCATGGAGGTCAGCTGATTGGTGCCGGCGTCTGCCTCCTTCGCGCCCAGCTCGGCGAGCCCGGGGATCGGGTTGCCGTGCGGGCACACCGTTGGGTTGTCCAGCAACGTGACCAGCCGCGCCTCCACGGACTCCGACATGACGTGCTCCCAGCGGCAGGCCTCGATGTGCACCTCTTCCCAGGGAAGTCCGATCACCTGGGTCAACAGGCACTCCGCGAGCCGGTGCTTGCGCATCACCCGCGTGGCGAGCTGACGGCCGAGCTCCGTCATCGACAAGTGCCGGTCGCCCTCCACCCGGACGAGGCCGTCACGCTCCATGCGCGCGACGGTCTGGCTCACCGTGGGGCCGCTCTGCTGCAGCCGCTCGGCGATGCGCGCGCGAAGGGGGACGATGCCCTCCTCCTCGAGCTCGTAAATCGTGCGGAGGTACATCTCCGTCGTATCGATCAGGCCGTGTGCGGTCAAGACAGTCCTCCCAACTGAATGTTACGCCGGTCGTGGCGTTTTGGGCCCCTCCGGAGGCTGACCACCCGACCCAGGACTGAGCCCGTCCGCCTTGGGCACAGGCCTCACAAGAACCCTATTGGGAGAACGACCGACGATGGATAAGGACGGCAACAACAGCGCGGCCGAGTTCCTTCCCGACCAGTTGGACCTCGAGTCGCTGCGGCGCGCCGCGGCCTGCTGCGAAGGGTGCGAGCTGTACAGGAACGCCACGCAGACGGTGTTCGGCGAGGGGCCGGCCCAGGCGACGTTCATGCTGGTGGGCGAGCAGCCCGGGGACCAGGAGGACCGCCAGGGGCATCCGTTCGTCGGTCCGGCCGGGCGCATTCTGGACAAAGGGCTGGCGGAGGCGGGGATCGCGCGTGACGACGTTTACGTCACCAACGCGGTCAAGCATTTTTCCTTCGTGCCGAGGGGAAAAAGGCGTATTCACCAGAAGCCGACCGCGGCCGAGATCGAGGCCTGCCATCCATGGCTCGACGCGGAGCTGGCCGTGGTGGATCCCCGGGTGGTCGTGGTGCTGGGGGCCACGGCCGCGCGGGCGCTGCTGGGACGGACGTTCCGGGTGACGCAGCACAGGGGCGAGCCGGTGCCGCTCGGGGACGCGCTCGCCGTGGCCACCATCCACCCGTCGGCCGTGTTGCGCGCGCCGGACAGGGACACGGCGTACAAGGGCTTCCTCGCCGACCTCCAAGCGGCGGCGCGGGTGGCCTGACCGCTCGCGGCCTAGTCAGGGGCGGGCACCTGGTCATGCTTGCCGGCCGTACCCGCCCGGTAGTTCCTGAAGGTGGCCACGGACAGGCCCACGACGAGGACCGCGACCGCGCACGCCAGTCCGCCGCCCACCCACGCGCCGGTCAGCCCGAACGCCGTCGCCGTCGCGCCGGCCCGCAGGTCGCCCAGGCGCGGCCCGCCCGCCACGACCACCATGAACGCGCCCTGCAGCCGTCCCCGCATCTCGTCGGGCGCGTACAGCTGCAGGATCGACTGCCGCCACACCGACGACACCACGTCGGCCGCGCCTCCGACGGCCATGAACGCCACCACCAGCCACAACTCCTGGACCAGCCCCGCCGCGGCCACGGCCAGCCCCCAGACGGCGATGACGACGACCAGCGCCATCCCCTGCCGGGTGACCCGACCCACCCATCCGGAGAACAACGCGCCGATGACGGAGCCGCCGGCCATGGCCGAGTTCAGCAGGCCGAGCGCGATCTCCGACCCGCCGAACGACTTGTCGGCCAGCTCCGGGAACAGCGCCCGCGGCAGCGCGAACACCATCGCGATGATGTCCACCACGAACGACATCAGCAGCACCCGGCTCCTGACGATGAAGCTGAGCCCCTCCAGCACCGCCCGTGCACCCGGACGGCTCACCTCGCCCTTCGGAGGCAGTGAGGGCAGCCTGAGAGCCGCGTAGAGGCTTGCGGCGAACAGCAGGGCATCCACCGCGTACGCCGCCGCGAACCCGCCCGTGGCGAGCAGCACGCCCCCGACCATCGGCCCGATCACCGCGCCCATGCTGTACACCAGCGAGTTGAGCGCATTGGCGGCGGGCACCAGCTCGGGCTCCAGGAGCCTCGGGATGATCGCACCCCTGGTCGGCCCGGTGATGGCGAATCCGGTGGCGTTCAACGCGACGGCCGCGAAGATCAGGTAGACGTTCCCCAGCCCGAGCAGCGCCTGGACCAGGATGAACAGGGTGGCCGCCCAGGCCACGAGCGAGCCGACGACCAGCACCCTGCGCCGGTCCAGGGCGTCGGCGACCGCCCCGCCCCACAGGCCGAACACCACCAGTGGCACCAGGTTGGCCATGCTGAGCAGCCCGACCCAGAACGAGGAGTGCGTCAGCTCGTAGACCTGCTGGCCGACCGCCACGACGGTGACCCCGACCCCGACGTGCGAGACGGCCTGGCCGACCCAGATCCGCCGGTACGCGGGCACGCGCAGCGGACGAGTGTCCACCAGATGACGTTTGACGAACTCCCCGAATGCCACTCCATGCACATTAAGGTGCGAGTCTCTCCAGGGCCCAGCCGGGTCGGGTCCTCCGGTAACGAAGCCGGTCATGCATCCGGTCGAGCTGCCCCTGCCAGAACTCCACCTCGATCGGGGCGACGCGGAAGCCGCCCCAGAAGTCGGGCACCGGCGGATCGTCCGGCCAGCGGTCAGCCAGCTCGCGGTAGCGGTCGTCCAACTCCTCCCTGGAGCGGACGACGGCCGACTGGCGCGAGGCCCACGCGCCGATGCGCGAGCCGTACGGGCGGGAACTGAAGTATTCGGCCGACTCCTCGTGGGAGATCTTGGCGACGGTCCCCTCGATGCGGACCTGGCGGCGGATGGGGTGCCAGGGGAACAACAGCGAGGCGCGGGGGTTCTCGGCGAGGTCGCGGCCCTTGCGCGACTCGTAGTTGGTGTAGAAGACGAATCCGCGTTCGTCGTAGCCCTTCAGCAGGACCGTCCTGGCGCTGGGCCGGCCGCCGGCGGAGGCGGTGGCCAGGATCATGGCGTTGGGTTCCGGCAGACCGGCCTCGACCGCGTCCTGGAACCAGACAGTGAATTGCGCTATGGGATCGGACGCGAGGTCTGATTCGAGCAGCGGCTCGCCCTCGTACGTACGGCGAAGCCCCGCCAACACGGGCGGGCGCGGGGTGGCATCCACGAGACGGTATTCTTGCGCGCTTGCCTGGAAGATCCCACGCACCGTCGTGTCACGGCGATCTCACGCCGATCTGTCACGGCGATCTGTCATGGCGATCTCATGCAGACTACTGAGACCGCTGTGTCATGGCGATCTCATGCCGGCTTCTGAGACCGCTCCGACCAGCGGGTTTGGCCTTACGGCGGGTCCCGAGACCAAGCATGACCTGCTAGGGGGTTAAATTGACCCGCCGGTATCTCGACATCAAGGCTTTGCATTGCCGGAACATGGCAGAAAGGGAGGCGGCCGAGTATGTCCGACTTCAAACCCGGGCTCGAAGGCGTCGTAGCTTTCGAGACCGAGATCGCGGAACCGGACAAAGAAGGGGGCGCCCTTCGATACCGGGGCGTTGACATCGAGGAGCTGGTCGGCCGTGTCCCGTTCGGGGCAGTGTGGGGCCTGCTGGTCGACAACACGTTCCAGCCGGGCCTGCCCCCGGCGGAGCCGTACCCCATCCCTGTCCACTCCGGTGACATCCGCGTAGACGTGCAGAGTGCGCTGGCCATGCTGGCTCCCGCCTATGGCTTCAAGCCGCTGCTCGACATCAGTGACGAGGAGGCCCGCGACCAGCTGGCGCGTGCTTCCGTGATGGCGCTGTCGTTCGTGGCGCAGTCCGCTCGCGGGCTCGGCCTCCCGATGGTGCCGCAGAGCCGGGTCGACGAGGCGAAGACCATCGTCGAACGTTTCATGATCCGCTGGCGCGGTGAGCCCGATCCCAAGCACGTGAAGGCCATCGACGCTTACTGGACCTCCGCCGCCGAGCACGGCATGAACGCCTCGACGTTCACCGCCCGCGTCATCGCGTCCACCGGCGCGGACGTGGCGGCCGCGCTCTCCGGCGCCGTGGGCGCCATGTCCGGCCCGCTGCACGGCGGCGCCCCTGCCCGGGTGCTGCACATGATCGAGGGCGTCGAGCAGCTCGGCGACGCCAAGAAGTACGTCCAGAGCGAGCTCGACAAGGGCAACAGGCTCATGGGCTTCGGCCACCGCGTCTACCGCGCCGAGGACCCGCGGGCCCGCGTGCTGCGCCGTACCGCCAAGGAGCTCGACGCACCTCGCTACGAGGTCGCGGCGGCGCTGGAGCAGGCCGCGCTGGAGGAACTGCACGCACGCAAGCCCGACCGGGTGCTCGCCACCAACGTCGAGTACTGGGCGGCCGTGGTGCTGGACTTCGCCGAGGTGCCGTCCCACATGTTCACCTCGATGTTCACCTGCGCCCGCACGGCCGGCTGGGCCGCGCACATCCTGGAGCAGAAGCGCACGGGCAGGCTGGTCCGCCCCAGCGCGAACTACGTCGGCCCCACGACGCGTCCGCTCAGCGAGGTGCCCGGCGCGGACCAGGTGGTCGGCGCTTACTGATCCACGTCACAACGGCTACTGCGCGGCTTGCACCCGCCCGGTAGCCGTTTTTCGTGGGAAGGCCTTTGAGCGGAACAGCCTTGAGCGGGACAGCCTTGAGCGGGACTGCCTCGGACGGAAAGCCTTAAGGGAAAGTCGTCCTTGACCGCCTCTTGTCGAGGGACCAGCCTTGGCCCAGGCACCCCCCAGTCTCCCACGAGCAGGCCGGACAATCACGCGTAGCGGGTTGTCGGCGCGCGCCTGCCCTCCTTCGGTGGGAGACCAGCAAGGAGGCACGTCATACTCCAGTCGACCGACGACTCGGCCGGATCTTCAACCTCACCCCGTTCGCCGACTTCAACGCGCCCTCCCTGAGGCAGGCTCTGATGGCGATGGGCCGGCCCGGCGGCGTCATCGACGCGCGGGACCCGCTGCAGGAGGGACCGGTCCGGCTGGTCACGAACCCGGAGCTCAGTCCGAGCAACGTCGACAAGACGGCGCACACCGCGGGGGTGACGTTCCTGGGCCAGTTCATCGACCACGACGTCACGTTCGACGAGACCTCACCGCTCGGCGTGCCGACGAGCCCCGAGCAGTCGCCCAACAGCCGAACGCCGGGGCTCGACCTCGACTCCGTCTACGGCGGCGGGCCCGCCGCCGACCCGCAGCTCCACAACCCCTCCGACCCCGCCAAGCTGCGGCTGGAGAGCGGCGGCAGGTTCGAGGACCTGCCGCGCACGTCGAGCCGGGCGACTTCCGGATGGTGGACCTGCTCACGTTCGCGCGGGTGGACCCGGCAAGCCGCGGCCAGTGAGCGACGGCGGGGCCGTGCGCCGGGTCAGTCCCCGGCGCACGGCCCCGGCGGGATCAGGCCCGCCCGGTAGGCGTTGGTGAATGCTTCCGACCGGTTGCGCGCGTCGAGCTTCCTGAACAGGCGGGCCCTGGTGCTCTCCACGATCTTGCTCGCGATGCCCAGCAGGCGGGCGGTCTGCCTGATCGTGTGGCCCCCGGCGATGGAGACCAGCACGTCGTGCTCGCGGGCAGTGAGGCGGGGGCGGGCAGGAGGCGGCGGCACATGTTCGCGCCGAGCACCACGTACTCCCTGGACACCAGGTCGAGGACCGCGCAGAGGTGGTCGGGCACGTCCTCCAGCCACAACACGGCGAACGCGCCGCGGGCACGGCGTCGGCCACGGCGGCGGGTCCCGGCGGCGCGGACGGCACGGCGACGGTGCGGGCATCGAGGCGTGCCGGCAGCAGCCAGTCCGCGGGCAGCGGGTCCACGAGCACCGCGGTGAACCGCAGGCCGGCTGCCCAGGAGGCGTCGTGGACGGTCCAGTCCCGGACGGCGTACAACGCCCGGCCGCCCCGGATGATGGCCCGCGTCACCACCTCGGCCGCCACGACGCACCTGGCGTGCATCACCACCAGCTCGCGGCCGCACGGCACGCGCGGGCGGCGCGCACCCGGGTAAAGATCCAGCAAATCGAGCGCCAGCCCCCTGGGCGCTGTGGCCTGAGCCGGCCAGGGAGAGGACCTCCAGTTCCCTGGCGCTGAGGACGTCGACGTCAGCCATGGCCGTCACCGCTTCTCGCGACTTGTGAGGAACGTGAGAGCGAAAGAGCGCTTCGTCAGGACCTCGTCCGGCGCGACCGCCTCTGACCTGGGATCCGTACGTGAAAGTTTCACAGGTCTCAGAATCCGGACCCCGTGCGAGCCACTCCGAGCCGCTCGGTAGGCTCCATGACGTGGCTGACATCGTGATTCCCGCTGACATCAAGCCCGCCGACGGCCGATTCGGCTGCGGGCCCTCGAAGGTTCGCACCGAGCAACTGGCCGCGCTCGCCGCCTCCGGCGCGAGCCTCATGGGCACCTCCCACCGCCAGAAGCCGGTCAAGAGCCTGGTCGGCCGCGTACGCTCCGGACTCGCCGACCTGTTCTCGCTGCCCGAGGGCTACCAGGTCGTGCTGGGCAACGGCGGCACCACGGCGTTCTGGGACATCGCCGCCTTCGGGCTGGTCCGGGAGAAGTCGCAGCACCTGTCGTTCGGCGAGTTCTCGTCGAAGTTCGCCACGGTCACCAAGAAGGCCCCGTGGCTGGCCGAGCCGAGCGTCATCAAGTCCGAGGTCGGCACCCACCCCACCGCGGTGACCGAGGAGGGCGTGGACGTCTACGCGCTCACTCACAACGAGACCTCGACCGGCGTCGCCATGCCGATCAAGCGGGTCGGCTCGGACGACTCGCTGGTGCTCGTGGACGCCACCTCCGGCGCCGGAGGCCTGCCCGTCGACATCACCGAGAGCGACGTCTACTACTTCGCGCCGCAGAAGAGCTTCGCCTCCGACGGCGGCCTGTGGATCGCGATCATGTCGCCGCGTGCCCTGGCCAGGGTCGAGGAGATCGCCGCGACCGGCCGTTACGTGCCGGAGTTCTTCAGCCTCCCGGTCGCGATCGACAACTCCGCCAAGGACCAGACCTACAACACCCCGGCCGTGGCCACGCTGTTCCTGCTGGCCGACCAGCTCGACTGGATGAACGGCAACGGCGGCCTGGCCTGGACCACCGCCCGCACGGCGGACTCCGCCTCGCGCCTCTACACGTGGGCCGAGAAGTCCTCGTACACCACGCCGTTCGCCGCTCCCGAGTTCCGCTCGCAGGTGGTCGGCACGATCGACTTCTCCGACGACGTGGACGCCGCGGCCGTGGCCAAGGTGCTGCGCGCCAACGGCATCGTCGACACCGAGCCCTACCGCAAGCTGGGCCGCAACCAGCTGCGGATCGCAATGTTCCCGGCCGTCGACCCGGCCGACATCGAGGCGCTGACGACCTGCGTCGACTACGTGGTCGAGCGCCTCTGACGACCTGCGTCCACTACGTGGTCGAGCGCCTCTGACGGCGTAACCGTCCCTCCGCGACGCGCTGCGCGAACCGCGCCGGCACCGCCAACCGGTCGGTGCCGGCTGCGGCGTGCCTGAAGGCGTCGCGGTACGGCGTGCGGACCTTCCCCCCTCGAGCAGTAGGAAACGACTCTTGCCCGATATCCCCCCACGCCTGGTTACCGTGCGCCCCAAGAGCCTCGGTTATCTGATGTTCGCCAGCCGCTGGCTCCAGGTGCCGCTCTACCTGGGCCTGATCGTGGCGCAGGCGGTCTACGTCTGGCAGTTCGTGCTGGAGCTCTGGCACCTGATCGAGACGGTGTTCCTGCACGCCGCCCCGGCATCGTCCGGCACGCCGTCGGCCGAGGTCGTGGTGATGCTCACGGTCCTGGGGCTCATCGACGTGGTGATGATCTCCAACCTGCTGATCATGGTGATCATCGGCGGTTACGAGACGTTCGTCTCCCGCATCAACCTCAACGACCATCCCGACGAGCCGGAGTGGCTCTCCCACGTCAACGCCAACGTGCTGAAGGTCAAGCTGGCCACGGCCATCATCGGCATCTCGTCGGTGCACCTGCTGCAGACCTTCATCAGGGCGCAGTCGACCCCCAACGACAAGATCATGTGGCAGACGATCATCCACCTGGCGTTCGTGGCCTCCGCCGTGGGCCTGGCCTTCATCGACCGCCTGCTCTCGGCGTCCCCCGCCGAGCACACGCGGTCGCACCTTCAGTAAGCCGGGATCTCCCGCTGCTTCTTGTGGCGCAGCACCCAACCGGCCACCACGCCGCCGATGAGGCCGAACAGGTGCCCCTGCCAAGAGATGCCCTCCTGGTTGGGCAGCAGCCCAGCCAGGATCCCGTAGTACGCGATGCCCACGCCCACGGCGATGACGATGTCGAGCAGGCGCCGGTCGAACACGCCCCTGGACAGGATGTAGCCGAAGTAGCCGAACACCAGCCCGCTCGCCCCGACCGTGTAGACGGCAGGGCTGGTCAGCCAGGTGCCCAGGCCGCCGATCACGATGATGATCAGGCTCGCCCACAGGAACTTGCGCACGTCACGCAGCCCGGCCAGGAAGCCCAGCACCAGCAGGGGCAGCGAGTTGGCCATGAGGTGCGCGAAGCCGCCGTGCAGGAAGGGCGCGAACAGGATGCCGACCAGCCCTTCGGGGTCCCAGCCCAGGATGCCGAACTGGTCGAGCGCGCCGTTGAGCACGAAGTCGATGCCTTCGACGACCCACATCACGACAAGCATGCCGACCACGATGATGAGCGCGCTCAGCGCCCCGGAGAACAGGGCTCCAGCACCGCGTTTGGCGGACTCGAACCTCGGCGGACCCGAATAATCGCTCATGCGCCCTCCTCCGGACGTCGCATGAGCGACAGTCGGCTGTGTTCGACTGGTCGCTCGCCACGCTCGCTCATGCGCACTCCCAGTAGCTCGTCTTCTCCCTTTACCGTACGCAGGAAGAGCTATGAATGCGCTAAAAGTATCCCCCTCCCGATCCCGGGAGGGGGACGGCTATTCGCCCTTCCATTGGGGCGCGCGCTTCTCGGCGAAGGCCGCGGCGCCCTCCATGGCGTCCTTGGAGCCGAACACCGGATTGATGATCGCGCCTTGCTTGGCGAACATCTCCTCGAGCGACCAGTCCTGCGACTCGATGATCACCTTCTTGGTGGCCGCAAGGGCCAGCGGGGCGTTGCCGGCGATCTTGCGGGCCAGCTCCAGCGCTCCCTCCAGGGCCGCGCCCGGCTCGGTGATCCGGTTGACCAGGCCGAGCTCGTACAGGCGGGAGGCTGGATAGTGCTCGCCGGTCAGCGCGATCTCCATGGCAACGTGGTACGGGATCCGCCGCGGCAGCCGCATGATGCCGCCCGCTCCGGCCACCAGCCCGCGCTTGGGCTCTGGCAGCCCGAAGGTCGACTCCGACGACGCCACGATGACGTCACAGGCCAGCGCGAGCTCGAACCCGCCTGCGAGCGCGTACCCTTCGACGGCGGCCACGAGCGGCTTCTTCGGCGGCGCCTCGGTCACCCCGCCGAACCCGCGCCCCTCCACCACCGGGAAGTCGCCGGTCAGGAACCCCTTCAGGTCCATCCCCGCCGAGAACGTGCCCCCAGCGCCGGTCAGGACATATGCAGAAATGTCGGGACGTGTATCGAGTTCGTCGAGCGCGCCCGCGATCCCGCGCGCCACCGCCCCATTGACGGCGTTGCGGGCCTTGGGCCGGTTGATGGTAATGATCGCGACATTGCCGGACTCCTCGACGAGCACTTCGTCAGACACGAGACCTCACTTGGGCTGGAAGCGGATGCCGCCGTCGAAGCGGATGACCTCGGCGTTCATGTAGTCGTTCTCGATCAGGCTGCGCACCAGGTGGGCGAACTCGTCGGCCCGGCCCATGCGCTTGGGGAAGACCACCGGCGCGACCAGCTTGGCCTTGAACTCCTCGGCGTTGGACGAGAAGCCGTAGATCGGGGTGTCGATGATGCCGGGGCAGATCGTGTTCACGCGTACGCCGATGGCCGCCAGATCCCGGGCCGCGGGCACCGTCATGCCGACGATGCCGCCCTTGGAGGCCGAGTACGCCAGCTGCCCGGTCTGACCCTCCAGGGCCGCCACCGACGCCGTGTTGATCACCACGCCGCGCTGCCCGTCGGCGTCGGCCGGCTCGGTCTTGGCGATCGCGGCCGCCGCGATGCGCATGAGGTTGAACGTGCCGATCAGGTTGACCTCGATGACCTTGCGGTAAGTGGCCGGGTTGTGCGGGCTGCCGTCCCGGTTGACCGTACGCTCCGCCCAGCCGATGCCGGCGCTGTTGACCACCACGCGCAGCGGCTTGCCCGTGGCCACGGCGGCGTCCACGGCCGCCTGCACCTGCTCGTCATCCGACACATCCGTCCTGGCGAAGACGCCGCCGAGCTCGTCGGCGACGCTCTTGCCACGTTCCTCGTTGAGGTCGGCGACGACCACCGTGGCGCCGGCGCGGGCCAGCTCGCGGGCCGTGGCCTCGCCGAGGCCGCTGGCGCCGCCGGAGATGATTGCTGCAGATCCGTTCACGTCCATAGACCGGACCCTAACCCGGCGACCGAATGAAGTTCTACTCGGGGGTCGTCAAATCTCACCCACGGCGCTGTCGACGTCGGAGTACACCTTGATCCGCCGATCCAGCCCCGTGGTGCGGAGGATGCGCGCCACGGGCGCCTGCGGCGCCGCCAGCGACACTCCGCCGCCCTCTCCGGTCGCCAGCCGCCAGGCCTCGATCAGCACCGACAGCCCGCTGGAATCCATGAACGACAGCTGCTGCAGATCGAGCACGAGTCTGGCGCTGTCCTGCTTGATCGCATCGCGCACCTCGTCGCGGAGGAACGGTGCGGTGAACAGGTCGAGCTCGCCCTCAACGGCCACCACCACGGCGTCTCCCAGGGCATGTCGCGCAAGCCGCAGCTTCATTTGGCCCCTCCTCGATGAGCCACTGTACTTCGACATCCCCGGAAACCGGACATGCAAGACTACGAAGATTGGCGCCGAACGCCCTACACGGCGGGGATGGCGAAGCCGTACGGGAGCTCCAGGCGATGCCTGGCGAGCAAATCAGCGTCGGCGAGCAGCTCGCGGGTGGGCCCGTCGGCGGCGATCACGCCGTCGGAGAGGATGAGCGAGCGCTCGCACAACTCCAGTGCGTACGGCAGGTCGTGCGTGACCATGAGCACCGTCACGTCCAGGGAACGCAGGATCTCGGCCAGCTCCCTGCGGGCGGCCGGGTCGAGGTTGGACGAGGGCTCGTCGAGCACCAGGATCTCCGGCTCCATGGCCAGCACCGTCGCCACCGCCACCCGGCGCCGCTGGCCGAACGACAGATGGTGCGGCGGCCGGTCCATGGCCTCCAGCATGCCGACCCGCTCCAGGGCGCCCTTGACCACCCGGTCCAGCTCCTCGCCCCGCACGCCGGCGTTGGCCGGGCCGAAGGCCACGTCGTCACGGACCGTGGGCATGAAGAGCTGGTCATCGGGGTCCTGGAAGACCAGGCCGACGCGCTGCCTGACCTCTTTGAGCGTGTCCTTGCGCACCGGGGTGCCGGCGACGGTGACAGTGCCGTGCCCTGCGGTGAGGATTCCGTTGAGATGCATGACCAGCGTGGTCTTGCCGGCGCCGTTCGGGCCGAGCAGGGCCACCCGCTCGGCGCGGGAGATCGACAGGTCCACGCCGAACAACGCCTGCGTGCCGTCGGGATAGGCATAGGCGAGCTGGCTGACTTCGAGAGAGTTCACAGTCCGAGTCCCAACACTGCCAGTGCCACGGCGGGTAGCGCGAGAGCAGTGCCCCATTGGGGTACGGATGCCGACATGTCATGAATTATCGGCATCTGCCCGGAGTATCCGCGACTCAGCATCGCCAGATGCACCCGCTCGCCCCGCTCGTACGAGCGGATGAACAACGCACCGGCGGACCGCGCGATCACGGGGATGTGCCGGAAATTTCGGGCCTCGAACCCCCGGGACTCCCGCGCCACCCGCATCCGCCGCATCTCATCCATGATCACGTCCATGTACCGCAACATGAACATGGCGATCTGCACGAGCAGGCTCGGCAGCCGCAGCCGCTGCGCCCCGATGAGGATGACCCGCGGCTCCGTGGTAGCCGCCAGCAGGATCGAGGCGGCCACCCCCAGTGTGGCCTTGGCCAATATGTTCCAGGCCGCCCAGAGACCGGGCACGCTCAGCGAGAGCCCCAGCACGGTGACCCGCTCCCCCAGCCCGATGACCGGGATGAGGAACGCGAACAGCACGAAGGGCACCTCGATCACCATCCGCCGCACGATGTACGTGGCCGGCACTCGCGCCAGCGCCGCGACGACGCCGAGCAACACCGCATAGGCCGCGAAAGCCCAGAACCGCTCACGCGGCGTGGCCACCACGACGACGGCGAACGCGAAGACCGCGATCAGCTTGCACTGCGGCGGCAGCCGGTGCACGACCGAGCCGCCCGGTAGATAGAGCTGGTGATGATGCCCGGCGCCCACGTCTCAGACCTTGATCCTGTCTCGGCTCCTGGCGGCGTAGGCCACACCTCCGGCGACGAGCAACACGAGCCCGACGCCGACGATCCCGGCCACTCCGACGGGGATCCCGCCCACCTCACCGTAGTCGGCCAGCGCCCACCCGCTGAACACGTGGTCGGTGGCCCGGTCGAGGAAACCCTTGCTCTCGGCCACCGACTCCAGCCCGTCAGGCGAGGAGGAGGCGAAGAACGACACCAGCCCGGCGAGCACCAGCGTCACCCCGATCCCGCCGAGCAGGAACGGCCGGCCGGCGCCGCGGACAGGAGCGGGCTCGGGCGCGCCTACGGTGGTCGTGCCCTCCGCGCCGCGCAGGACGAGCGGTTTGGCCAGGCCGCGGGCGCCGTACACGAGGTCGGGGCGGACGGCGAGCACCGCGCCGACGGTCAGCGCCGTGATCACGCCCTCGCCGATGCCGATCAGCAGGTGCACGCCGCCCATGGCGGCCGCCACCGCCGACACCTCGATCGGCGCCGTGCCGCCGATCGAGAACAGCAGTGTGAACACCATCGCGGAGGCCGGAACGGAGATCAGCGCGGACAGGAACGCCGCCAGCGTGACCCCGCCCTTACCCCTGGCCAGTCCGGCGACCAGCCGGAAGACCGCCCAGCCGACCAGCACGCCGACGAGGCCCATGATCGTGATGTTGACGCCCAGCGCGGTCAGCCCGCCGTCGGCGAAGAACACGCTCTGGACGAGGAGGACCACGGCCATGCACAAGACGCCGGTATAAGGCCCGACGAGTATCGCGGCCAGCGCCCCGCCCATCAGGTGGCCGCTGGTCCCCGCCGCGACGGGGAAGTTGAGCATCTGCACGGCGAAGATGAAGGCCGCGACGAGCCCGGCCATGGGCGCGGTGCGGTCGTCGAGCTCACGCCGGGCCCCGCGGAGGCACACCGCGACCCCAGCAGCAGCCACGACCCCGGCCGACACCGACGTAACTGCATTGAAGAAGCCATCGGGTACGTGCACGACAATGCCTCCCAAAGGGGACGAACAACCGCTCCTACTTTAGAGCATCGTGTTGCACCTGCACATAGATGGCAATTAGCGCATGATCTTTCTGACGACCGACCCGGCCGTCAGCCGCCGCACGACCGTGCTCAGCCGCCCCTTGTCCGGCGTCGCGTACGGCCGCACGCTCCGCAGCAGGGCGGCGAACCACCACCTGCGCGGCGGCGCGACCGCCTCGGCCTCGGCCTCGATCCTGAACCGCGCGGGCGGCCCACCCAGATCGAGCTCCAGATAGGCGTCCCAGGTGCCGGGCGCGAGCTTGCCCACCGCGGGCCTGGCCGTGAACCCGCCCCCGGGCAGCGCCGTCACCGGCTCGGTACGCTCGCGGCCGGTGCGCCGCTCGCGCCAGACGATCCGCCTGATCGCCGCGGCCGCCGGGGTGGTGCCGGCGACGGCGACCTCGCCGTCCACCTGCAGCCGGCGTCCGAGCCCCCATCTGGTCCTGATCAGCCTGGCCGTGCCCGGTATCCCGATCACGTGCCCGCCGACGTCGATGCTCAGGTTGCCGTTGTCCCTGGTGAAGTACGGCAGGACCGCCCGGTCGCCGACCAGCCTGGGGAGCGGCAGGGTGATGCCGCTGTCGCGCTCCGCGCCGAGCCTGCCGAAGCGCACGACCCCCTCCAGCTCGACCGCCACCCGCAGGTCCCAGATGCCGGAGTCGAGCGCGCCCGCCTCGACGCGGACGGTGAACTCGCCGCCCTTGCGCTGCGCGGGCACGACCAGCTCGGTGTGCGGGGCGTACCGTGAGCGCAGCACCACGGCCACGCCGTCGTCCCTGCTGATGCCGTCGAGCCGGGCGGCGCCCGTCACCACCAGGCGGTCGCCGTCCCAGCGCAGCCCGGTCAGCGTGCGCCGCACGGTGGCGCTCTCGATGCGGGCCAGGCGCACCAGGCGGTCGATGTCGTCCAGCGCACCCGCACGCTGCCGGTCGATGCTGGCCAGCCGCTCGTGCACGCCCGGCGTGTACCACTCGTCGCAGAGAGCGGCGACCTCCCGCGCGATGTCCTTGCGCCGGATGTCGTCGCTCTCCAGGAACACCGCCCCCAGCTGCGCGAACGCGTCAAGCCTGAAATGCCTGCGGAGCAGGTGGTCACGGATCGGGCCAGGCTCGATGTGCCTGGCCATGAGCCGGATCGGCTCCCTGATCATGGCGAGCCAGGCGAGCGGGTCCCTGCTGCCCGGCTGCTGCATGACGCTGCTGCCGTCGGGCCTGGCGACGAGGTGGTAGCAGTCATAGTCGGCGACCACCGAGATCACGCGGGCGTGGCAGTAGGCGTGGACCGTGAAGATGATGTCCTCGCCGACGCGCATGCCCTCGCCGAACCTGATGCGGTGGCGTTCGAGCAGGTCCCTCCTGAACAGCTTGAAGCAGCACAGGCTGTTGTAGACGGTGCTCTCGCCGAGCTCCGCCCGGTCGGCGCTGTGCTGGAACATCGACGCCGGCGCCCGCCTGCCGTGCCCCACGATCTTGCCCAGGACGATGTCGGAGCCGTTCCTGTCGCCCATGGCGACCATCCGCTCCAGCGCCTCGGGGCCGAGGTAGTCGTCGGCGTCGCAGAAGAACACGTATCGCCCGGTGGCGTGCTCGAGGCCGACGTTGCGCGGGCGGCCCGCGCCGCCGCTGCGCTCGACGCGCACCACCTTGATGCTGGCCTTGTGGTAGGCGGCGTAGAGGTCGAGCAGATCGGCACTGCCGTCCGTGGAGCCGTCGTCGATGACGACGATCTCCTTCTTGACCCGCTGCACGAGCACGGATGTGAGGCATCTGTCGAGGTAGTCCCGGCAGTTGTGTGCGGGGATGACGACGCTGACGTCCACCGCGTCGTCGTTGCCTGTCGCCGGCATCGCCACCACTCCCGGGCTACGGTCCGCTGTCGCTCCGTTTCAGTATGTGACGAACGGTCGGCGTCATGGGCCCGATCGCAGGTCTTCATCCCCTGCTTTTCCGGAGAACGGATATTCACGGCATTCTTCGAATAGGCCCCGGCAAGGGCGTCAAGTACCACATTCAGCCGCGACCGAACGGGCTTCAGGAAAGAGGTTTTCCCTCCGGGGAGGAGAAACCTCTCCGGAGGGTGCAGGGACGTCTTCCACCGGCGGTCCGAGTGATCCGCCGGCGAGGGTTGCGCGTCTACAGTTAGGCAACCTTGACCGGGAGGTGGCGGGAATGGGAGCGGATCTCCGCAGGCGAACGGCTGGATCATCTGTGCACACTGCCGAGTTCATCGTCTCTTCGGCTCGATTGACGGAGCTGCACGAATGCGCCGCCCTGTTGCGCCGCACGAGGATGCGGGCCGAAGAGATCGTCGACGAGGCCCGCACACTGCTGGCCCGGGCCGAACGCCTCGGCGACGCCGATCGCATCCTGTGCCTTCGGGCCCAGGTGGAGCAGGCCCGCCAGGCGTACTCCAAAGTGCTGACCGCGTATGTGACGATCTGCCGCAGGATCACCGAGGAGCGGCAGGCCATCCTGCAGGCGCAGATGGAACATGATCGGCGTGCGGGGTTGTCAGGTGCCGCCTGACAGGATTAGTGTCAGGGCATGCCTGACTGGAAAGACAAGATCCGCTGCTCCTTCTGCCACAAGAAGAGCACGGACGTGGAGAAAATCATCGCCGGTCCTGGTGTGCACATTTGTGACCAATGCGTCGAGCTGTGCAATGCAATCCTCGAAGAGGAACGACTCGCCTCCTCCACCGAGCCCCGCCTTCCCATGTGGGAGTCGATGACCGAAGAGCAGATACTCGACCATCTACCGAAAATCGCGGCCGTGCAGGCTCAAGTCGACGACAATCTGCGCGACTGGGTGGGGCACCTGCGCGGCAGGGACGTCAGCTGGGAGCGCATCGGCGCCTCGCTCGGAATGACACGCCAATCAGCGTGGGAACGGTTCAGAAGCGAGACGTAGCAGGTAAACCACTGTGACTTGTGGGGCGTCGTTCAGTCAGGGAGGCCCATTATGCGCGTCCTTGACGGCCTTGCGGCGCCGGATCTGGAAAAGCTCCAGCTGGAGCTGGTCCTCATCCTCGCGCTGCACGAAGAGGCAGAACGGCTGGCCGCCGAATGAACGGGCTCCAGCTCCCCGGCCCGCGCCGGGGAGCTGGAGCAGGGGCTCACCTCTAGCCGAGCTGGCCACGGATGGCGCCGGCCGGGAACTTCTTGTTGTGGACGTTGACGTAGTACAGGTGCGGCCACTTCACGATGCCGCGCAGCTCACGGAAGGTGAGGACGACGACGGCGTTCTTCTTGTTCTGGTGCCTGACCGCCTTGACGCAGCCGCTCGCGAAGCCCTTCGCCGGGGCCTTGAGCGTGACGACGACCGGGCCTGCCACACCCTTCTTGCCCGCGTGGATGTGGGCCATCGTGGCCGATCTGATCTTGCGGGCCGTGATGGTGTAGCAGAGCTTGCCGTCGCGGATCTGGTACGCGAAGACGCCGAAGCCGTTCCGGTCGCCGGGACCGGGGACTTCCTGCTTGCCGGTCATCTTGACCCGGTTGATGTGGTTATTGGGGGTTTCCGCGCTGGCCGCGCCGGGGAGCGCGACGAGCGTGGTATGTGCGGTTCGACCTAGTAAGGGGAAAGCCGCCCTGCGGTAAGAGGGCTCTCTCGATGCCGAATGATCAGTCAGCCTTGGTCCTGGCGCGGAAGGCAGCCGTCTTGACGCGGTTCTGGCAGGCCGTGGAGCAGAACCTGCGGGTGCCGTTGCGGGACACGTCCACGTAGACGCGGTCGCAGTGCGGCGCCGTGCAGACCCCGAGGCGGTCGCTGAACTCGCTGCCCAGCACGATCGCCAGCCCGGTCGCGCAACTGGCCGCCCAGTCGCCGGCCATGGTGCCGCCGCGGCCGTGGAAGTGCAGGTGCCAGGGCTCGCCGTCGTGCTTCTCGAGCAGCGGTCTGGCGCGGGTCTCCTCCAGGAGCTCGTTGACCCGCGTGGCCGCGGCGTCGATGTCTCCCGCGGCGACGGCGGCGAAGACCATCCGCAGCCGGGCGGCGACCTCGGCCAGCTCCGCGCCCTCTTCCGCGGTGATCTCGCGGTAGGACGAGTAGACGCTGCCCAGGCCCTCGGCGGCGGCGGCGCCGGCGTCGGCAGGCGCTGGAAAGGCGCGTCCGCGCTGCTCGCCCGGGGTCAGGGCGTTCACCAGGGCGACCGTGACCCTGACCACGGCATCTGTGTGACTGTTGTAATCCAATTGACCGGTTACACCTTCGTAGTTTACGTTGTGACTACCGAAAGCTTAAACGACAGTCACAGGGAGATGTTCGTGCTCACTCACGATGCCGCACTCGCATGGATCGCGCGCTGGGACCGGCAGCAGGAGGGCTACCTTCCCGACCGCGAGGAGCGGTTCACCGCGTTGATCGACGCCGTGGAGGCGCTGGGACGGCCCGATCCGCTGGTCATCGACCTGGGGTGCGGGCCGGGGTCGTTGTCCGCGCGACTGCTCGACCGGCTGCCCAAGGCCACCGTCGTGTCGGTCGACGCCGATCCGCTGCTGCTCGGGCTCGGGCGGGCCGCGTATCCGCAGCTGACGTTCGTGCCCGCCGACCTGCGGACGAGCGGGTGGACGGGGCTGCTCGGCCTGGACCGGCCCGCCGACGCCGCGGTCAGCACGACCGCGCTGCACTGGATCTCCGGTCCTGACTTGCGCCGCGTTTACGCGGAATTGGCGGAGGTGCTGCGGCCGGGCGGGGTGCTGCTCAACGGTGACCACATGGACACCGACGACGCCACGCCCGTCCTTGCGCGGCTGGAGCGCGCCGTGCACGACCGCCAGACCGAGCGGGCGTTCGGCGCGGACCGGCCGGAGGAGTGGCGGGCCTGGTGGGAGGCGATCACGGCGGACCCGATGTTCGCCGAGCTCGACCAGGAGCGCACCACGGCCGGGGCCACCCACGACGGCTCCGAGTCACACCTGATGTCGCACCACGTCGAGGCGCTGCGCGCGGCCGGCTTCACCGAGATCGGCACGCTCTGGCAGCGCGGGAACAACCGGCTGCTGTGCGCCGTGCGCGGTCACTGATCGGCTCCTGGCCGTCCGGTGACACCTGCACACGCAGGTGTCCCGGCTCGACCAGGTCGCAGGTTCATCGGACGCAGCCGGCTCGACTCGTCGCAGAACTCGTGCTCGCCGATCCCGTACAGCGCGAACTCGTCGAGATCCATCTCATCGACGAGGCTCTTGAGCGTCATAAACCCAGCCAGGTTGGTGGTATTGCGTTACGACATTCCACACCCGGGCATCACAGGATCCGAGAAGACGGCGAACTCGGTGGTTGTCCACAAACCGCGGCGTGCCACTGAAGTCAAGCGTGCTGTCCGTACGCGCCTTCGGGTCCCATGATTTCGTCGGGATTTGCATGCGGAAGGGCAGGTGGGGCTTGGCTTTGCTGGTTATCTGGAGCACTTCGATCCCGTCCTGGTGTGTGCGTACGACGAGGCAGGGACGTTCCTTGGATCCCTCTCCGCCGCGGTACGGGACATCTGCCCACCAGATCTGGCCAGGGCGGGCACGCCACGCCCAAGACCCGTCCGGCGGGGGGGCCGAGTGTATCGAACGGCGCGGGCTTTTCGTCCGCGCGACGAGCACGGGAACGAGAATGAGAATGGCCAACGCGATTAACGCCGAAAGCACGATGCCGGGCAGGATCACCATGAGGTCGGCTAATGACTCCTCGGCGAGCGAGCCATAAGCGGTCATCGCCATCACCAGATCCACCTTTCTCGGCCGGAGGGGGTCGGCGGGAGCACTGCTTGCCCAATCATGATCGAAACGTTCAGCTGTGTCCCCCTCCTTGCCGCTAATCGCCCCGCCCTCTTCCCAGCGGTTCGTGTTGATGATGGAGTGGACAGTGTGAGTAGGGGGCATCGCGCGGTGCCGCACATCGCCGGCATCGCCGTGGAGGCATGGGCGGACACTCGCGAGGAGTGCCTGGCGGAGGCAGTGCAGGCGCTGGTGGAGAACTTCGCCGACGTGGGCGACGCCGTGCCGGACGACAGCATCGTGATCGTCTCGGCCGAGGAGACGGACGAGGCGCTGCTCCTCGATGTGCTGGACGAGGCGATCTACCAGGTGGAGGCGTGCCGGCGGGTGGCGGTGGACGTCTCTGTCGACGAGCGCACAAAGGCCACTGCAGGGCAGGTCGAGGTACGCCTGGCCACCGTGCCGGTCGCCACCGTGGACCGGGTGGGCCCGGTGCCCAAGGCGGTCGCCGTACGCCACCTGCGCTTCGGCAAGACCGACGGCGTGTGGCAAGCCCACGTGAATGTCGACGTCTAGCCCCGCCCAGCCCGGTCTTACGCTGCCGTTCTGTGAACTCTCGTGAAAACTAGGTTACGCCCCCGCGTGTCCTATTCCTCCCGACTCTCCAGCCCCATCAAGCTAGGGGCGTTCCCCGCCCCCCGGGAGGATTTGCCATGCTCAGGCGTACGCCCCTGTTCGGTACGAAGACCCGCATCACCTTCACCCTGCCCCCGGACCAGCCAGCCGGCATCGTCAGCGTGGTCGGCGACTTCAACGACTGGTCACCCGGCCGCCACGAACTCCTGCCCCGCCGCAACGGCCTGCGTACGGTGTCGGTGATCCTCCCTCCGGGGACCCACCGCTTCCGCTACCTGGCAACCGGCGGCGTGTGGTTCGACGACGAGTCGGCCGACCGCATCGACCACCACGGCAGCCTGCTTCAGCTCTGACAGCAGCAGGAACACGCCGGCGACGTCATGGCTGGTCGAGGCGTACGAAAGTCGCGCCGGCGGCGGCCGCGCGGGCGCCGAGGACGTGCCCGTCGCACATCCTCGTCTCCGTTCCGGCCCGGTCGAGCACCTTCCACGTCACCGGCTCCACGCACGGCTGGCCGAGCTGGCTGTAGTTCCAGGTGCGACCGCACACCCGGCATGTGGAGACGCCGGCTCTGGAGGCGAGGGTGTTGCCGTGCTCGGGGCAGACCCGCCACGGCAGGCCGCACGGCTGCGCCTGGAGCTGGGCCAGCTCTGTGGCCGCGCGCTCCAGGTCCGCGGCGCCTCTGGCCAGCCAATCCGCGGCGTTCCTCGCCACCGCGAGGTGGTCCGGCTCCGGCGAGCCGTTCGGGGCGCTGCCGCAGAGTGCACGAACCTCGGCGGTGAGCGCCTCGGCGCGGCTCGCGAGGGCGCGCAGGTGCGCGGGAGTGACGGTCATGCATGCTCCCATCTCGCAAAGGCCGACGTGGTCGCGGCCGGGGACTGGTTGCTGTGTGGACCCTACGTCGTGTACGGCGGCACCGGACCGACGCGGCTCGGGGTAGTCATGGGCGGCCGGTGGGCGAGCGCGCGTACCACGTCGTGGCGCTCACCGTGGCGGGACCGCGTTCCCAGCTCAGCGGGGTATCAGGGGTCAGGACGTCGGCCGCCCAGGCTTGCGCGTCGTCGTCAGTGACGATGCGCGGCCGGGGAACCCGGCTGACCACGTCGAGCAGGTACCAGCCGCCGGGATGGCGGAAGAGGGCGTACTGCTCGACCAGCAGGCCGCTGGTGGTGTGCCAGCCACCGTCCGGATCGGCCTCGTCGAGCGGCTCCCACGGCCGCAGCCGGGCGACGACCTGGCGAGCGGCCCAGGACTTGGCCATGGACGTGGTGCAGGCGCGCGGCATGCGGGCAAGGACGATGCCCGCCACCAGGTGCTGCCGGTGCCGGCGCAGCACGTAGACGGTGCCCGTCTGCGCCGGCGCGGGAGCGGCGCGGTCGAGTCCTGGATGGACGCGCTGCGAGACCACCGTGTCGAGCAGGCCGACGGAGGCCGTGCCGCCGAGGTCGTGATGGAACGACGCGGTGTCGGAGAGGTCCATGGTGAGATCCGGCAAGGTGTCGGAGAGCTTGCGGGGATGATCGTCGCTATCGCCGGCTCCAGTCACCCACCGACGATAGAACGATCCGGGCCAGATGATCCAACACTCCGGACGGCGTTCCGCAGCCGACTGCCGGACGGCTCCGCACGTGCCGGCTAGCACTTAGCCACCATGCGGACAATCGTCCGTGACGTTACATCTGCGGTACAGCCTCTTGACAGGCATTCTCGTGCACATCATTCTGAGGCCAACTCATGCGACCACTGTACGGACGACCGTCCGCTTGATAATTCCCCATACCCGCCGTGCCGGCATCCCAGCTTTGACGTGCAGCAAGCCGGGTTGTACCCCTCCCGCACCTAGGAGAGCGAGATGAGCAGCACCACCGAGCGTCCACAAGGCGATTCCCCCCACGCGAGTTCCCAGCAGTTGACGAAAGCCTCTGTCGCGATCGGGTTCGCGGTCCTGTGCGCCTCGTACATGCTCAACGCGATGGACCGGCAGATCTTCTATCCCCTGCTGCCCGAGATCCGGACCGAGCTCGGCTTCTCCCTTGAGCAGGGCGGGCTGCTGGCCACCGGATTCACGCTGGGGCTGGCGCTCGCCGGGCTGCCGACCGGCTATCTGGCCGACCGGCTCTCCCGCAAGGCCATTGTCGTCGTCAGCGTGCTGGTCTACTCCCTCGGCACGCTGGCCATCCCACTGGCCGTGGGCTTCGTCGACATGAGCGTCTACCGCCTGGTCTCGGGTATCGGCGAGGGCGTCCAGGCCACCGCGCTGTACGCGGTGATCGGGGCGTTCTTCTTCCACCGCCGCGCGCTGGCCGCAGGCGTCGTGGGGGTGGCCTTCGGTCTGGGCGTGTTCCTGGGTCCGCTCATCGGCACCGGATTCGCCGAGAGCTGGGGGACATGGCGGGCGCCGTTCTTCCTGTTCGCCGCCGCCGGTCTCGTCATGAGCCTGCTCATCGTGGTCACGGTGTCTCGCAAGATGACCGAGTCGGTCACCGGCGGGACCACGGAAGCCGATGCCACGTCCTATGACCACGTGCCGGCGTCCCCGTACAACCGCAACACCCTCGGGATCGGCATCGCCTGCGCCGTGTCCGGCCTGGTCTTCTACGGCTACCTCGGCCTCTACCCCACCTTCCTGCGCGAAGCGCTCGGGTTCGCCCCAGACCAGGCGGCCTTCGCCGTGTCGATGGGTGGCCTTGGCGCCATGATGGCCCTGCCGGCCGGCTGGCTGGGCGACCGGTTCAACCAGGCCCGCCTCCTGATGTTCGCCATGGTCGCCACCGCGGTCACCGCGTACCTGATGTACCAGGTCGCCACCGCCGCCCCGGCCCAGTACCTGCTGTCCTTCCTTATGGGCACCTTCGCCAGCGGCTTCCTGTTCACCAACTGCTCCACCGCCATGCAGCGCGCCGTCCGACCGCGACAAGTCGGCCGCGGAGCCGGCCTGTTCATCCTCACCTACTACGTCGCCGCGGCCTTCTCCGGTCTCCTGTTCGCCCGCCTGGTCGGCGCACTCGGCTGGGACGGCGCCGGCCTGTGGCAGCTCACGCTCCTTCCCGTACTCGGTGTCGCGGGCCTCCTGCTGGTCGACCCGGCCAGGATGGTCCTCCCGCGAGCCCCTAAGTAGAGGTCGGCGGCTCCGTCGCGGAAACCTCGAGCCATAGGCGCAGTGACACGCCAAATTTCGAGCGGTTTATTCCACCATCCGTCCAGGCGAGCTTGGCGGTCAGTGCGTCAGCTTCCATCGGGACTTGAAAACTCTCGCGCCCATCGGTCCAGCACCGCCGACGACGGGCGGCGGAAAGTCTCCGGGTCAGTTCAACGACACGCCTGAAGTCATGAGTGACCACGAACAGTCTCGCGTGGAGCTTGCTGTCAGAACAGGCGAGCTGCAGCCGTGCGACGGACTGACCGATGCGCGGAACGACTCCATTGCCGTGCCATGGTCGGCGGCTCCGAACCCGGTGGAGGCCACGATGGCCCGCACCGGACGATGGGGGTGACCGCGTGAACCTCGCCTCGCCCTCCTGGCGGGAGTTGCTGGGCGGCTTCTCGGCTTCGCCACGTTCACGGCGGGTTGGCTGGCCTGTGCGGTGAGCCCGGCGATGGCGGTGCTGCTGGCTTCGCGCGGAGTTCGGGGGCTGGGTGCGGGCCTGCTGTCCGGGCTGGGGTTCGCCGTCATCCGTTCGGCGCTGCCATCGCGGCTGTGGACGCGCGGCGCTGATGTCGGCGATGTACGGTGTCGGCAACTTCGCCGGTCCGGCGCTCGGCGGCCTGTTCGCCCAGTTGGGCTCGTGGCGGCTGGCGTTCGCGGTGATGGCGGTGGTCGCCGCGATGTGCGGTGCGCTCCGCAACCACTGGAGCTCACGCGCGGGACATCGATCGGCGGCAACGTGAACCGGCGTTGTCATCACCCGGCAAGGGGGCGGCCACCTCGGGCACCCCGCGCTAGTCCCGCGCTAGTGAGGCGCTAACACGGAGCAGAAACATACCTCGGCATGGCTCTAGTGGTGGTGGCCTGCCAGGTCTTGCTCGCTGCGGTGTTCGCCGTGTCGGCTTTCACCAAGCTGCGTAGCCGTGCGGCGCTGCGGGCCTTCTCGTCTTCTCTGGTGATGTTGCCCGTGCGGGTTCGATGGCCGGCGGCCGTGGTGGTGGCAGCCGTGGAGGCCGTCGTGCCCGTCGCGATGTTGTTCCCAGCGCTGGGGCTGGCCATGAGCGGGACACTGCTGGTCTGTTTCTCGGCGTGGGTCGCCGTTTCCATCCGGCGGGGGACGCGGGCCTCGTGCCGCTGTTTCGGCGCTTCGGAGGTCCCGCTGGGCCCGTCGCACCTGGTGCGCAACAGCCTGCTGCTGGCGGTGGTCGTGCTGGGCTGGGCAGGTCTGGCAGCCCCCGGCGATGTCACGGCTGCCGGGCTGGCGATCGCCGCAGTCGCCGGTCTGGTAGGAGCCATCCTCTTGATCGTCTTCGACGACCTCGCCGATCTGTTCATGGAAAGACCCGGGGAGCGGGTGTGATGGAATATCTCGCCGCGGCCGTCGTTGCGGTCGGTCTGCTGTGCATGGTGAATCTGCTGCTGATGGCCGGAGTGATCCGTCGGCTCCGCAAGTTGGCCGCGCAACCCGCGTTCGGTCCGCCGATGATGGATGGGCTTGTCATCGGCGAGAGGATGCCGGAGTTCGCGGCCATGACCACCGCCGGCGAGCCGGTCTCTCATGAGCTTCTGGGTGGGCCCGCGCTCATTGCCTTCTTCTCCCCAGCTGCCTGCCTTGTCAGGAGCTGCTGCCGCGGTTCATCGCACGAGCCCGCCGGTCCTCAAGCCAGGCTTTCGCCGTGGTCGTCGCCGATCCCGGTGAGGACGTCGCCGAGGAGATCGAGCGCCTGGGTGACGTGGCGAGGGTCGTGGTCGAGGCACCGATGGGTGACCTGCAGAGCACGTTCAAGGTCAGCGGGTACCCAACCGTCTACGTGATCGATGCCGACGGCACGGTAGCGGGCACCGACCTGGACGCGCTGGCCCTGGTGGGAGCGTGATCGCCGCCACGAAGGCGGCCGCCCTGCCACATCGTTCGCAGTATCTCGACACTCGGATCGGGCGAGTCTTCACCGCTCGCGCAAGTGCGGGGCCGGCCCCAGAGGCCGAAGCACGACCTCATGGCCATCGGCGGGTCGTACGCCCCGCTGTTCCGCCCGCGGGCCGGCGGCTACCAGCAGCAGGAAGAGGAGGTGGTCCTGCGGTGACCGCCTCGATCCTCCTCGCCACCGGGTGCGCTGCCATTGCTCTCATCGCGCTGATCGTATGGCTGCGCCGGGCGTACTCGATCATCCGCGTGGACGGCTACAGCATGGCGCCCACTCTCACCGACGGCGATCAGCTCGTGGCCCGGCGAGTGGCCCCGTCTGCCCTGAGAAACGGCCATATCGCCGTGGTGCTCAGCCCACTGCCGATGGGCGGCCCCTTCCTCATCAAGCGCATCGTCGCGCTGCCCGGCGATCCGGTCCCTTTATCCGTGCGGCCCCTGGTGCCCGATGCCCGTGTACCCGACGGACAACTCATCCTGATCGGCGACAACACCGACGCCAGCTTCGACTCTCGCGACCACGGCTACTTCCCCATCGCCGATGTCCACGCCATCACCCTTCGAAAGCTAACCCCTGCCAGAGACCCCAGCAGAAGGGAGAGCGAGCCGGTAAGAGAATTTTTCACTGCAAATCAAATCGGCAACACAGAAATGGAACAAACGAAGTGATGCGATCCATCGGAAGTATCGGCGACCGTCTTCTTGCGCTGGTCGTTCCAGAACACCGCGCTGCGGCGGACGAGTGCTCCACGCAATATCGCTGCAACCCGGGCGGCTGTGTTGGGTACTCGATGCACGGGAGAAGGCAGGCCAGAACTGTCTGCCGGGCAGCCGGTATAGGACCGTGGCGGAATACAGCTTATTGCTGCTACCTTTGATTGCTGGCTGGGCGCTTGGAGCACCTGAAGATGTGCGCGCAGGCATGCTTGGTAGGCTTTCCGGCGCTCAGCCTGGATCCACGGCCTGAACATGGGAGCGAGGGTCCGAAAGGCAAATGAGGTGCTCTTTGAGCTGGGATGATGGAGTTCTTGACGCTTCCAGCCGCCCAGCTCCAAGGACGCCTCTTGCTAATCAGAAACTAGGCATCGCTCCGCCGCCGTCACCGTGTCCTGTTCAACCGGCTTCACCGCGCGTCTTCAAGAAGCGTCCCCCGGAATCCGCTCAGCGAAGAGCTCGACCGGAAAGCACCCGAGGCCGAGGTATGACGAGGAGACTAGACCCTGCCATCGTGGCCTCATCCGAGCAGGTAAAGGATCTGCTGATCGCCGTGAGCTACGCGGATGGCGGCGCGGGGATCGGCTATGAGGTGGCGATGGCGCAGCCCAAAGTCCACGGTCGAGTTGTACGCGGCGATCCGCCGGATTCTCGACGGTGCGCCCATACGTTGGTGCCGGGCAGGCATTCACCAGAGCTCGCATGCTGATGCTAGGCATCCGCTCGGCGGAGGCGTTCGGCTGCTTGTGCCCGGAGCGCATTGCCGGACACCGGGATGTCGCCGTGCAGTGCTTCCCATCGGGCGTTGTGCGCTGCCGGCCACAAGCTGGCCGCCCACGCGATCTCCTGCTCCACGGCCGTGAACAAGCGCCCCCGAATGTCCTGATAGGCCACCAGGAACGCCTCGGAACTTTCGATCGGTGCCAGCGTGGGCGGCCCGGCGCTGGCGAACGCCCCACTCGCCGCTCCCACCAGCGCCGCCTCCGGTTGCCACGCCAGGCTGTCCCAGTCGTGCACCGCCCACACCTCTCGACCGTGCCACCGGAGGTTCTGCGCCTCGAAGTCGGCGTGGCCCAGCACGCACGGCAGGCCGGCGGCCAGTATCCGCCCGCGGGCCCGGTCGGCCGTGTCAACGACGAATGCGGGCACGGCACTCTGGTCCGGCTCATCGAGGAACTCGATCGCCGGCCACACCCCGGAATCCGAGTGGTCCCAACGCACCCAGCGCGGATTCGGCAGCGGCGGCGCGACGGTCACGTCGGCCAGTTCGGCCATCAACTGAGCGAACACCTCCGCGTAGCGCACGGCCACGTCCGGCGAGTCCCCGTGCAACACGTCGCCGCCGGGCCTGAACTCCTCGGCGTGCACGGCCAGCGAACCGACACCGACCACCGGCGTGAGCGGCCGGGCACATGGAAACCCGCGCTTGGCCAACCGGGCCTGCGCCGCGACACACGACCCGGCCCGACCGTCATCGGCGCGCGTCTTGACCACGACGTTCGTACCATCTGCCAACCGGAGACCGAACACCATCGACATCTGTTGCAGCTGGAACAGCACGTCGGCGGGTTCGCCACCCAGATGGTCCAGACACCAAGCCGGCAACCAGTCCGGCAGATCGTCCAACGGCACAGTGAGGACTGTGCCATGTGCACGAAGGCAGCGGAAGCGCTGGCTATGGACACAGGCAATGGGAGCCGGCCCCGCCCCGCTGGGCGCTGCTGCTTCTCACCGACATCCCCGAGCCGCCACATGACTGAACGCCGTCTCCAAATCGACCGGCAAACGCTCCAGCCTTCATCGGCAGAATCAGCATGCGGTCACCTGGGCGTCAGCGCCTCTCCAGTCCCCACTCCTGTCACCAACCAAAGGCTGCCTGGGCGACCCGATCGGCATCCTCCAGGTGCTCCACAGCGAGCGTTCGGCCGAGCGGACGCTGTGGGACAGCATGGACGCCGCGAGCCGGGAGCAGCACATGCACAGGGAGGGCGTGGGCCGGCTGCTGGTGCGGCTGCCGACCGGTGACTTCGTGTAGGCCGTGGCCGGGCGCAAGGAGAAGCGCCCGCCGCAGTTCCGCGACTGACGGCGTACGACGACCTGGCGGCCCACCCGTGCATCGGCGATGCTGTGACGCGTGGAGTACGTGTCCAGAGTGCCGCGACCGCCGCTGGACGGGCTGATCGACGACCTCTACTACCTGGAGGGTGCGCCGCCGTACGCCCGGCTGACGCTGCCGCCGAGTCCGTCGGCGTTGCTCATCGTCAACCTCGGGGCGCCGTTCCGCATCCGCGCCGGCACCGACATCGAGACGGCCGAGTACGCCGACGGCTGCGTGGTCACCATGCCCACCCGCGCCTTCGAGTTCGGCTATCCGCCGGGGACCCGGTCAGTCGGCGTGCACGTCAAGCCGTGGGGGCTGGCGCCGTTCCTGCCGATGCCCGCGGCCGAGCTGTGTGACCGGCCGGTGACGGTGGAGCAGGTTTGGGGCCGGCCCGCCATTGCTGAGCTGCGGGACCGGCTGGCCACGGCGGCCGGGCCGTACGAGATGCTGACGCTGCTCGAGGAGGAGCTGATGCGACGGCTGTGCGAGACCGCCGGTCTGGGGCTGGTCCGCCATACGAGCAGCGTCATCGCGGCGGCCAGCGGGGCGGTGGCGATCGGCGACCTGAGCGTGGCTGCCGGTGTCAGCAGCACTCATCTGGCGCAGCGGTTCAAGGAGCTCATCGGCGTCACGCCGAAGCGGCTGGCCCGCACCTACCGCTTCACCGCCACCGTGTTCGCGATCAACCCCGCCGGACCGATCGACTGGGGCGACCTCGCCGGTGCCGCGGGCTACTTCGACCAGGCCCACTTCGGCCACGAGTTCCGGGCATTCACCGGGCTCACGCCGACCCGGTACGTCGAAGTCCGGCGGCGGTTCCTGCGCGAACATCCCGGCCACGCGCTGGACGGCTGGCCGCTGCCGGCCGATTGATTTCTTACAAGAGCGACAGCTCACGACACGCTAATTTGGGGGCACCCCAAAGCAGAGGAGAGCCCCGTGGGCAAGGTGGTCATGTACAGCTCGGTGTCGGTGGACGGCTTCGTCGCGGACGAGAATGACCAGCCCGGACCGCTGTTCGACTGGTTGTCCAGCGGTGACGTCCCGTTGGACGAGAGCGGCGAGCTGAAGGTGTCGCAGACGTCCTACGACTACACCCGGGCGTACTGGGACCAGATCGGGGCGACAATCGTCGGCCGCCACGTCTTCGACATCACGGACGGCTGGGACGGGAAGCCTCCAGGTGGGGTCGACCACGTGGTCGTCGTGACGCACCGGCCGGAGCCCGAGGGCTGGGACCCCGAGGCGCCGTTTCACTTCGTCGACGGCGTCGAGGCAGCCGTGGCCAAGGCGCAGGAGCTTGCGGGTGACCGCATGGTCGAGGTCGCCGCTGGCGACGTCGGCGGCCAGGTGCTTGCCGCGGGCCTGGTCGACGAGGTGCGCATGGACGTCGTACCCGTCGTGTTCGGGTCCGGCAAGCGCTACTTCGGGTCAGTCCACGCGCAGCACCTGTTGGAGGACCCTGACGTGGTGATCCAGGGCAACCGGGTGCTCCACCTGCGCTATCGGGTGCGCCGATGACCGAGCTGAGCGGGTACGCGAAGAAGCTCGCACTACCGGCGGGCTGACGATCGCGACCAAACTTCCGAACCCGACACCGATGCGGCCCCGATCACCCTGATCCACTGAGGAGTCACAAGTTCGGCAAGCTAGCTATCTATGCCCGGCATCCGCACGTGTGTTCGATCGCCATCCCGGATGTCAGTCAGTTTGCCACTCGCGGTGGTCAGGCCGCATAGGTGTAGTGGTGTGGCCAATCGTCGGTCTTCGACTTTCCCCTGAAGATGGCCCGCAGAGCGATCCGGGCCTGCCCCGGCAGGGCGTCTTCATCCACTGGGGTGCCGGTCGCCTTATGAATGCTCACCACGCCCACGAGGTCGTCGGGGCCTCCGCCGTACCCATAAGTCACGATCTCCTCGGTTTCGGCGGTCTTGATGACAAAGACCAAAAGCCCCATTTCACACTCCCACAGCGGCGGCCACTGCCACCCAGCTCGGTAGTACCGATCAAGTGCCCCCTGACGCGACCGGCAAGCCTTCAGCCCCCGCTGAGCGTCAGCCAACCACGCTCCTGGCCTGCCCGCCTGCCGTCGTCCACCGTCAGGGTAGCGGGCCGGCCGCGGGGCTGCCCGGACGCGTGCCCGGTGTCAGGGGCGTGATGGAGAGAAGGCGGGCCCGCGGCCGGTCTGCTAGGGCTTGCCCTGGGACGGCGGCAGACGGGCAGGCTTCCACGGCAACCCACTCAGATGGACAGGAACGATCTTGGCTGCGCGGAACCGGAGCGCCCGACGGAGGCATGCAGTAAGTCCGACTCTGTGACCGCGCACGCCGGCGCTGACTGGCCCGCCTCGTGACCCGAGAAGTGCGCTCCCCTGTGACCGGAACTGTACTGTCGCACGGCGGCCCCCTCCCCTCGTCCCGGCCAGCCGTCCGCCGGGTGCTTTTAGCCGTCCGCAGGGAGCGCCAGCGGGAGGCGGCGGCGTGCCGAGACGGCGGCGCGTGCGGCCCCCAGCCGTGCCGCAGCACGGTGCCACAGAGGTGAGTGAACTCCCCTAACCCTTGTGCACCCGGCAGCACTGCTCCTTGGTCTCGGGGAACACCTCGCGCAGCGCCTTCCAGAAGCCCAGCGCCCCGTCGCCGACGGCAAGATGCGGGGCGCGCATCCCGCGCCGGGCGCAGTCGCGCAGCAGATTCGCGCACGACTCCGACGACTCCCCGGTAGCCCTCGTCCAGAGCTATCAGCTCTTTGCTGCCGTCGGCCCGGACGCCCACCAAGACCAGCACGCACGCCTTGGCCTGGTCCAACCTGACCTTCAGATGCACGCCGTCGACCCAAACGTAGACGAAGTCGGTCGCCGACAAGTCGCTCGTGTGGAACGCCTTGTGATCATCGGTCCACTGAGAGGTCAACCTCGACACCGTCGCCGACGACAGCCCGGCGAACGGCCCGAGGAACTGCTCCAGGGCCGGGGACGAAGTCGCCGGTGGACCGGCCATGCAGATACAGCAGCGGATGCCTCGGAGATCTTCAGGGACTTGCGCGCCCACGACGGCACGATCATCGATGAGAACCGCTTACGCTCCCCAGTCTCGGCATCTACCCCGCTTGTCGTTCACTCGCAGCCCCTTGACCTGCACCGGCCCGGCCGAGGTGGCAATCGTCCGCTCGCCGTGGAACCCGTTGCGCACCACCAGATGACGGCCGTCGGCGTCGCGAGCGTCGGCCAGCTCGGCCAAATAGGAGTTGGCCTCGGCCTCCAGCGCGCCAACGTTGGCTCAGTCAGTGACCTTCGACTCGATCACTCGGGAGGATACGCCCCCCGAGCCGATCACATGTTCTGAGCATTGCTCTCGGCCAGATAGCGGCGGTACCAGATGTAGTAGGGCTATCGGCTGATTCCGTAGTAGCGGCAGGTCAGTGCGACGTTGCCGGTGACCTCCTCGGCGTAGCGGATGATGGCCAGGCGTCGCTTGGCCTCACGGTCGAGCGGGGGGTTCGGGTTCGACATAGATGGTCTCCGTAGTGGCCGGAGACCCAGGTGTCAACGATGCTCGTCAGTTTTGGATCTCGGACTTGACACCTCGGCCGATCATCTTGTTTCAACAGCACATGTCCTGCCTGCTGCGGTACGCATCTCCTCTACGTCGCGCACACCTTGAGCCTCAGCCGACATCGCTCGCATGCGACCAGCACGCCACACACAAACGTCTCCGAGATCGCATCACGGAGCGACCCACCACTCGACTCGACATAAGTTAGAGGTTATACTGCCTGTGTGGCATGGGAGATCGTGCTGCTTGAGCCTGTCGAATCGTGGTTCCTCAAACCCTGCGAGAGCGATCCCGACTCCGCCGCCTTGATCGAGAGAGCCATTGACCGGCTTGCAGAAGTCGGTCCCGCCCTGGGGCGTCCGTTGGTGGACACCCTGATGGACGGCGACATGAGCAATCTCAAGGAGCTCCGCCCGGGCTCCCGGAAGCGAACCGAGATTAGAATCGTGTTCGTCTTTGACCCGGACAGGGAAGCGATCTTCCTTGTAGCCGGTGACAAGGCCGGTAGATGGTCGCGCTGGTACGAGGAAGCAATCCCGCTGGCCAAAACACGCTATGCCGAGTATCGCGCCGCGAAGTCAGCTGAGACGAAGAGGGAGGGCAAGCGATGAGCCCTGGACGCAATTGGCGTGAGGTTAAGGCGGAAGCACACCGGTTGTACCCCGAGCTGGCCGACCCACAGCGTCAGGCTGCCGCCGATGCGCAGTTGGATGCCTACGTCGCCGGCCACCACCTGAAAGAACTGCGCCAGTCTGTCGGCAAGACTCAATCTGAGGTGGCGGCTGCTCTCGGAATCTCTCAAGCACGAGTCTCTCAGATCGAGAACGGCGATCTGGACTCCATGGAACTCGAGACTATCCGCGCCTACGCAGCCGCTCTCGGCGGCCATGTCGATGTGACGATCAGCGTTGGGCCTCATTCGGTACGGGTCGCTTGACCGCGCACGCTTTCGTTGGTTGACGTTCGACGCCTCCCGCAACTTTGCCGCAGTAGGCGTCGAGCCCATCATGTGGTTCGTCTCCAGCCGATGCCAAGCACCATGATCCTGGCCCTGGCATGGCCTCGCCTGAATGAGCATGCTCGCGACGAACGGCGAGCTCGCCTGCACCCTGTGGATGACGGAGATGGAAGGGACTGAGGTGATGTACTGGTGGCCCTCCACACCTTGGCGCAGGACAGACGCTAGAGGTTCCCTTGCAGCGGGGGATCCAGCCGGTAGCCCTGCTCGACTGGTACATCTGCTGGACGGGACGGAACGTCGCCTGGCTTCAGAGCCGCTCGCAGTGGCTCTATTAGCAACCTGTTAGCAAGATCGCGCTTTGTACAGACAAACAGAAAGCCCCTGACGGCGTATCGCCTGTTCAGGGGCTTCATGTTGTAGAGCCGACGAGGGGAATCGAACCCCTGACCTTCTGTTTACAAGACAGATGCTCTGCCGATTGAGCTACGTCGGCGCGGCCTATCAGTGTAGACGCTAGAGACGCCTGTGACGAGCGACTTCGTACAGTGCCACGCCCGCCGCGACGCCCGCGTTGAGCGACTCCGCCGCTGCGTGCATCGGGATGCGGGCCAGGACGTCGCACTGTTCGCGGACCAGGCGGGAGAGGCCCTTGCCTTCCGAGCCTACGACGATCACTGCGGGCTCGCTCAGTAGCTGAACGTCGCCGATGTCGGTTTCGCCGGAGCCGTCGAGGCCGATGACGAAGAGGCCCGCGTCGCGGTACTCGCGCAGGGCTGCCGTCAGGTTGGCGGCGCGGGCGACCCGGAGGGTGGCCAGGGTGCCGGCGGAGGTCTTCCAGGCGCCCCCCGTAACGCCGGCCGCGCGGCGCGACGGGATGAGGAGGCCGTGGGCGCCGAAGGCGGTGGCGGAGCGGGCGATGGCGCCCAGGTTGCGGGGGTCGGTGACGGAGTCCAGGGCGACGATCAGTGGGGTCTCTGCTGCGTCCTGCGCGAGTTCCACCAGCTCCGAGGGGTGCGCGTAGTCGTATGCAGGGATCTGGAGTGCGATGCCCTGGTGCACACCGCCTTCGGTCAGGCGGTCGAGCTTGTCGCGGGTGACCTCGAGCAGGGCGATGCCGCGCTCCGCGGCGATCTTGATGGAGTCGCGTACGCGGTCGTCGTTCTCGAGGCGCGGGGCGACGTAGAGGGCGTTGGAGGGCACGCCGGCTTGCAGGGCCTCGAGCACGGGGTTGCGGCCGCCGATGTACTCCGGAGCGTCTTCTGAGCGGCGTTGCCTGGTCGGGGCCGGACGGCGGGTGCCGCCCTGCTCTTCACGCGCGATGCGCTCGGCGCGGGACTTGTCCTTGTACCAATGGCGCATTTCGGCAGGTGGAGTCGCGCCCTTGCCCTGAAGCGACCGGCGTCCCTGACCCCCGGTGCCCTTGGACGGGCCCTTCTTCTTCGCGGGCCTGCCCGACGCCCTACCCCCTGCTGCCATGTCATCAAGGGTACTCGGGCCGTCAGGCGCCTTATCCCAAACCGACCACGCCGGGCCACTCCGGCAGATTCGCCGAGCCACGAGCACCCAGAGTTCAGGCCCTTGGGGGCGCGCGCCATGTCGATCAGGCGATCAGGCGATCGTCGTCGGACTCGGTGGCGGATTCCGGCGCTGGGTCGCCGATCGGGGCAGTGTCCCGATCGTCCGGACGTCGACCGCTCGGCGTCGCGAATCCTTTCGCGGCTTCGGTGCCTCTCATACGTGTCCCGGCAAGCCTGCCGGCGACAAACGGACATGGAGGTGGTTGACGTGGTCGTAGGTATCGCCGTCGCCGTCGCTGCCGTGCTCATCTGCACGTGTAGTGTCGTCCTGCTCCGCCGGAGGGGGCGTGAACGTGGCTGAGACGGCGTGGTCGGACGAGCGGCTGATCAGTGCCGCGCGCAGTGGCGACGTCGAGTCGATCGCGGCGCTGGTGGCGGGCGCGCACCCGCATGTGCAGCGGTTCGCGCGGTCCTTGTGCGCCACGCCCGAGGATGCCGAGGACGCCGCGCAGGAGGCGCTCATCGTCCTGTATCGCAAGATTGGAACCTTGCGTGCTTCAGGGGCGCTCGTTTCGTGGATGTTCCGGATCATTCGCAATGAATGCGTGCGGCGGGCACGGTGGATGGCGCGGCCACAGCCGCCGCTCCCCGAGTCCATCGCGGTGCCGTCGGCCGAGGATGAGGTGTTCGAGCGACTGGAGGCCGCGCGGGTGGCGGCGGCGATCGCGGCACTGCCCGCCGACCAGCGGCAGGTGCTGATCATGCGGGATGTGCAAGGGCTCGGCGGGCGGATGGTGGCCGAGGCGCTGGGGCTCAGCACCGCGGCGATGAAGTCGCGGTTGCATCGTGCGCGCGCGGCCGTGCAGCACACCCTGTCCGGTATGGGGCCTGGAGGTCTCGGTGACTGAGAGTCGGAGCTTTGCGAGCTCGTCGCTGCCGCGGCATCTGGTGCGCGGTGTGGTGGGCTTCGGGGCGCTGGCCGGCTCGGTTGCGCTCATCCCGGTCATCGGACCGATCAGCTTGCTGCTCGCCGTCGTGGGCGTGCTGGCGTTCCGGGGGTGTCCCACCTGCTGGGCGATCGGGCTGGCGCAGACGATCTCGCGGGGGCGCATACAACGTTCCTGCTCGGACGGTGTATGCGAGGTGAGAGTGGCAAGCGCCCACGATGGCACGAATTGACCTCGAGTCCGCTTGACGTTTTACCGTGACGTCATGCGGATCACCACCAGCCTGCCTGCGAACGATTCCGGCCTCCCCGCCATCGCCATGGCTCGCCACCTGGAAGCCCTCGGGTACGACGCCGTCGGGATGCCGGACCTGCTCATCGGTGACGGCACGCCAGGATTCGACCCCACCCTCGTCCTGGCGGCCGTCGCGGCGACCACCAGCCGGATCAAGCTGGAGTTCGGCGTGCTCACCCTCCCGCTCCGCCCCACCGCCTGGATCGCCGCGCAGATCCAAACACTCCAGCATTTGTCCGGAGACCGTGTCGTGCTCGGCGTCGGTATCGGCGGCTTCCCCGGTTCGCCCTTCTGGCGCGCGGCCGGCGGAGCGCAACAAGGAGAGCGGGGCCGCCGTGCCGACGCCGCGCTGGAGCTCCTGCCGCGCCTCATCGGGGGAGAGCCGGCCGAAGTGATTCCCGGCGAGGAGCTCGTCCTGGCCCCGGCCGCGACGGTCCCGCCCATCCTGATCGGCGGGAACTCCGAGGCTGCGATGCGCCGCGCCGTCCTGTACGGGGACGGGTGGGCCCCGTCGCTCATCACCCCGGAGGCCCTGACGGGGAAGGCGGCGCGGCTGCGCGAGATCGCCGACGAGCTCGGCCGGCCGGTCCCGTCCATCTCTGTGGGCGGTCATGCGTTCCTCGCGGGCGACACGGCGGCCGCCCTGGAGTCCTTCGTCCGTTCCCTGGTGGACATGCACCGGATGTCGCCCGAGGAGGCGGCCGGCGTCCCGGTGACCGGCAGTCCCGCGCAAGTGGCCGAGCGCCTGGCCGCGTACGCCGCCGCCGGAGCCGACGCGGTCGGGCTCGGCCTCGACGGCGGGGACTGGGCACGGCAGGCCGAGCTCCTGGCCGAGGCAGCCTCGAAGAGCGCCGCCTAGCGGGACAGCTCCCAGCGCGCCCCGTGGGGCGTGTCCTCCACCGTGATGCCCGCTGCCGCCAGCTGGTCCCTGATCGCGTCCGCCGCCTCGTAGTCCTTGCGTGCCCGGGCCGCCTTGCGCTGCTCCAGAGCCACCGCCACGAGCGCGTCCACCACCGGCGCCAGGTCCGACCCGGCCCCCCGCCACTGCGGCGAGCGCGGGTCGAGGCCGAGGACGTCCAGCATGTTCTGGGTCTCGGCGAGCAGCCGGGCCACCGCCTCCTTGTCGCCCCGCGACAGCGCCACGTTGCCCTCGCGCACCACCTCGTGGACGACCGCGAGCGCCTGAGGCGTGCCCAGGTCGTCGTTGAGCGCGTCCACGAACGCCTGCGGCAGCGGCGCGTCGGCGTCCACGTCGTGGATCACCTCGGCGGCACGGGTCACGAACCCCTCGATGCGCTGGTACGCGGCCGCCGCCTCCAGCAGCGCCTCCTCCGAGTAATCGATCGAGGAGCGGTAATGCGGCGCCGCGAGATAGTAGCGAAGCTCCACGGGGCGTACCTTCTGCACCATTTCGGGGATCAGCAGCGAGTTGCCGAGCGACTTGCTCATCTTCTCGGCGCCGATCTTGAGCATCCCGTTGTGCATCCAGTAACGCGCGAACCCGTCGCCGGCCGCCTGTGACTGGGTGATCTCGTTCTCGTGGTGCGGGAAGATGAGATCGATCCCGCCCCCGTGAATGTCGAACGTCGGCCCGAGGTATTTCGTCGCCATGGCCGAGCACTCCAGGTGCCAGCCGGGGCGCCCGGGACCCCAGGGGGTCGGCCAGGTCGGCTCGCCCGGCTTCTCGCCCTTCCACAGGGCGAAGTCGCGCGGGTCACGCTTGCACGACTCGTCGTCGGTGTCGGCCGCGGCCCGCATGTTCTCCACCTTCTGGTTGGAGAGCGAGCCGTAGCGGTCGGCGTACGACTGCACGTCGAAGTAGACGTCCCCGCCCGAGGCATAGGCGTGGCCGAGGTCGATCAGCCGCTGCATCAGCGTGATCATCTCGGGTACGTGGCCCGTGGCCCGCGGCTCCACCGTCGGCGGCAGGCAGCCCAGCGTGTCGTACGCCCACGTGAAGGCCCGCTGGTTGCGCTCGGCCACCACGAACCAGGGCACGCCCTCTCCGGCCGCCACTCTGATGATTTTGTCGTCGATGTCCGTGACGTTCCGGCAGAACGTCACGTCGTAGCCGGAACGCGCCAGCCAGCGCCGGAGCACATCGAAGTTCACACCTGAGCGGATGTGCCCGATATGCGGGGGAGCCTGCACGGTGGCACCACACAGGTAAATCGACGCCCGGCCGGCTTCGACCGGAACGAATTCACGGATGGCGCGCGTGCTGGTGTCGTAGATGTGCAGGCTCACGAAGGAAAGGCTAACGCCTTAGCGGCGTTATCACGTCGATAAATCAGCCCCGCAACGTGACCTTGTCCGGCCGGATCCGGACGATCAACCGCTCAACGCCCGGCTTGTCCTCCCATGACTCGCCCCGGTACTTCTGCGAGAGCTCCTCGATGAGGGCGCCCTCGGGGTCGGCCGTCATGGTCACCTGCCCACGCACCTCCACATACCGGTACGGGTCGTCGGGGTCGATGACCAGGAGGCTCGCGCGCGGATCGCGCTCGAAATTACGCGGCTTCCTGCGCCCTCTGGCGGTCGAGAAGATCACGTCGTCGCCGTCCGTACGCACCCACACGACCGTCGACTGCGGCCCGCCGTCGGGGTTGATGCTCGTCACCGTCGCGTAGTTCGGGGCGTCCAGGAGTTTGCGTGCTTCTTCTGGCAGCTGGGGCATGTCTCTCCCTTGATCGGTCTTGATTCACATTCTTCTGTAGGCTCGAACCGCCATGGACGTGACTCCCCCCTCTACGCTCCGTCGCCTGGGCATCGCCCTGGCCGGGCTCGCGGTCGCCGCCCTGACCGGGGCAGCGTGCGCGCTCTCCTTCGACGACCTGCGCGGACTCGCCGTCACCGGCGAGGCCAGGCAGGACCTCGCCTTCCTCTATCCAGCGGCGTTCGACGCGCTCCTCGTGGTCGCGATGATCGGCGTGTTGCTGCTGCGCTCGGCCCGGTTGCTGGTACGCGTGCAGACGGCGATCGTGCTGATCCTGCTCATCGTGGCCGCGGCGGCGGCGAACGTCGCCACGGCGGTGCGGTTCACTTTCGACGCGCGGCAGGCGGCCGTGGGTGTGGCCCTCGCGCCCTGGATCATGCTGGCCGTGGCCCTGTGGTTGTGGCTGTTGATGATCAAGAACGTTCAGGAGCGTCGGGTCTCCGGCGAGTACGAGAGCGACGACGGCGAGCCGGACCTCGTGCCCTTCCACCGCGCCCGGCCGGCCGAGACGCCGCCTCCGCTGGTCACCGAGGCGCCTGCGCCCGTGATGGAGCCCACACCGCTCGTCGGTCCCACCGCCGCCCCGGAGACACCGCCGGTGCCCGACCAGGAACGACCTCCGCTTTCGGCGCAGGTGACCGAGTGGCCGGCCCAGGAGCAGCTTGATGAGCCCGTCCAGGCCCAGCAGCAGGCCCGTGCGCACGTCCAGGCCCGGCAGCAGGTCCACGAGCCCGTCGAGGACCAGCAAAAGGCTCACGAGCCAGTCCCGGTCCAGGAGCAGGCTCACGAGCCCGTCCAGGACCAGGAGCAGGCTCACGAGCCCGTCCAGGACCAGGAGCACGCGTGGGCGGCCGCCGAGCCCGCCCAGGAAGCCGACGAGGAGCTCCGAGAGGAGCCGGAGACCCGCCCCGTCCGCTGGGGTGACCGGGTCAAGCCGGCCGATGTCCTCGTCCACCCCCGCCCGGACGACGGCGACGCCGACACCCAGCCGCACCCGGTCTTCGAGGACGAGGAAGTGCCCGACCCGGAGCACGGCCCGGAGGCCGCCGACGCCGGCGAGCGCCAGGCGGTGAGCCGAGCGGACAGCGGCCCCCGAACGGACAGCGACACAGACGCCGGAGAGCGGCGCGAGGACGGGTTAGCGGACACCGCCCCGCACCCGGTGGTCCACGAGGACACCCCGGCCCCTTCGGGCCGCCTACGCAGCAGTCCCCGTCCGCCAGAAGACTGACGGAAGACGTCGAGGGCCCGCCCGGAAGCCACGGCTTCCGGGCGGGCCTATGTATTTCGCCCTAGATCCGGGTCCCCCGCCGGAGTCCGGCGACCAGGCCGACGCCGACAATCGCCAGCACCACCTGCATCACCAGCTCGATCCAGTCGATGCCCGGCGTCGTCTGCACGCCCAGCACCTGCGCGAGCAGTGTGCCCAGGAGGGCGGCCACGATGCCGACGACGATGGTGAGGATCCACCCGATGGCCTGCCTGCCGGGAAGCAGCAGGCGACCGATTGCGCCAATCACGGCGCCAATCACAATGGCGCCAAGGATGGATTGGATGGTCATGACATGAAACCTCCCCGTGAGAGTGAGCGGTTCACTCCCACGGGGATGCTCGCTACCCGATCTACGGCGATTATGCGCGTTCTTGGTGTACGAGCAGGTCAGGTGGGTGTGCCACGGGTTCGTCCTTGGCGCCCCATGCCCATTCTGGTCACGAGGAGCACACCCACGATCGCCAGCGCGAGCTGGAGTATGTGCTCGATCCAGTCGATCCCACGCGTGTCGGCCCAGCCGAACGCGTGCGCTATCAGCGTGCCGATCAGCGCGGCCACGATGCCGACGATGAGGGTGAGGCCGATGGACATGCCCGACCTGCCAGGCACTATGAGCCTGGCCAGCGCACCGACGATGGCGCCGATGACGAGAGCAGAGACAATCGCGCCGATCATGTGTAGCTCCCCCCGAAGACGTTCACATGTCTTGGGAAGACCTACCCGCCGAACAGGACAAACAACCAAAAAGGGAAGGCGGCGGTCCGTACCGCGCCAGTGACGAACCGCCGCCTCCACATTGGGCGGGCTAGGCGACGACCCGCCAGGACACCCTCACGCATCCCGACAAGAGGACGCCCGGTCATGCGGAAAGGTTGACCACCAACGCGGTCGCGATGGCCGCGATGCCCTCTCCGCGCCCGGTCAAGCCGAGCCCGTCGGTGGTGGTGGCGGAGACGCTCACCGGCGCCCCCACGGCGGCGGTGAGCGCCTTTTCGGCCTCCGTACGGCGCGGCGCCAGCTTGGGCCGGTTGCCGATCACCTGGATGGCCACGTTGCCGATCTCGTAGCCCGCGGCACGCACCTGACGGGCGGTCTCCTCGAGCAGCGCAGCGCCCGAAGCGCCGGCCCATCGGGGGTCGGCGGTGCCGAACAGCAGGCCGAGATCGCCCAGCCCGGCGGCGGACAGCAGCGCATCGCACGCAGCGTGCGCGGCCGCATCGCCGTCGGAGTGGCCTTCCAGCCCGGTCTCACCCGGCCAATGCAGGCCGGCGAGGTTGAGCTCTCGCTCCGAAGCGCCTGAACTGAACGGGTGGACGTCGACTCCGACGCCCACCCGCGGAAAATTCGCGCTCAGGAGTTGAGAACCTCGTCGAGCAGGGCCTCAGCCTTGTCCTCATTGGTCTTCTCGGCCAGGGCCAACTCACTGACCAGGATCTGCCGTGCCTTGGCGAGCATGCGCTTCTCACCTGCGGAAAGCCCGCGCTCGCGGTCCCTCCGCCACAGGTCCCGAACCACCTCGGCGACCTTGTTCACATCGCCGGACGCGAGCTTCTCCAGATTGGCCTTGTAACGACGAGACCAGTTGGTCGGCTCTTCTGTGTGCGGCATCCGGAGGACGTCGAAAACCCGCTCAAGGCCTTCCTGGCCGACAACATCGCGCACACCGACGAGTTCTGCGTTTTCAGCTGGCACCTGGACGGTAAGGTCGCCCTTGTCGACCTTGAGCACCAGGTAGGTCTTTTCCTCACCCTTGATGGATCGCTTCGTGATTGCTTCGATCCGAGCAGCCCCATGGTGGGGGTAGACGACAGTGTCGCCGACCTGGAAAGTCATGTGACAAGTACCCCTTCCGCTGTACTCCAGAGTACCACGCATCCACAGCCTCCCGGAACAGTGAAATCCCCATAACTGCAGGTCAAAGCCGCGTATTAGGGCTTGACAAACGGTCAAGTCTATGAATCTCCATTCCGGACATAGCGAATGACCTGCGGGGGTGTGGATATGACCATGGAATCTGGTGGATATGGTGGGCGCTGCCCTACACGCACGCGCAAGACCAAGGAGAACCCGCCGTGACCAGCCGTCGCTGGATTACCGTTGCCGCCGCGTTCTTGGCAGCCCCCGTACTCGCCGGCTGCGGGGCTGGATTCGACGCCACCACCAACAAGCCCTACGCACCCAACGAGGCCCAAGCCTTGATCGACAAGGGTGCTTATGGCTCTAGCGGCATTCACATCCCCCAGGCGTTCATCCTCGGCCCGGACGCCGGGGCTCAGCTCCCCTGGCGCGGCTCCGCCCCGATCTACCTGAACATCCTCAACACGTCAGGCGCCGCCGACAGCCTGGTGGAGGTCTCCGCGGGGAACATGGGCACGGTGAAGGTGACACCCGCGATCCAGCTGCCGAGCAACCAGCTCGTGAACACCGGCAAGGCGAGCCCGCAGCTCATGCTCCAGTCGATCCCCAAGAGCCTCAGAGGCGGCGAGAGCATCAAGCTGGACCTGAAGTTCGCCAAGGCCGGGACAGTGTCCTTGCACGTGCCTGTGGTCACGCGCAGCCGTGAATTCGCCGCCTACCCCC